>CAMEON010000042.1 GCA_945929845.1 uncultured Clostridia bacterium | reverse complement strand
TAGAGGAAGCGTTGGAATTGCTTTCGCAGTATGATATGCACTTTTCCCTGGGCCGTGCCCAGCACTTCTCCCTCTCCGACGCTGCCGGGCGGAGCGTGGCGGTGGAGTGGCAAAACGGCGAGATGGTGGTGACGGACACCCCAGTGGTGACCAACTTCTATCTCCACGGGGATGACGGCACCTCCGGCAGCGGCCAGTCCTATGTGCGGTTTAACACACTCACCCAGCGGCGGGATGCGGCAAAGGGCGTGATGACCGCCGAGGAAGTACGCGCCTCGCTGGCGGCTGTGGCCCAGAGCAACTTCCCCGGCGAGAACGGTGGGGAGAAGACCTGCTGGAGCTGCGTCTACAACCAGCGGGAATTGACCGCCACCTTCTACGACACCGAGGATTGGGCGAATCCCTATGCCCTCTCCTTGGGAGAAAAGGATTGGTGCAAAAAGGGAGAGTGAGGAAGTATGAACGAGAGAACATATTCGACACCATTGGGCAAAATCCATTATTGGGTGCATCTGATTTCACCGGACGGGGTAACGTTGGTGCAACGATTACGTCATGTTCCTGTTAAGCCCTATGTTTGAGCCGATCATGGGGATGGAGCCGTCCACCATTTACAGTATGCTGCCCATAAACGACAGAAAAGTCGGCGTGATACTGGACGCTTCCGTTACCAACCCCGATATGGCGAGGGGCTTTGGGGAGTATCCGATTGAGGATTTGCAGGTTCCCACGCTGATTTTCCACGCAAAAGACGATAAGCTGGCAAGCTACGCCGAAACAGAGAGAGCGGTGTCAAGATTTCCGAATTGCACGTTCATTTCATTTGAAAGCGGCGGACATTTGCTGACAGGGCACGGAGAAGAAATCAAAAAGGCAGTTTCCGATTTTGCGGGAAACAGCTCGCGTTGACAGAATCCATGTTTGGGCGCATGGCAGAGAGCGAAACAGGAGGCTCAAAATGACACAGAAAGAAAGAATCGTACTGAAAACAGCTATGGCAACGTTTGTGCTGTTGCTATTCTTTTTCACACAGGGCGCGATCGTTGTGATCATGGGGATAGATGGCGTTCCCTCCGCGCTGATCAGGGGCGCTGTTATCTGGGGGCTTGTTGCTATCACATTGGCGTATTCCATCATCCGATACAAAGGAATCTCAAAGCTGGGATTTCGCAGTGCGGAAAAAGGGGCGGCAAAGAGAATGCTTTATTTTTCGCCGCTGTTGCTCATTGCCATCTCCCCCTTTGCGGCGGGAGTCGATTTAAAGGTTGGAGCGACTTTTCTGTTCGCCAACCTGTTTCTGACGCTGGGCATCGGAATGGCGGAGGAAATTTTCTTTCGGGGCATTATCTGTGGCCTGTGGCTCAAGCACGGCACCGTAAAGGCGATGATGATCTCCTCCATTCTTTTCGGGTTCAGCCATATCCTGAATATGGCAGGCGGCGCGAAGCTTGGGGAGACGCTTCTTCAAATCTGCTTCGCGCTGGTCTACGGAATGGTATTTGCCCTGATTTTTGCGGAAAGCGGCAGTATTATCCCCTGCGTACTGCTCCACGCTTTGCATGACTTCTGCTCCTTCATCAGCGGGGATGGCTCCGCGCAATTTGAGGTTGTTCTGGGCGCGGCACAGTTTATCGTATTGCTGGCATATTTTATCTATCTGCTCCGGATGACTGCACGCAAAAGCCAGAGAGAACAAGCCATGAAAGGCGGGTGAAAAGTGATGAAAAAGTACCAAATCATGTACTATATGGGAGCGACAATAAGCCTGCTGGTGGGGCTGTGGCACTTTACAGTGCCGTGGATGTTTGGCTGGGCCTCATATATACCATATGAAACGTTGGTGGTCCCCATCAATTATGTAAACCTATGCTTTTCATTTTTGCTGTCTGGGCTAAGCCTTACCGTCATTCTATGGGGTAAAAAGGTATTTGCGCAGAACCCGGAAGCGTTCTATATTTACGGTTTTTTGCTTGCGCTTTGGATATTCCGTGTGGCTGTGACGATAATTTATCCCTGTCCGCCGGAATCAAATGTGTGGATGTCTTATGGGCAGCTCGGAGGCTCTGTTCTTGTATTTCTTCTGCTGCTTGTACCGTTTATCCGGGTGACCTCCACAAGGAAGAATTGAAAAAAGAAAAATATCTCTTTACGTTTTGCTCTTGGCTAAAACAAGATTCATTTCAGGAGTTACATGATGGAATATCCCGTGGAAAAAGTTATCTCTTATCCACTGCTTGCTCTTTTTGTGCTGGCGGTGTTTTACGGCATTTATTTTGTCAAGATGCTGGCGCAGAAGCGCCGCGGCATACGGACGCTGCAAATCAGACAGCGAAAAGAAAAGTCCATTCAAACAGTAGAACTGTTGATGAGCATTGCGACGCTGGGTGTTGTGATTACACAACTTGTGTCCATAGCGTTCGGCTTGAGCCGCCTCCCGACAAACGCGCGCTTTACCGGCTTCTGCACCGGGATGCTCGGTGATTTGATCTTTCTCCTTTCCGTTCTCTGTATGAAGGATAGCTGGAGGGCGGGTATCCCGGACCAGGATCACACAGAGCTGATCACATCCGGAATCTATCGATTCAGCCGCAATCCGGCTTTTCTCGGCTTTGACCTCATGTATATCGGTATGATGCTGATGTACTGTAATTTGTTGATAGTGCCGCTTACGGTGTTTGCCATTGTGATGCTACATTTACAAATTCTGCAGGAGGAACGATATCTGGAGAAAGCATTCGGCACGGCGTACCGAGAATACAAGCGGCATACATTCCGCTATCTTGGGTGGCGATAAAGAAGAAAGATTTGTTGCGGATAACAAGCAGTCATTATGAATATTGCGAAAATATATCGTGATTAAGGTATTCCGGAGGAACGATTTATGCAGCTTGATATTAAGAAAGTAAAGTTAAGTAGCCACACATAAAACGCATCTATTTTGACGCATTCTCTAAAAACGATCGGAAGGAGAAAATAAAATGAAAAAAGTACTGAATACACTTTTCATCATAGCAAGTTTAGGTTTGATCGCAGCGGGTGCAATCTTCCTGTGCGTCAGCATTTTCGATGGAAATGAGACCACGATGCCATTGGTGATCGCATTGGCGTGTATATTGCTATCAAACCTTTTTTATGTGATTCGGATGAATATGGATAAGAAATAGCAACGCAATCATGTTCGATCAAACCAAATCTGAATTCGGAAAGGAAACCATTATGAAACAGCAAAAACTATTCGGCATCGTCATGACCGTCTGCGCCCTCCTGCTGATCCTTGCCGGGTGCGCACCCAGCTTTGAGGGAAACAGGATAAAGAATGCGGATTCCTACCGGTTAGATATCAAAACCATGAACTGCACAGACACGCACACGCTGGAGCTGAAGCATGGTGACACGCTCAAAATTATATTCGAGACGGTGCAAGGGTCGCTGGAGATGAAGATCACGGCGCCGGATGGGACTGCGCTCTATCAGGGAGACGGAACCGTGACGGAATTCAGCGTAACGGCGCCTTTGGACGGCCCCTACGCAATCGTCATCGTGGGGCAGCAGGCAAAGGGCAACATCTATATTGATGTAGAAAGAGTCACGCGAGGCGAGGGCGAAACGGGAAATGGCGGAAAAGATGAGGTTGAAGCGAGCTATCCGGGAGCGGATGCGGTGGAGCTTTTGAATCATCACGGGGATACGATTACGGTATATAAATCGGCGGGCGGCACTAATATTCCATTTTACCTATAAACGGTACGGATATCCGGATCGACGAGGACGGGGTGGAGTGGAATGAGACGGTGGAATAAGGGAGACAATTCAAATGGCGAATATCGTTATTTTGACACAAATGCAATTTCCGGCTACCATTGACGGATCGGGTGTTATGCATTTTGTTTCCGGTCTGCTTATGGGAATGTCGGTTGGCGAAATACTCTCCGGCATGATAGTGATCGGGAAGAAACTCATGCAGAAATAACAGATTAAAACCTGTATCAAAAGCACAAAAAGGCCCCGGCATCTGCTCTCACAGATACCGGAGCCACAAGTATGCGGATTATTCAATCGCAATTTTGCTGGAAGAAGCAAGCTTCTTCTGATCCACCTTCGGCAAAACCACCGACAGAACACCGGATTCGTATTTTGCCTTGACATCCTCAGGCTTTACATTGCCTACATAGAAGCTACGCGAGCACACGCCTGCGTAACGCTCCTGACGGAGAATGCGCCCTTTCTTGTCCTCTTCCTTCTTGTCAAGACCTTTTTCTGCGCTGACGGTCAAATACCCGTCCTTGATATCAAGGTTGATCTCATCCTTCTTGAAGCCCGGCAGATCAACGGCCAATTCATAACTGTCATCCATCTCACGAATATCGGTCTTCAACAGATTTCTTGCGTTCTTTCCGTAAAGCGGATTGTGTGTGCCAAAGAAACCGCTGTCAAAGAAATCATCCAACATATTCTCACCAAAAATGCTCGGTACCATAACGAATCCCTCCATTTATATCAACTGTTCTGATTTTCAGCGTTCTGCGGTCAGCCCGCATCAACGCACTGTTTTCGTCTTTCTCTTCGCCCTTTGGGCTACATTGTCAAAGCACCCATCGGAACCACTCCATTTCCTTTTTTCTTTTTACGCCCATATTATACTCGTTTTCTCTTGAAAAAACAATGTTTTTGTGGTATAATAAACGCAAGAACAGTTGTGCTTCCAGCACAATAGCTCATGAAAGAAGGTGAGGACTTGACTCAACCGCAATGGCAGTCCGGAGATATGACCGCTTTGATCACGGAGTTTTTTGAACAGGATGATTTGCAACAACTTGCGCTTGATGTCGGCATTTACCTGGACTGTCCTCTGCTTGTACTTGACGATGCATTTCGTGTCGTGGCGCATTTCTGTCCGGTCAACTTTTCCGACCCGTTGTTCCGCAGTGCGGTTTCGCAAGGCGCAATCACCTATGAGGCGAGTGCTGTCATCAGCAAAAGTCCGGCACTCCGTGAAGGCGGTGCCGTTATGTTCAAATTGGAGGAAAGCCCCTTTCGCCGGCACTTTGAACCCCTCATCTGTACCGGTGTCCGACTCGGCTACCTTGTCTGCGTGGACACGGATGGCCATCTTCCGAAAATTCCAGCGGATATCTGGCGACAAATTGATCTTATTCTCGCCAAACAGCTATTTATCGAAACAAGCCGTCAGGACAAGCCATTTGAAACAGCCGAAGATATTCTGATGCATTTGCTTGACGGGGGATTTCCGTCTGCCTCCTATTTTCAACTCCAAGCCGTAGGCACTTATCTTGCAGACTTTCACCCGTCCGCTTTCGCATTGATGGATCTGACCGCTTATCACAATCAGTATCTCGGGGCGCATCACCTGAAAGAAGAAATCGGTGAACGCTTTCCGGATTCTCATCCCTTTCTCTATAAGGGTGACATATTTCTGTTTTTGCACAGAGACAGTGATGTAGGTACATTCACAGAATTGGCAAAAGAATTCGATTTGAAGGTGATTGTTTCAGAGGCGATTCGCAATTTGTATGACCTCCCGTTGCTTTACCGTGCCGCACACGATGCGTTGGATATGATTGTGGGAAGCAATTATCACGGTACAAATGTCTGTTCTGTAGCGCAATTGAGGACGCCATTGCTTTTGAAAAATCTGGAGTCCCGTGATGATCTTATCTCACCGGAGCTTAGAGCACTCGCCGAACACGACCGAAAAAAAGAAACACAATACTGCGAAACACTGTACTTATATCTGATTTACAGCCGGTCGCTCAAAAAAACCTGTGACGCATTATTTACCCACCGCAACACGGTTATGTACCGCATCGGAAGAATTCAGGATGACTTCCTGATCCCGCTGGACGATCCGGAAAGGCATGCCGAGTTGCTGTTCGGCGTAGCGATTCTGCTGTTTCAAAACGAAGGCCCGGATTTCTTTTTGCGGACAATGCCGCAAACAGATGATGAATAAAATTTATTGAAAAAGGGGGAGCAATCATGAAAGAAAACAGGAAATTGTTGAAGGAAGTGCTGGAGGAAATCCGCCACGATATGACGGATGAGGAAGTTCTGAATCTATTGGCAAACAGTAAAGTTTCTGTCAGCCCCGAAAAAGAAAAGGAAAAATACAC
This sequence comes from uncultured Clostridia bacterium, assembly GCA_945929845.1. Lineage (GTDB taxonomy): Bacteria > Bacillota > Clostridia > Oscillospirales > CAG-272 > CAMEON01. Next base: position 14,428 of record CAMEON010000042.1, on the reverse strand, counting down.
GCTCGGGCAACGGGCAGCTGATGCCATTGCGAAATTTGCGGGCAGCTGGGCGTTTATATTCTCGTTTGCAGGCGTGCTGATTCTGTGGATGGTCGTCAACACAATTCTTGCGGCAAAAGCATTTGATCCGTATCCGTTTATTCTTCTGAATCTTGTCTTGTCCTGTGTGGCAGCCATTCAGGCACCGCTGATTATGATGAGTCAGAACCGGCAGGAGGAAAAAGACCGCCACCGTGCAGAAAACGATTATAAGGTCAACCTGAAAACCGAGATCATGATTGAGGATCTTTACGATAAGGTGAACGCGATCCTTGCCAAACAGTCGCAAATTGAGAAACTGTTGACGGAGAAAAAGGCGGAAGATGAGAAAACAAAGGAATAAACATCGGTAAATCAAATAGCCAAGAAGTGCGTATATGATGTGGTTGTATTTTTACTCTGGCATATAAATAAGAGGCCGTCTCAATAAGGTAGCTCAAAAAAAGGAAAAGCGGTTGTTCTTTACCGGAAAGGTATTGAACAACCGCTTGCTTTTTTTGTACAATTTTACCATCATTTCATTTTGACTGTATGGATATTGGACATATCTGAAAGCAGGCGGACATTTGATTCGTACTGCTTTCCGTCTTGTGTTGCGGTTATTCTATAATCCCCGTAGAACCCACGGAATTTTACGATTCCGTTCTGTACTGGAACGGTGATGTGGGTTTTCCAATCCTTTGTAATCAGTTTTTTTAATACCTTGTATGCGGTTTTTTCATGGTAATCGTTTGCCAGAAGCCCGGTAGAGGGTAAGTTTTCTCCGGCTGCGACACGTTTGCTTGTGTGGATTCCGTCATCGGGGAGATTCCACCAAGTGATGCCCGAAACGGCTTTGTGCGAGAAGCAGGTCTTATAGAGCCGTTCTACGAGAAGTGCTTGAAATTCCTCATCTTCCACACCGTCAAATCTTGAAGGAATACTGATCTCGGATATATTGATTGATTTTCCAAGCGTGGCGTAGGTGTCCAGAATGTCATACATACGCTCGGTATTGTAGGCATTTGGTGTACCGTCTGCGATATGACACTGGAAGCCGATTTCGTCAATCGGTACACCCTTATTTAAGTATTTCTCAATCAGTAGATAAAATCCGCTGTACTTTCCGCGGAATTCGTCAAAAACAGCTCCGGTTACATCGTTGAGTATTAATTTGGATGAGGGAAAATAACGCTTCGCAAGATAAAATAGTGCTTCGCAATAGTTGTCATCGGGAACAAGATGCTTTCTGCCGCTTTTGCGGTCGCGGATATGAACATCATAAATTCGCGAGGGCTCGTTCACAACATCAAATGCCTCTACCCGCCCTCCACAGATGCTTGCGATTTCTTCAAAGCGCCGTTCGATAAGCGGCTTGAGATCTGCGTAGCGATCGGGAAGCCAATCGGGTACGAATTCATGCCAGAACAAGGGGTGACCTTTCATCCGAAGATGATTCTTTTCGCAAAACTCGATGGTTTCTTCCAGCGGAGGGCGGCGGTAAACATCGTGAGGAGTTCCTTTTTTGTATCGCAGATATCCTTCTCTTGGCTCCGTTCCTTCCCAGTAGAGAGGAAGCGTAGCTGTGTTAAATAATGAGGTGAATTCTTCCTCGTAGAGTTTGTTTTTCTCCAGAGAATCATATTCTCCAAGCATAAATATATTGCAACCGAAATTGAAGTCGAGGGAGAGAAGCTCTGCTGTAACGGCACAGTTTTCCAAAGGCTTTCCTTCGCGGTCTATTAGGATTAGCTCAAAGTTTCCTTTTCGGTTTTGCTGTATGTCGTGCTCGGTTCTTTCACGGTAGGTCGCCTCGCTTTCTTTGAGGTATGCTTCCAATCTTTCTTTCATGAGGGTTGTCTCCTATCTCGTTTGATGATGGTATTATACAAAGAAACGAGTCTTTTGTAAAGGTTTTTTTCCAAAGAAAAGGTTGACTTTTCGAAAGATGTTTGATACAATAAAGAAAAGGAAGGTGGGCAAAGGTGTTCTTTGAAGAAGAAAATTTGGCGGTTGAGATTTTTGATGTGCTGGAGTTTTATCATAATAATGTACATAATGTAGGAGCGCGTGCGTTTCACGCCCTGTCATACCGTATTAAGGCGGATACCGATATATCCACGACGACGCAGCATTTTCGCGTGGGAAATGGTTCTTTGATGTACTTTCCAAAGGATTGTGCCTATCGGAGGGCTTCAAAGAACGAGCACAGTATCGTCATTCATTTTGCGTTATACAATCATGATTTTCATGAGATCGAATTGTGTTCACCCCCGAACAGGAAAGAAATAGAGCCCTTGTTCCGAGAAATATTGGCGGTGAATAACGATCCTCATGGAAGCGGCTTGCAAAAAAGCAGGATCTTCTTTTCGATTCTTGCACAGTTGCGCAAGGAAAAGGAAGACGGAACGCGCAACCCGTGTATGCTTGGAGATACCGAGACATATATAGCGAAGCATTTGTCGGATCCGAGCCTTACGGTTAAACAGCTTGCGGCCCGGCTCTATATGAGCGAGGTTACTTTTCGCAAGTATTTTTATCAACATTTTTCTGTATCGCCAAAAGAGTATATCTTGAATAAAAAATTTGAGTATTCGATGATTCTTTTGAATACCCGAGAATATGATATCGCCGACATTGCATTTCTTTCGGGATTTGCCGATGAAAAGCATTTTAGTACGCTATTTAAAAAGCGATATGGAGTTTCTCCATCCAAATTCTATGGATCGCTGTAAGAGTAAAAGAAAATTTTGATTTTTATGGAGTTGCATTTTTATACTATGATCCCATCATGGGGCAACAGAATTGCACCCCAGCACAAAAGCCCTTGATTTTCAAGGACTTTTCGTGTTTTCAGGGAACCGCTGATTGAATGAGGTGGTACAGATTCGGTACAGATTTTTTCGTCTGCGATTGCGAAAAACGCAAGATGTACTGAATGTACATCCAGTTTTTCGGAAAGAAGCAGGTGGGAAAAGATGTGCCGGAGATGTGCCACAGAATCAATCAGTGGTTCCGTAAACATTTTTCCAAATCCTCTTGCAATTTTCCTTTTCGTTTGATATAATATAGCCAACCCCACATTCCGAAAGGAGTACCCACAAAATGCTTTATAAAAAGAATGCAACTCCAGCATTGGATCCGTCTCTGTTCCGAAACCCCACCAGCGAATACCGTTGCGCCCCCTTCTGGGCGTGGAATGATAAGCTCAACGCCGAGGAGCTTACCCGTCAGATCGACGAGATGAAGCAGATGGGCTTTGGCGGCTTCCATATGCACACCCGCTCCGGTATGGCAACCCCCTACCTTTCCGAAGAGTTCATGAACCTCATCAAGGCATGCAACGAGAAGGCAAAGAAGGAGGATATGCTCGCATGGCTCTACGACGAGGACCGTTGGCCCTCCGGTGCCGCCGGCGGCATTGTCACCAAGGATCCCAAGTTCCGTGAGAAGTACATCCGCTTCACCGTCCATCCCCTGCCCGAGGTGGAGAACAACGGAGCGTGGTCGGAGTATGTCGGTCAGCACCACGCCTCCGTCCCTCACCCTGTGGTCAAGGAGGAAAAGACCGGCTTCCTTGAGGGAAAGCCCTACCTTCTTGCCGCCTTTGACATTGTGCTCAATCCCAACGGAACGCTCAAAAAGTACACCATGGTAGCCCCGGGTGCGCCGATCCAAGGCACCCTTTGGTATGTCTATGCCTTGACCGCCGGCTGTAGCGGTTGGTATAACGGACAGGCGTATGTGGATACCCTCTCCAACGAGGCCATGCAACGGTTCATCGAAGTCACCTACCATGCGTACCTGAACGCTGTCGGCGATGATTTCGACAAGTCCGTTCCCGCTATCTTCACCGACGAACCGCAGTTTGTCCATATGGGTACCCTGTCCTTCGCCAACGCCCGTGAGGATGTCAATCTCCCGTGGACAACAGACCTGCCGGACACCTTTGAGGCTGCCTACGGGTATGACCTTGTTCCCCACCTCCCCGAGCTGCTCTGGGATCTGGACGGTCAGCCTTCCCGCTCCCGTTACCTCTATCACGACCATATCTGTGACCGCTTCACCAACGCCTTCGCCAAGCAATGCGGCGAGTGGTGCCGGGAGCACAACCTGTCCCTCACCGGTCATATGCTGGCAGAAGCGCAACTCCACTCCCAGTCCAGCACCGTCGGTGAGACCATGCGGGCCTACGGTTGGTTCGGTCTGCCCGGCATTGACATGCTGTGCAACCTGATCGAGCTGTCCACAGCCAAGCAGTGTCAGTCCGCCGTCCACCAGTACGGCAAGGAGGGCATGACATCCGAGCTGTACGGCGTCACCGGTTGGGACTTCGACTTCCGTGGGCACAAGTTCCAGGGCGACTGGCAGGCGGCACTGGGCGTCACTGTCCGTGTCCCGCACCTGTCGTGGTACAGCATGCACGGCTCCGCCAAGCGTGACTACCCTGCCTCCATCCACTATCAGTCTGCGTGGTATCAGCAGTACCCCTATGTGGAGGATCACTTTGCCCGTCTCAATACAGTCCTGACCCGTGGGAAGCCGGTGGTCAATGTGGGGGTCATCCACCCGGTGGAAAGCTACTGGCTGGCGTTCGGACCCTCCGAAAACACCGCCGAGCATCGCAACCAGCTGGAGTCCCACTTCAACGATGTCATCAACTGGCTGCTCCGGGGTGCCATTGACTTCGACTTCATCAGCGAGTCCATCCTGCCCGGGCTGTACACGCCCAGTGAGGACAGGAACCTCCATGTCGGCAAGATGTCCTACTCCGCCATTGTGATCCCGGATGTGGACACCCTGCGGGGAACCACCGTGGACATTCTGAATCAGTACATCGCCAAGGGCGGTAAGGTCATCCTGATGGGCGACCGTCCGCAATTCGTGGACGCACAGCTCCCGACGGATCCCCAGGCACTCAAGGCCCTGTGCGACGGTGCCGAGACGGTCTCGTTCTCCCGCACCCCCCTGCTGAAAGCCCTGGAGGGGGAGCGTGAGGTGGAGATCCGCAACCTGTCCGGTGCGTTGACTGACAGTCTGATCTACAACAAACGCCGTGACGGCGACACCGAGTGGCTCTTCATCGCCCATGTGTCTCAAACGCCGGAGTTCGTGCCGGATCGGGTGCGGTTGACCCTCAAGGGGCGTGTCAGGCCGACCGTGTATGACACGCTCTCCGGAGAAACGCAGGAGATACCCTACAGCTTCACCCCGGACGGTAAGACCCGCATCCTGTACACCTTCTATGCGAATACCTCCCTCCTGCTCCGTTTGGATCCTGCGGCAGACGATGACGCAGGCACCGGCAGTGCTCTGGTGGATCTCTCGCCCAGAGCCGGCGTCCGTCCGACCAAGGTGCTGGATTTCAAGGGTGCCGTCAGCTACACCCTGTCCGAACCGAATGTGCTGGTTCTGGATATGCCCGAATGGTCAGAGGACGGCGAGCACTATAGTCCCCGGGAGGAGATGCTCCGCATAGATGTGGCCCTGCGCCGCAAGTATAGCTATCCGGCGGCGGACGGTCGTGATGTCCAACCGTGGTGCATTCCGGAGGAGGTGATCCAGCACTATCCCTTCTTCCGCTTCCATATCCACAGCGACATCCCGGCCCTGACGCATCTTGCGTCTGAGGGCATGTCCGAGGTGTGGCTGAACGGGGAAGCCGTACCGGTCAGTGATGACGGCTACTTCACCGACCGCCACATTCGCACCATGCCGCTACCGGCTCTGCGTGTCGGTGACAACGAGCTGATCGTGCGGATGCCCTTCGGAAAGCGGGTGAGTCTGGAGAACCTGTTCCTGTTGGGCGACTTTGATGTGTCTGTCACAGGAACCAAGGCGGAGCTGCACGCACCCAGCCGACAGCTTGCGTTCGGTTCTGTCGTCCATCAGGGTCTTCCCTTCTACGGTGCGGATGTGACCTACCGGATTCCCTTTACGCTGGATCAGGATGCGGATATCGTGATCACCACGCACCAGTACAAGGCGGCTCTGCTGACCGCCAAGCTGGACGGCACTGACATCGGAAAGATCGTGTATGCACCTTACCGTCTGGAGGCGGATGGCCTTTCTGCCGGGGAACACATCCTCGAGCTGACGGCGCACCTGACCCGTGTGAACAGCTTCAACGCTCTCCATAACTGTACCCAGGACAAATGGATCGGTCCTGAGTTCTGGTATACGGAAGGCTGCAAATGGGCTTACGAATACCAGCTCAAGGACAACGGGATCCTCAAGTCTCCGGTCATTGAGGTGTTTGAGAAGTAAAAAATCGTTGGGGGAAAGGATCGCTCTGCTAAAGAGCGGTTCTTTCCCCTTTGCCGATGCGATCATTCTCTGGTTTGCACACACCCACCTAAAAAGCCCGAAACCATGGTTTACCCACCTGTGGCAAACCTGTTTCGGGCTTTTTTCGTGCGCTTCTCCAGGGTGTCGCTCATTGCCACGCTTCACCGGATCCTTTTGCCGATACCCACTTCAATGCCGATGGCCTTTGGGCAAGAACGGCTCTATGCAGTCCTTCTCGTAGGAAGATTGCACAATAAAGATCCATACCTCCCATTTTCTGTTGCTATCTTCTCCAAAAATCAGGAAAGTACAAAAAAATCAGGAAAAACTATTGACAAAAGAGGAAAAGAAGCATATAATATTACCGGTTAGCGAAAGCTAACTAACATATTGGGCTTGGAGTTAGCCGATGCTAATCGTCTGTCTGCCCAAAGGAAGGAAGATACTATGATGCCACTTACACTTGCAGAGGTTGGAGAAGAGAATATCATCAGGAAGATCGGAGGCAAGCAGGAGGTCAAGACGCACCTGGAAAACCTCGGGTTCGTTGTCGGGGGCGTCGTGACGGTCATCAACACCATCGGCGGGAATGTCATTGTGAATGTCAAGGAGTCCCGCATTGCCATCAGTAAGGAAATGGCGCAGAAGATCATGATCTGATCTTCTACGGCAGGCATACTTAAAATACATTTCAAGGAGGAGAACAGGTATGAAAACGCTGAAACAGGCCAGTGTCGGTGATACGGTCAAGGTCGTCAAGCTCCACGGCGAGGGTGCGGTCAAGCGCCGGATCATGGATATGGGCATTACAAAGGGCGTGGAAGTCCACATCCGCAAGGTTGCGCCGTTGGGCGACCCGGTGGAAGTGACTGTCCGCGGTTACGAGCTGTCCATTCGGAAAGCCGATGCGGAAATGATCGAGATCGAATAAGCGACGCTGATTTACCGGGGACGCTTCCCCGTTTCATTTCAAACAACGGTTAGCAGCCGCTAATCAAGAAAGTGAGGCAACCAATGGAAATTCGAATTGCCCTTGCAGGCAACCCCAACTGCGGAAAAACAACGCTGTTCAATGCGCTGACCGGCTCCAATCAGTTCGTCGGGAACTGGCCCGGTGTGACGGTGGAGAAAAAGGAAGGCAAACTGAAAAAGCACGACGGCGTTGTCATCACCGACCTGCCCGGCATCTATTCCCTTTCCCCGTATACGCTGGAGGAAGTGGTGGCAAGAAACTATCTGATCACCGAGCGTCCCAATGCGATCCTGAACATCATCGACGGCACCAACCTGGAGAGAAACCTGTACCTGACCACACAGCTTACCGAGCTGGGCATCCCGGTGGTGGTCGCCATCAATATGATGGATGTGGTGAACAAAAACGGCGATCAGATCAACACGGCAGAGCTGTCCAGAGAGCTTGGCTGTAAAGTGGTTGAGATCTCCGCCCTGAAGGGTACCGGCATCATGGAAGCGGCAGAAGCGGCCATAGAGGCGGCGCAGAACGGAAAGACGGTTCCCATGCACACCTTCTCCGGCACGGTGGAGCACGCACTGGCTCACATCGAGGAGGCCGCTGTGCACAGTATGCCGGAGGAACAACAGCGTTGGTACGCCATCAAGATCTTTGAGCGGGACGACAAGGTGCTGGAGCAGATCAAGCTGGACAATGCCGTTCTGGAGCACATCGAAAAGGACATCAAGGCCGTTGAGGACGAAATGGACGATGATGCGGAATCCATCATCACCAATGAACGCTACATCTACATAGGCCAGATGATCAAGGGTTGTTACAAGAAGAAATCGGCTGGGAAGCTCTCCGTCTCCGATAAGATCGACCGGGTGGTCACCAACCGGTTTGCGGCACTTCCGATTTTTGCGGTCATCATGTTCCTTGTTTACTACATCTCGGTTTCTACCGTCGGCACCTTTGCCACCGACTGGGCCAATGACGGCTTGTTCGGAGATGGCTGGCATCTGTTCGGCATCGGCTCCTCCGCCTATGAGGATGCCATGACGGACTATGCGGCCGAACATGTCTGGACCGAAGAAATGAAGGCTCTTGTGGATGCCGCCGCAGAGAAAGGCGTCATCGGGGCCGCGGACATCCAGTCTGCCATTGCCGACCAGGATTTCGGTGCGTTTGATGAAGCCTACAGTTCCTATGCCGACTCCTTGGCGGAGGCCGGATATGATATTTCGGCCATATATGATGCGGCTCTCGGAGAAGAGGCAGAGGGTGTGCCTGACCCGTCCGGGTACGGCGTGTGGGTACCCGGTATTCCGGTGCTTGTCCAGAGCGGACTTGATGCCGCAAATAGCCCCGCCTGGTTGAACAGTCTGCTGGTTGACGGGATCGTCGGCGGCGTCGGTGCCGTTCTCGGCTTTGTCCCGCAGATGCTGGTGCTGTTCATTTTCCTCGCCTTCCTGGAGGCCTGCGGCTATGTGTCCCGTATCGCCTTTGTGCTTGACCGTATCTTCCGCAAGTTCGGCCTTTCCGGTAAGTCCTTTATTCCCATGCTCATCGGAACCGGCTGTGGTGTTCCCGGCATTATGGCCTCCCGTACCATTGAAAACGAGCGCGACCGCCGTATGACCATTATGACCACCACCTTCATTCCCTGCGGAGCCAAGCTCCCCATCATCGCACTGATTGCTTCCGCCCTGTTCGGCGGCGCATGGTGGGTGGCTCCCAGTGCCTATTTCGTGGGGATTGCCGCCATCATCATCTCCGGCATCATACTGAAGAAAACCAAAATGTTCGCCGGCGATCCCGCCCCCTTTGTGATGGAGCTTCCCGCATACCACTGGCCCACCATCGGCAATGTCCTGCGCTCCATGTGGGAACGGGCGTGGTCCTTCATCAAGAAGGCCGGAACCATCATCCTGCTTTCCTCCATCGTGATCTGGGCAGGCTCCTGCTTCGGCATGATGGACGGCTCCTTCACCTTCAGCACGGAGATGGAACTGGAGAACAGTGTGCTCGGCATCATCGGTAGTGCCCTCTGCTGGATCTTCGCACCCCTTGGCTTCGGCAACATCAAGGCGACCATCGCCACCATCATGGGCTTGGTTGCCAAGGAAGAGGTCGTCGGCGTGTTCGGCGTGCTTGATTTTGAGGGTATGACCCGTCTTGCCGCTTACTCCTTCCTGGTGTTCAACCTGCTGTGCGCTCCCTGCTTCGCAGCCATCGGTGCTATCAAGCGGGAAATGAACTCCGCAAAGTGGACTTGGTTCGCCATCGGATATCAATGCGTGTTTGCCTATGCCATTTCCCTGATGATCTACCAGTTCGGTTCGATATTCACCGGAAATCTGAATGTCATCGGTCTGATTGCGGCCGTCGCTGTTCTCGCTGTCATGGTGTACATACTGTTCTTCAAGCGCTACGCCGAGGCTACCAAGCTCACCAAAAAGGTGAAGGTAAAAAAGTAAATGGCTGTTGCTGTCACTCAACTTCAGCCTGCACTGTGATCATCTGTAACAGGAGGTATACCATGATTGCATGGCTTTCGCAAAATATAGCAACCATCATCATCTGTGCCGTGCTGATCGCTGTGGTAACGGCGATCATTGTCGGCATGATCAAGAACAGGAAGAAGGGAAGATCATCCTGTGGATGCGGGTGCTCGGACTGCCCGATGAGCGGTTCTTGCCATCAAAGCAAGTAATTTGCCAATTCCTGCATCTACTGTCTTCCTCGGTGAAGATCAGATCCCCCATCATGAAAAACAGGCCGCCCCAACGGGCACGGCCTGTTCTTTCATATATCGGTACGCTGAAGGTGTTGCCTGTCAGCGCAGGGGTCTCTTCTTGGTTCTTGCGCTGGGAATGTCACGCAGGATCTGATCCAGCTTGTCGAACTCCTCCTCTACCGAGGGGGAGGGCTTTTTCTCGGCGGCGGTTGCAGTCGCCTCGGTTCTGGCGGTCTGAGGTCTGGCGGCAGGTGCGGGGGTAGGCTCAGCCTCCTTGGCCGCCACCGGGGCGGTGTCCGCCTTCTTCTCAAAGCCGGTGGCAATGATGGTGATGCGCATGGCATCGTCCAGCTCCTTGTCAAAGGTCACGCCCCAGATGACATTGGCATCGGGGGAAGCCTCGTTGGCGATCATGGTAGAAGCCAGATCCACATCCTCCAGCCCCACATCGGGAGAAGCGGCCACACTGATCAGGATCCCGTGGGCACCGGCAATGGAAGACTCCAGCAGGGGACTGGAAATGGCCTGCTTGGCGGCCTCCTCGGCCTTGTCCTTGCCCTCGCCATAGCCAACGCCCATGTGGGCACAGCCGGCATCCTTCATGACGGAGGACACATCGGCGAAGTCCAGGTTGATGAATCCGGGCACATTGATCAGGTCAGAGATACTGCGGGTACCCCGGGACAGCACCTCGTCCGCAAACCCGAAGGCGTTCTGAAGGGTGATACGGGGAGTCTCCGGCATTTGCTTCAGCCGCTCGTTGGGGATGACCACCAGAGAGTCCACATACTGGCTCAGCTCTGCAATGCCCCTGATCGCCTGATCCATGCGGCGCTTGCCCTCAAACATGAAGGGCTTGGTCACGATGCCGACAGTCAGAATACCCAGCTCACGAGCCACACGGGCAACCACGGGAGCCGCACCGGTACCTGTACCGCCGCCCATACCGGCGGTGACGAACACCATGTCGGTGTTCTCCAGGATGCCCTTGATCTCCTCGATGGATTCCTCTGCGGCACGGGCACCGATCTCGGGGTTGGCCCCTGCGCCAAAGCCGTTGGTCAGCTTCTGACCGATGGCCAGCTTGGTGGTGGCATCGGAATTTTTGAGAACCTGGGCATCGGTATTGATGGCCACAAATTCCACACCCTTGATGTCGGAGTTGATCATGCGGTTCACGGCGTTATTGCCGCCGCCGCCGACGCCGATCACCTTGATGTTCACGCCGGACGAAAAGCTATCATCGTGTTCAAATGTCATTTTAACTTCCTCCCTATGTACGCTTTGATGCGCCGCCTCTCTTGCGGGCGGCCCATGACCTACCTTAGTGTAGGTATACAATAACACACCTATATAATATACTTTTTCCGCCGAAATTGCAATAGTTTTTTGAAAATTTATCAATTGTTAACATTTTTCCGGCTCTGTCTCAACTACAGTTCGCCTACCCCCGCAGTACGCTTCCCTTTTCATCGTAGAGCGGGGCGAGGGGTCCCCGCGAAGGCGTTTCTGCTTTTTTGGGTGACAGCAACGCTGGATCCTCTGGGAAAACAACAGTAGATATGTGACAGAATAACGCTCCGAATCATTCACAATACCTGCTTTGAAAGTTCTTGGGGGCCTGGGGGCTTCTTTCAAGAAGCCCCCAGCGTTCCCTTCTGCGATGCCCAGGCAGGCAGGGCCAGGTCGGCGACCTCCCGGTAAGTGACCCGGGCGGGGTCGGTCACATCCAGCACGGCAGGCAGTCCGCTCACCGTCTGCCTCTCCAGCACAGCCATCGCCTGGGAGAGCTTATACGAAAGGTTCCCGCTGTCCCCCAGCAGTACCTGAATATGCCCATCCAGGAGGAACCACAGGCCGTATCTGTCCCCCAGCTCCAGCCCGGTCACCCGGTCGGCCAGAGGGCCGCCCATCACCGCCCCCAGGACATCATTCACATAGGCGAAGTCCTCCACGGCCTCCCCGGTCTCGATCTCATAGGTGGAGACCTCATCCTCCGCCCCCTCCGGAGGGTACGGCAACCAGGCATAGGTCAGTTTCTCTCCCTTGCGGAGCCTGGCCTCCTCCGGCAGACCCAGGTACACCGGGGACAGTTCGCCCCAGCTGTAGGGATCCGCCATGACCGAGATGATCCGCAGACTCTCGGCGGAGATCAGGCTGTAATTGCCGTTGTGACGGGTATAGTACAGGCGTCCCTCATCCGTGACCTGGATGGACACCGTCCCGTCCAGGCGGCGGGTCACCTGCACCGAGGCCAGCAGGGGGAACTCATCCCGGAGCTGTTCCTCCACCCGGGCGCAGTCAAAGCCCAGCATGGTGTCTCCCACCGCAAGGCCGCAATGCTCTGTCAGCACGCTTTCCTCATAGCGCAAACTGCCGGAGGCTGTGATGCTCTGCACCCGCCACACATAGGATGCCCCCAGGCAGGCGGCGCAGGCCAGCGTCAGCACAAGGAGCGTCACCGCCAGCCGGCGAGCCAGGCGCACGGTGCGGAATCTGACCTTGGCGGGTATATTGGTACCGAACGGGCCGGTTCTTCCGAACTTCTCGGCGAAGGCATAGGGGTGCCTCTGCCGCCTGCGCTTTTGTTTCTTTCCGGAGGGTACCCCGCCCTCCCTGTCCGACTGTTTCAGCCTTGACATAGCTTCATTAACTCCTGATAGATGATCTCATTGGCCTCCGGACAGGCGAAGCGAGCCTTGATCTCCCGGCCCATCCGCTCCCTGGCAACCCTGTCCCCAAGGAGGGGCTGCACCGCCCGGGTAAGCCCCCCGCCCGGTATATCCTTCTCCTCCACGCACACCCCGGCACCTACGCCGACCAGGGCCATGGCATTCCTGTACTGATGGTTGTCGGCCACATAGGGGGAAGGCACCAGCACCGCCGCCTTCCCGGTCAGAGCCAGTTCGGACACGGTCATGGCCCCCGCCCGGCTGATGACCAGGTCAGCCGCCGCCATGCGGGTCGGCATGTCGTAAATGTAGTCTGTCAGTTTGATCCTCGGGCAGGCATCCGCCCCCGTGCGGTGAAGGTTCTCCCGGGTGCGCTGGAAGTCCCGCTTCCCGGCGGCATGGCACAGGACGGTGCCGGGACAGGAGCGAGCCAGCGTGTCGGCCAGGCTGACCAGGCCGTCATTCAGATGCTCCGCCCCCAGACTGCCGCCGAAGGCCAGCACATAGGTCTCCCCCGGGGCAAGTCCCAGGGTGCGGCGAGCCTCCTCCCGGTTCACGGTGTCAAAGCCCGCCATGTGGGGGTTGCCCACCCGGATGACCTTTGGGTCCCCCTCCATCCCCAGCCGGCCGGCTGTCTCCGGGAAATTGATGAAGATCCTGTCCACCCGGTGCTTCACCTGGCAGATGGCCTTGCCCGGCAGGGCGTTGGACTCATGGACGGCGGTGGGTATGCCCAGGGCCGCCCCCTCCGAGACCACCGGCCAGCAGGCGTACCCTCCGGTGCCGACGATCAGGTTAGGATGAAACTCCTGAATCAACCGCCGGGCGGCCCGGCGGGCCTTCTGCATGACAAGGGGGAGTGTCAGGTTTGCGGGATGGAACACCGGGCGGCGAAGGCCCCGGATGTGTACCGTTTCCAGCTCATACCCGGCCCGCCGCACAAGGTCTCCCGCCTTGTCCCCGGGCAAGTCGGAGGACACGAACAGGAAGTCCGCCGACGGCTGATGGGCCCGTATGGCGGCGGCGATAGCCAACGCCGGGTTGACATGTCCAGCGGTGCCCCCGCCGGTGAGCAGAATGCGCATAAGTCTGTCCGTCCTTTCTTCCTGATGTCCGGATTGGTTCCTGCGGTCTATTATACACCCGCCGCTCTTCCTTGTCAAGGAAATCCGGGAAATCTGTGCATGTGGGGGAGGAATACGAGTTACAGTTCAGGTAGGGTACGGGAGAACGCCTGGGGGCTTCTTGAGAAGAACCGAACTGTCGCCACCGGCAAGCCGGATGCGCCAGTTCAAGAAGTTTGCCATGCGGCAAACTTCCGGCCCCAGACCCCCAAGAACTTTCAAAATATGAAAATATTCATGTTCAGTACGCTGTTTAGTGATATATATGTTGCCATTCTCCTGGGAGATCTAGCGTTTCTGGTACCGAAAGCAACAGAAACGCCATCGCGGGGACCCCTCGCCCCGCTCTACGGTGGAAAAGGGAGCGAACTGCGGGGGCAGGTAAACTGTAACGAATACGACAACATTGTTACAGTTGTGGCGAAACATGCGCCCGGTTTATCCTACATCCGGTCAGCACAGATGGTGTCCGGCGTAAAAGCTGGGGATGCAAGGGGCCGCAGGCCCCTTGCGAAAAAACTTAGACTCTCCCCCTTCCCCTCTGGGGAAGGGGGCCGGGGGGATGGGGCTAATAGATTTTTAAGGAAACGCTGATTGAATGAGGTGGTGCAGATTCGGTACAGATTTTTTCGTC
>CAMEON010000041.1 GCA_945929845.1 uncultured Clostridia bacterium | reverse complement strand
CATCCGCTCATTTTTTGACTTTTTTACGGCTCCAGACCCCCAAGAACTTTCAAAACAGGTATTGTGTATGATTCGAAGCGTTATTCTGTCATATATTTGTTGTCGTTTTTCCAAAGGAGCCAGCGTTGCTGATGCCCAAAACAGCAGAAACGCCTTCGCGGGGGCCCCTCGCCCCGCTCTACGGCGGAAAAGGGAGCGCACGGCGGGGGTAGGTGAACTGTAACGTTGTGTCACAATTGATGTGAGGCCAAAAATCAAAAAGACGAGAAAAAGTGATTGAGTTCTGTTAAGGAACCGCTGATTGATTCGGCGGCGCATCTTCGGCACATCTTTTCTCGCCTGCTTCTTGCCAAAAAACTCAATGTACATCCAGTACATCCAACTTTTCGCAATCGCAGATGAAAAAATTTGTACCGAATCTGCACCACCTCATTCAATCAGCGTTTCCTTAATAACAGTTGACAACACCGAAAAAGTATCCGCCTGCGGGTATACTTGTGTGATATATACCATGCTCATCGCATGAGAGAACACTGCCTTCAAGCCTCTCAATTTTTCTGTGTTCTGTAACTGCGAGGGATACCATCTCGGTGGCTTCAGGCAAAAATTCGTCACCGTGTGCCACCGTACGCACAACACCGCTGTTATTTGTCAATAAGATATAGTAACGCTTGTCAGAAGCTTGCGTAAATTGTTTCATTACATTTCCCTTCACAGTGCAGGGAAGTATCGAATCAAGAATAGCCGGAACTTCTTCAATCTGGCATATCTTTTCTGAGTAATGAAGAGCAAATTCTTTATTGCTTGTCAGATCGACAAGGTATCTGTATTTATCTGCATCCAATGCATCTTCAGTCACAATATCAAGGGCATCCGGAATCAGGCAATTCAGCAGAGACATAGGTTCACTTCCGGTCATGGGCCCTGTTGTGCAAAACAGGTCACGCAATCCACGCCTTGCGTGTTGTATCGCTTTCCCAAAGGAGCCCTGCGCAGGATATGTCAGATAAGTAAGTGTATCTGAACGCACATTTTCGAGTACCGCCATGGTTTTTGGTAATACTACAGCTATTGGCGTAACAGGCTCACCGATATCTGAATAGTGATCGACAAAATCAAGGAACTGTTTTTTTACAATGCCATATGGAGAAAGTTCGAAATCATGCCAGTCGTAAAATGTATTGCACATACCCCATTCTTCAGCCATAAATGAAGCTCCGGCAAAATATGAATACAAGTGCATACGTAATTGCATGGAACGAGAACTGCCACCATTTGCTCCATTTGTTTCAAAAGGGAAATCTGCTCCTGAATGAATATTCCATTCATTCTCTCCGTCACGCTGATATGAACATGCAGAAAAAGGAGTTCCGCCCCAGGGCTCATAGTATGTTCCGAATGGGACGCTATAACCCTTTGCCATTCCCCGTGCAAATGCTACTTGTATACGGGTATCCGGAGTTTGAGCACCTATTTCGGCCATGATACGCTTAGCTCCAGCGCGTAATTCAACAGGGAATGATAGAAAAGCACTGTCACATGGTAGTAAATCGCCACTTGTGTACTCTTGGCGTCTTAAAAACAGCTTGGTTGTAACATCAAGAAATGCTTCATATGTTTCAGGGCAACCGGCTTCTTCCATTTCTTTTGCACTCATTGCTTCAAGAAATGTATGTGGAAAAGGAAATGCACGATGTATTGTTTCTGTTATGGATTCTTCTGTCCATGCCGGGCACCCGTTGCTCTTTAGTTTGCCCAGGTCTGATAAGAAATTACTCATCCATTCATGCATCTGAAAGCCATAAAAATGATCGCCCAACAAGTCACGATAATTCTGAATCAGTGACATGTCATAAGGATACTGCTCTATATAACAGCCACCCTGCAAACGATCAATATAAAATGGGAAGTGGTTCTCACGCACAATGTGATACAAAACGCCGTCTTTGGCAGCCAATTTATTGAATTTCAATTCTTCTTGAATATCAATACTTTGTGAAAAACGGATGCCTGCGTTTTTGCCAATAAGTCCGGCTTTGACTTGGGCATCCCATGTTCGTGGAAGATAGCAATGAAAATATGTAAACAAGTAATCATCCCCCCTTGTTTTTAGTCTTGTAGGAATTATATCATATTTTGTTTTCCTTTTCAATATGTGATCCCGTTTTTGTGCCAGTTCATTCTGCGTTCTCCCGTCCCCCGGATGAACTGTAACGATGCCCTTGTTACAGTTCAGGTAGGGTGCGGAAGAACGCCTGGGGGCTTCTTGTAAGAAGCCCCCAGACCCCCAAGAACTTTCAAACAGGTTTAGATTCAAATTCGGTACGCTGATTTGTGGTATCTTTGTTACCGATTTTCCGGGGAATCCAGCGTAACTGTCGCCCAAAACAGCAGAAACGCCTTCGCGGGGGCCCCTCGCCCCGCTCTACGGCGGAAAAGGGAGCGCACGGCGGGGGGTAGGTGAACTGTAACATGCCCTTTTTCGCCATTGAAATTTCTTATGCAACAAGACTTGACAAAAGGCGCAGTAAGTGGTATACTGTAAGGCAAATCAGGAGGGTTCAAGGTTGAATCCCCAGGAGGTCATGTTTTTCGCAGTATCCACAGTTTCATAAGGCAATCAGCGCAAATCAATACGCACGGAAGCATGACGGCCACTTGACCCTGGCGGTTATTCTTGCGTGCGCATTGTTTTGCGTTGCGGCACACAGATGGTACACAGGATCGGTGGACGCAGGTTCACCGGTCTTTCCTTTTGTGGACACCTCCTGACATGTTCAGAAATACGCTTTTGAAGCAGAAAGGACCCGCACTATGTCACACGGTCTGTTCGGCCTTGCCGTCGCCCTCCTTGGCGGCGTGCTGGTGGGCCTTGTCAATTATATTCTGACCGCCGTTGTCCTGCGCAGGAAGGCCAGCCTGTACGCTACCTTCTCCGTGGTGCGCCAGCTTCTCCATATCGGGTACCTGGTCGCCCTCTACCTGCTGGCCCCCTATACCCCCTGGGACAGGCTGTACCTGCTCATCGGCGGCGTGTTGGGCATGACCGTCTCCATGGTGGTCTTCACGGCCAGACTGGTCCGGCTGTCAGACCGACTGAAGAAACAGTCGGAGGGGACAGAGGGGTCGGCACCATCCGGGCAACCGGAACAGACAGCAAACACCCGGGAGACGGCCGGGGAGCCGTCCGACACGGACAGCGGAAAGGGGGAGGATCCCAATGGGTGAGAAATCCAAAGTTCTGTTTTCCATCTTCGGTATACTGGACATCACCGGCGAGGTGGTGATGATGTGGGTCATTCTGGCCGTGGTGGCTCTCCTGTCCTGGCTGGCCACAAGGCACCTGAAGGAGCGACCCGGCAAATTTCAGAACCTGATGGAGTGGTGCGTGGAGTACCTGGACAATTTCCTCACCGGCCTGCTGGGAAAGGAAAAAGCCCGGAAGCACTTCACCTTTCTGGCCTCCCTGTTCGTCTTTATCATACTCTCCAACTACTCCGGCCTGATCCCGGGCGTGGGCATGACGGACTATGCGAAGGCCCCCACCTCCTCCCTGTCGGTGGGGCTTGCCCTGGGTATTCTGGCTTTCCTGTTCCTACAGTGGGCCGGACTGCGGGCCGGCGTCAAGCACTACTTCAAGCGCTTTGTCAGCCCCATCTTCTTCATGCTCCCCCTCCTGGTGCTGGACGAGTTCATCAAGCCTGCCTCCCTGGCCTTGCGTCTGTACGGCAATGTGTTCGGAGAGGAGACCGTCACCGAGGAGCTGTACGGCATCATTCCCATCGGTGCGCCTGTCATCATGATGGCTCTGTCGGTGCTGTTCTGCGCCATCCAGGCGGTGGTGTTCACCATGCTGGTATCCATTTACCTGGATGAGGCCACCGAGATAGAGGAGCTGCCGGATCAGCCGAAGAAGGCAAGAGCCGGAACCAAAGCCAAAAAGCAAAAAGCAAAATCATAAACCCACATTTCAAAAAGCAAAAAGTGAAAAGGAGTACCACACCATGTCAAACCAGGGACTTATCGCCATCGCCGCCGCCATCGCCGTCGCCTTCAGCACCTTCTTCCCCGCCCTCGGCCAGGGGCTGACCGCCAAGGCCGCTATGGAGAGCATCGCCCGCCAACCCGATGCCGCCAAGGACATCCGCTCCTCGCTGATCATCTCGCTGGCCCTGATGGAGGCACTGACCATATACGGCCTTCTGATCGCCTTCATGCTGGTCTCCAAGATCTGAGGGGGCATCCTCTGTGAACATCAATATACAGGTATCCGTCATTGTCTGGACGGTGATCTGCTTCCTTTTGCTGATGCTCATCCTGAAGAAACTGCTCTTCGGGCCCCTGCTGGCCTTCATGGATGCACGGCGGGAGCGGATCGCCGCCGCAGAGGCCAAGCGCATCCGGGACGGGGAACGCCTCGCCCGGGAAAGGGCAGAGGCCGAGGAGGATGTCCGTCGGCAGAACCAGCAAGCCCGGGAAGATGCAGAAAGGATGATCGCACAGGAGCAGACCCGGCAGGAGAGTCAACTGGCAGAGAAGCAGGCGCAGGAAGAAGAGGCCTGCGCACAGTATGCCGCCCAGGTGGAGGCGCATAAGGACGCACTGCACAGGCAGGCGGACATTGAGGTGAAGCGACTCAGCCAGATCTTCGTATCCGGATTCGTCTCCTGAGACAGAAAGTATGGAATTTTTATATGCCGTAATCAATTTTCTGATCCTGGCGGCGCTTATCTTCCTCTTTGGAAGAAAGCCCATCGGCTCCATGATGGAGAACCGCCGGAAGAAGATACAGGATGAGCTGGACGCAGCCGAGGCGGCGGAGAAGGAGCCGCTCCCTCCGCCGGAAGAAGCAGGGGGAACAGCCCCCCTTGATCCGGAGCAGCTGGCCCAGCCGAAAATACAGGAGATCCGAGCCGAGGCCGAGGAGTCCCTCCGCCAGGTAGAGGCCAACGGGCAGGCCGCCCGCCTGGAGGTGCGCAGGGAGGCCATTTCGGATATCCACAAGTACATGGTCTCCTCCATCCGGGAGCAGGCTGTCCGTATGTTCGGCTCCGAGCCCTATGCCTCCCTGCTCCGGGAACGGGAGGGGGACATGGTGCGCCTGATCCTGAGCCGGGTCAGGCTGACCCCCGGAGACATCGCCTACCTGAAGACCCACGATGTGCTGTATGTGACCCTGACCTCCGCCTTCCCTTTGCCGGAGGAGCTGGTGCGCCAGGTGGGCGACTATACCGATCAGATGCTGGCCGCCGTCCACGGAAAGACCTCCTTCTGGGTACGGCAGGATCCGGCTCTTCTGGGCGGGCTTTGCCTGCGTATCGGCGACACGGTGTACGACTGCTCCGTCAGGGAGCGGCTGTACCAGCTGGAGCGCAAGATGCAGAAGGACGACATCTCCGGCACGGAAAGCATGGAGGATGTGGTCAGTGCGTTGGAGCAGGACATAGAGCGGATGACCGACCGGGTATACCTCTACCAGCTGGGCCGGGTGCTGACGGTGTCTGACGGTATCTGCTGGATGGACGGTCTGGCGGACATCATGTACGGTGAAGTGGTGGAATTTTCCTGCGGCGACCGGGGCATGGTGCTGGACATTCAGCCCGGGCGCATCGGATGCATCATCTATGGGGACTACACTCGCATTGAGAGCGGCAGCCGGGTGCGCCGGGTGGGTCGGATCGCTTCGGTGCCGGTGGGCGATGTCCTGCTGGGTCGGGTGGTGGATGCCCTGGGTCATGCCATTGACGGCAAGGGTCAGATACGGACCCGGGAGCGCAGACCCATCGAATTCCACGCTCCCGCCATTCTGGATCGTGCCTCGGTGTCCCAGCCCCTTCACACCGGCATCAAGGCCATTGACGCCCTGGTTCCCATCGGCCGGGGTCAGCGGGAGCTGATCATCGGCGACAGGCAGACCGGAAAGACCTCCCTGGCCATCGACACCATCATCAACCAGAAGGGCAAGGGCATCGTGTGCATCTATGTGGCCATCGGGCAGAAGGACACCACGGTGGCTGAAGTCCGGGCCAAGCTGGAAAAGTACGGGGCCATGTCCTACACCATCATCGTGTGCGCCGCCGCCTCGGCCTCGGCCTCCCTCCAGTACATCGCCCCCTTCTCCGGCACGGCCATGGGAGAGTATTTCATGTACGCCGGGCGGGATGTGCTGATCGTGTACGACGACCTGTCCAAGCACTCGGTGGCGTACCGGGAGCTGTCCCTGCTTCTGCACCGTCCCTCCGGACGGGAAGCATTCCCCGGGGACATATTCTACCTGCATTCCCGCCTGCTGGAGCGCTCCGCCAAGCTGTCTGACCAGTTGGGCGGCGGCTCCATGACCGCCCTGCCCATTCTGGAGACCCTGGCCGGAGATATTTCCTCCTACATTCCCACCAATGTCATATCCATCACCGACGGGCAGATCTTCTTGGACACCGAGCTGTTCTTTGAGGGACAGCGTCCGGCGGTCAATGTGGGGCTGTCTGTCTCCCGTGTGGGCAGTGCGGCGCAGACCCGCCTGATGAAGCAGGTGTCCGGCTCGTTGCGCATGAAGCTGGCTCAGTACCGGGAGCTGTCCGGGTTCTCCCAATTCGGCTCGGATGTGGACGACGACACCCGGGCGGTGCTGGATGCGGGCATCCGCATGATGACAGTCCTCAAGCAGGGCCGGTTCGCCCCTTTGCCGGACTGGAAGCAGGCGCTCCTGATCTATGCCGTGTCCGAAGGGTACGCCAAGGATGTGCCGGTGGAAAAGCTGGATATATTTGAGAAGAAGCTGTACACCTACATGGAGACCCATTTCCCCGCCCTGAAGCAGACGCTGGAGAGCGGGGTCAAGATGGACGACGACACCCGGCAGGCTCTGGGTGCCGCCCTGTCTGACTTTGCGGAGGCGCAGGTATGGCAGGACTCGAACAGCTGAAGAAACGGCTCCGCAGTGTGGAGCTGTCCGGGCAGCTGGCGGGGGCCATGCGCACCGTTGCCTCCGCCAAGTACGCCAGGATCAACCGGATGTACGCCGGGTACCGCCACTACGCCGAGGAAATGGCCAGGCTGGCTCGCCTGTGCGGGGACAGTGTGATCTGGCATAGCGGTGCCGCCGCTGTGCCGGACTGCTATGTGGTGCTGGGGCACAACCGGGGGATGTGCGGCGGGTATAACGCCCAGCTCCACGCCTTCATGGAGGAGGTGCTGACAAAGGCCGCCCAGGCAGGCTCTGATCCGGCAGATACCGCCGGGGAAGCCGGGCAGACTCCGGCTCCGCTGGTCGTCCTGTGCGGGAAGGCCACCGTGGCCTACTGTCAGGAGAGGGGCATCCGGTATGAGCGCAGTTTCCTTCTGCCGGATGTGCCGGACTTTGATGCCTGCCGCCCCCTGCTGGCGCTTCTGGAAAGCCTCTACCGGGAGGGAAAGGTGCGCTCGGTGCACCTGATCCACCAGCACTTTGTCAACACCCTGTCCCAGGTTCCTGCGGACAAGCTGCTCCTGCCCCTGGAGGGGAGCGGCGACGGCAGTCGGGCGGACATCCTCTGGATCCCCGACCGGGAGACCGTATGTGCCGACATCGGGCGGCGGATCCTGGATACGGTGTTCTTCCAGACCGTGCTGGAGGCGGCTCTGGGGGCACAGGCGGCCACGCTGACGGCCATGAGGACCGCCTATGATAACGCCACCGAGTCAGCGGAGAAGCTGACGATACAGATCAACAAACGCAGGCAGAGCGCCGTGACCACGGGGGTCATTGAGACCTCCTCCGGAGCACTGCACGAAGGGGAGGAGTAGCATGGAGACAGACAGCCTGAAAGACGGCAACCGCAAGGGCATTATCATCCGGATCACCGGCTCGGTGGTGGACATATGGTTTGACCCTACCTGCGTGCCGGACATCTGCCATGCCGTCACCGTCCGTAAGGGGGAGGAGACCTTCACCCTGGAGGTGCTCCAGCATCTGGGGGACGGCATGGTGCGTTGCATCTCCATGCACCCCACCGATGGGCTGTCCCGGGGCATGATCGCCGTGGACACCGGCAAGCCCATCTCTGTCCCCGTGGGCGTGGGTACCCTGGGGCGGATGACCAATGTCATGGGTCAGCCCATCGACCGCATGGGCGACATTGTGACAGACACGGTGTGGCCCATCCACCACCCGGCTCCGGACTTCACCCGCATCGTCAATTCGGATGAGATCCTGGAGACCGGCATCAAGGTCATAGACCTGATGACACCCTACGCACGGGGCGGAAAGATCGGCCTGTTCGGCGGTGCGGGCGTCGGCAAGACCGTGCTGATCATGGAGCTGATCCGCAATGTGGCCTTTGAGCACAACGGCTACTCGGTGTTCGCCGGGGTGGGCGAGCGCTCCCGGGAGGGCTACGACCTGTGGCAGGAAATGAAGCAGTCCGGCGTGCTGGACAAGACCGCCCTGGTGTTCGGGCAGATGAACGAGACCGCCGGTGCCCGTCTGCGGGTGCCGCTGGCCGGACTAACCATGGCAGAATACTTCCGGGAGAACGCCCACAAGGATGTGTTGCTGTTCATTGACAACATCTTCCGCTTCTCCCAGGCCGGTGCGGAGGTGTCCGCCCTTTTGGGTCGGATGCCCTCTGCCGTGGGCTACCAGCCCACCCTGGCCTCCGAAATGGGCAAGCTGCAGGAGCGCATCGTCTCCACCGACAGCGGCTCCATCACCTCGGTGCAGGCGGTCTATGTGCCGGCGGACGACCTGACCGACCCCGCCCCGGCCACCACCTTCTCCCATCTGGATGCCACCACCGTGCTCTCCCGGAGCATTGTGGAGCTGGGTATCTACCCCGCCGTGTCCCCGCTGGAGTCCTCCTCCCGGATGCTGGCCCCCGACCTTGTGGGGGAGCGACATTATCAGACGGCCAAGGAGGTACAGCGCATGTTGCAAAGGTACAATGAGCTACAGGACATCATCGCCATTCTGGGCATGGAGGAGCTGTCCTCCGAGGACAAGCAGACGGTGCACCGTGCCCGCCGCCTCCAGCGATTCATGAGCCAGCCCTTTCATGTGGCGGAGAAGTTCACCGGCATTCCGGGTGCCTTCGTCACTATGGAGCAGACGGTGGCCGGCTTCGAGGCCATTCTGTCCGGGGACTGCGACAAGTACCCGGAGTCGGCCTTCCTGATGTGCGGCACCGTGGACGATGTGCGGAAAAAGGCCGGGGCGTGACCGCCTCTCCCTTTGCGAGGAAGCCATATGGAATACACGAATACCAGCACAGAGCGTGAGAATAAGCAGGACACCGGCTTCTGCCTGCGGGTGGTGCGCCGCTCCGGCGGGGAGGCTCAAACCGTCACCGTCGCCTGTGATTCCGTCCGGCTGTTCGCCCGGGACGGGGCAAACGGACGGGGCGGCGGCTGTCTGGGCATCCGGCGGGGGCATGTCCCTGCCATCATCGCCTTAGGCAACCACCCGGTGGTCGCCCTCCTGGGGGGACAGACCGTCTTGGAAACCCCCGTCTCCGGCGGTATCGCCGTCGTCGAGGCGGGCGGACATACCGTCACCGTATACCCGGACTGACCGGGCGGGGACGGGAGAACGCCGGGGAGCGAAAGATGCGGTGGGGAACTTCTTGAAAGAAGTTCCCCACACCCTTCAAGAACTTTCAAATATAAGCAAACCGGTTGACAAGCAACCGGTTTTATGTTACAATACCATTGTTCGTATAAGGTTTTTCCGGCCATGGCCGGGATGCGTTCCACCACCTGTATGTTAAGGAGGCAGCCACCGGCACTGCCGGGGCGCAAGGTAGTTGTATGACTGATTTTCAAACCGGGATCCTCACGCTGATCCGCTACGCCCTCTCTCCGGAGGAGACCATGCCTTCCCTGCCGGACACCTTTGACTATGGGGCGGCCTACTCCTTCGTGGAGCAACAACAGCTGCTTCCGCTGATCTACTACGGTGCCAGCAAAACAGAATCCTTCCTGAACGCCCCGGTCAGCTTCCGCTATATGACACGGGCCTGCAACTACATCAGCCACAGCACCAGGCAGATGGAGGCTTTCAATACCCTGACCGCCCGTCTGGAAGCGGAGGGTATCTCCTATATGCCGGTCAAGGGTATCCTGCTCAAGAAGCTGTACCCCCTGCCGGAGATGCGTGTCATGGGGGACTGTGATCTCCTGATCCACGGCAAGCAGGGGCGGGACTGCAAACGCCTGATGGAATCGCTGGGCTACCACCTGAAGGCCAAGGTGGATCATTGCAACGAGTATAAGGACGACAGCGGCCTGGTCATGGAGCTGCACCGGCAACTGGTTCCCAAGGAGGAGCGTGACCTCTACGCCTACTACAGGGACAGCTGGTGGACGGCCCGCCCCACCGACGGGCACCCTTGTCGGTATGAGATGCACCACGAGGATCACTTCGTGTACCTGTTCGCCCATTTCGTCAAGCATTACCGGGGCTTCGGTGCGGGCATCAAGTTCGTGGTGGATTTCAAGGTCTTTGAGGATGCCTACCCTGACATGGACAAGGACTACATCCGCGGGGAGCTGGCAAAGATGGGGTTGGATGAGTTCTATGACAATGTCCAGCGCACCATCGCCGTCTGGTTTGATGGTGCACCGGCAGACCAGATCACCGACCACCTGACCGACCGGCTGTTCAACACCGCCGTGTTCGGCTCTCAGGAAAACGGCTCCATATCCGAAGCCTACCGGAAGACCAAGAACGCCTCGGCCGACGGCAAGGAAGGCAACGCCAAGGCGGCCCTGTTCTCTCGCCGCTTCCACCTGTTCTTCCTTCCCTACTCCGATATGAAGATGAAATATCCCGTCCTCGTGGGCTGGCCCATCCTCCTGCCCCTTTTCTGGATCATCCGGGGCTTTGACATCCTGTTCAACCACCGGGACAAGATACAGCAGGAGAAAGACATGGACAACCAGTTGAGCGGCGAGAACATCGCCGCATTCAAGCAGGAGATGAACTATGTGGGGCTGGATAAACGGCCGGAAAAGCTCCGACGGCCAAAGCCGCAAAAGAAAGGCAAAAAGTAACCGTGCGATATACGATCTTTGAATGAGGAGACTTATTTTCTATGGGTGAATGGATGGACATGCTACGGCAGTTCAATTTCCTGACCGTCCTGCTCCGTCTGTTCCTGGCGTTCCTGTTTGGCGGGTGCGTGGGCATGGAGCGGGAACGGCGGGGCCGCACGGCGGGCCTTCGGACACATATTCTGGTCTGCCTGGGTGCCTGCCTGACCATCCTCTGCGGCGTGTACATCGTGGAGGCAACGGGTCTGGATTCCGACCCGCTGCGGATCGGGGCCCAGGTCATCTCCGGCATCGGCTTTCTGGGTGCGGGCACCATCATGATGACACGGCAGAACCACATCAAGGGTCTGACCACCGCCGCCGGCCTGTGGACCACGGCGGCCATCGGCCTGGCGTTGGGCTGTGGGTTCTATGAGGGAGCCCTGATCACCCTGATCCTGGCTCTTGTCGCCATGAGGCCGCTGGATGTGCTGGAGCGGCATATCAACGGGCGCAAGAACCGTGCCCGTATGCAGGTGTACCTGGAGGTAGGCGGCCTGGAGAATGTCAATCAGGTGTTGTCTGTGCTGAAAAGCGGTAAGCTGATGCTGACGAGCTGTGAGGTGGAGGAGGCTCGGAGCCATTGTCCCACCAATGTGGGTCTGCGACTGGAGATCCATTTCCCCAGAGACATGGATCACGAGGAGGCGATCCGCTCCCTCTCCGCCCTGGAGCATGTGCTGTTCGCCGTGGAGCTTCAGGGGTGAGGAGAGAACTAAGGAACCGCTGATTGATTCGGCGGCACATCTTCGGCACATCTTTTCCCGCCTGCTTCTTGCCGAAAAACTCGATGTACATCCAGTACATCTTGCGTTTTTCGCAATCGCAGACGAAAAAATCTGTACCGAATCTGTACCACCTCATGAAATCAGCGTTTCCCAAAAGCCTTGACAGCCACGGATATCCGTGGTATCATATGCAGGTAAATTTCAAGAAACACAACACGCAGGGGAAGCCCCTGCCGGAAAGGATAAAGTAACAGATGAAGGTAGGATTCATTTCCCTGGGATGTCCCAAGAATCAGTTGGACACGGAGGTCATGCTCCACGAAGTTGTCGAGGCGGGGTATGAGATCACCCCCGAGGACATTGACGCAGACATCATCATCATCAACACCTGCGCATTCATCGAGAGCGCAAAAAAGGAAGCCATAGACAACATTCTGGATGTGGCCTGGCTGAAGGAGAACCGTTCCCTGAAAGGGATCATTGTCACCGGTTGCCTGGCGGAGCGGTACCGGGAGCAGATCTTTGAGGAGATGCCGGAGGTGGACGCCCTCCTTGGCGTGGGCGGCATCCACCACATCGTGGACGCCGTGCGGGCGGTGGAAAAGCAGATAGAAAGCCGGCGGGCGTGCAGTGCCGCCGAGAAGTACCGCTGTTTCGACGACAAGAACGCCGTGGCGCTGGGCGGCGACCGGGTGCTGACCACCCCGGAGTTCGCCGCCTACCTGAAGATCGCCGAGGGATGCGACAACCGGTGCGCCTACTGCGCCATTCCGTCCATCCGGGGCGGCTTCCGCTCCCGACCCATGGAGGATCTGGTGGCGGAGGCCAAGGATCTGGACGCCCTGGGGGTCAAGGAGCTGACTGTCATCGCCCAGGACATCACCCGGTACGGGAAGGATCTGTACGGCCACTACGCCCTGGCCGAGCTGCTCCGGAAGATCACCGAGGCCACCTCCATCCCCTGGATCCGCCTGCTGTACTGCTACCCGGACAAGGTCACGGATGAGCTGGTGGCCGAGATACGGGACAATCCCCGCATCCTCAAGTACATAGACCTGCCCCTCCAGCACATCAGCGACCATATGCTGAAGGCCATGAACCGCCACGGCGACAGTGCCATGATCCGGGATGTGGTAGCCAAGCTCCGCCGGGAGGTACCCGGCATCATCATCCGCACCACCTTCATGGTGGGCTTCCCCGGGGAGACGGAGGAGGACTTCGACCAGCTGGCCGCATTCATGAAGGAGACCCGCTTTGACCGTGCCGGAGTATTCACCTACTCCCGGGAGGAGGGGACGCCGGCCTATGACTTCCCGGATCAGATCGACGAGCAGGTCAAGCAGGATCGCATGGACATCCTCATGCGGGAGCAGATGGTGATCAACACCGAGCTGAACCAGAGCAAGGTTGGCTCGGTCATCACGGTGCTGTGCGAGGACTACGACCCGGTCAATGAGGCGTACTTCGGACGCTCGGCGGCGGACGCACCGGACATTGACGGCAAGGTGTTCTTCCGCTGGCGGGGAGAGGGTCGGATCGCCCCCGGCACCATGGTCAGGGTCAAGGTGCGGGAAGTGGTGGACTACGACCTGTACGGCTTCGCCATGTCAGATACGGACACGGACGGCACCCTGCCCGGCCAGGCGTGAGCGGTGCCCGGCACCCATCCGAGGGTAAAGTAAGGAAAGAGAGGAATTTTCCATGAATCAGTCTTCCAACCAACCGGCAAAGAAAAGCAAAATGAATCTGCCCAACAAGCTGACCGTCCTGCGCATCCTGATGGTGCCTGTCTTCGTGGTGGTGATGATGCTTCCGGCATCCCTTGTGTCCTCCACCGTGACCGGCATCGTGGGTGTCGTCCTGTTCATCCTGGCCTCCCTCACGGACATGCTGGACGGCAAGATCGCCAGAAAGTACAACCTGATCACGGATTTCGGCAAGCTGATGGATCCGCTGGCGGATAAATTCATGGTCATCGGCGCACTGACTGTCATTGTCTACCGGTATGACAGCATCCGACCCTTCTTCATCTGGGCACTGTTGCTGGTCGTCTTCCGGGAGCTGGCAGTGACCTCCCTGCGGCTGGTGGCTTCCTCCTCCGGTGGCGTGGTGGTGGCGGCCAATATGTTGGGCAAGATCAAGACCGTGACCCAGATCATCTGCGTCTGCACGGTCATCATCGAGCCGATGCTCTACCGGATCCCCGCCCTGGCCAATGTCCTGCCGGAGGCATGGGTAGCGTGGACACCCCTGTCCTACCTGACCGGCGGGGCCATGATGGTGTTCACGGTGCTTTCCGGCATCAATTACTTCCGGGGCATGTGGAAGTACCTGGATCCGCAGAAGTAAGGCATCGCTGATGCCCACTTCATACGGCGTACTCCGAATCGCCCGTTCTCTCTCCGTTCAAGGGTTGGACTTCCGCTATTGACCTCACCATGAGCGGGGCGACTGAAAATAAAGGAACCGCTGATTGATTCGGCGGTTCCTAAAAATATCCTAAAAATGTGAGAAACGGGCCGGTGCTCTGTGCATCAGCCCGTTTCTTTTTGTTCCCTCATTTCTCGCCGATCCCTTTTTGTCAAGGTACACAAAAAGCCGTGCGGGAGTTTTTCAAATATCGTTTTTTTCAGGTCTTTTCAAATCCGGGCAAATATGTTATAATAACTTTTTGGTAAAAAAGGATTCTCACATGCAAGCGGCGTTCCGGACGCCGGGTAAGGAGTATAAAACAGTGATCAGAAACGATTTGAGAAATGTAGCCATCATTGCCCATGTCGACCACGGCAAGACCACGCTGGTGGACGGCCTGCTGAAGCAGGGCGGCATCTACCGGGAGAACCAGGAGACCGTGACCTGCGTCATGGATTCCGGTGCGCTGGAGCGGGAGCGGGGCATCACCATTCTGGCCAAGAACACCGCCGTCCATTACAAGGGGGTGAAGATCAACATTGTGGACACCCCCGGGCACGCCGACTTCGGCGGCGAGGTGGAGCGTGTGCTCAAGATGGTCAACGGTGTCATCCTGCTGGTGGACGCCGCCGAAGGCCCCATGCCTCAGACCCGTTTCGTCCTGCAAAAGGCTCTGGCTCTGAACCACCGGGTCATCGTCTGCATCAACAAGATAGACAAGCCGGACGCCCGGCTGGGCGAGGTAGAGGACGAGATCCTGGAGTTGCTCCTTGACCTGGGTGCCAATGACGAGCAAATAGACTCCCCCATGCTGTACTGCTCCGGCCGGGACGGCACAGCCTCCACCTCCCCGGATGTGCCGGGTAAGGATCTGACCCCCCTGTTCGAGACCATTCTGAACTATATTCCCGCCCCCGAGGGCGATGAGAACGGCCCTCTGCAATTGCTGGTCTCCTCCATTGACTACAACGACTATGTGGGCCGCATCGGCATCGGCCGGATCGAGCGTGGCTCCATCCGGGTGAATCAGGATGTGTGCATCTGCAACTACCACACCCCCAACGAAGCACCCCGGAAGACCAAGATCGTCACGGTCATGCAGATTGATGGTCTTGCACGCAAGCCGGTGGACAGTGCCATGATGGGCGACATTGTCTGCTTCTCCGGTGCAGGCAACATCTCCATCGGCGACACCATCACCGCTCCGGAATGCCCGGAGCCGCTGGAGTTCGTCAAGGTCAGCGAGCCGACGCTGGAGATGACCTTCTCTGTCAATGACAGCCCTCTGGCCGGCAAGGAGGGCAAGTTCGTCACCTCCCGTCAGCTCCGTGATCGGCTGTACCGGGAGCTGTTGAAGGATGTGTCCCTGCGGGTCAGCGACGGGGAGACCACCGATGAGTTCCGGGTGGCCGGACGGGGCGAGATGCACCTGTCCATTCTGATCGAAACCATGCGCCGGGAGGGCTATGAGCTGGTCTGCTCCAACCCCCGGGTGCTGTACAAGGAGATCGACGGCAAGAAGTGCGAGCCGATGGAGCGTGTCACGCTGGATGTGCCCAACGAGTATGTGGGTGCCGTGGTGGAAAAGCTGGGCCAGCGGAAGGGCGACCTGGTGGAAATGGTGCCCCTTGGCTCCGGCAACCGTATGCGGCTGGAGTATGTCATCCCCACCCGCTGCCTGTTCGGCTACCGTTCCGAATTCATGAACGCCACCCACGGAGAGGGCGTGATGAACTCCCTGTTCGATGGCTACCAGCCCTACCGGGGCGAGGTGGTCATGCGCTTCACCGGCTCCCTGATCGCCTCCGAGGCCGGAGAGACCACCCGGTACGGTCTGTACAAGACCCAGGAGCGTGGTCAGCTCTTTGTCGGGCCGCAGACCCAGGTCTATGAGGGCATGATCGTCGGGGAGAACCCCAAGAACGACGACATTGCCATCAACCCCTGCCAGGAGAAGCATCTGACCGCCATCCGCTCCTCCGGTGCTGACGAGAAGCTGATCCTGACCCCGGCCAAGATCCTCTCCCTGGAGGAGGCCATTGAATTCATCAAGGACGACGAGCTGATCGAGGTCACGCCCAAGTCCATCCGCCTGCGGAAGAAGATCCTGGATCACGACCTCCGTATGAAGGATCTGATGCGCCGCCGCCGGGCTCTGCAGCAGCAGTCCTGAAGTGGAAAACGGGAATGCGACGGGGCTTCTTGAAAGAAGCCCCCGAACCCCCAAGAACTTTCAAAATATTTGTATATGAAACAGAGCGTTATACTGCTTTTCATTTTTCTTGAATAAACAGTATAACGCTCCGTTTTTATGTGTTAATGCTCTTGGCTGAACGGTTTCTACTCCTTCCGCTTCTTCCCCAGTGTGGTAATCAGCAGGAAGGCGCAGACACCCAGCACCGCACCGGTGAGGACTATGGTGACTTTCAGGGTGGTTGAATACTTCAGGACAGTCACCGGGGTCGCATCCGGGTCTGTATCTGTCGGCTCTGCGGTGGCGGCATGGGTATCCTCCGGGTCTGTCGCAGGTTCACTGGTGGTAGGCTCTGTCTCCGTCTCTGTATCTGTCTCCTCTCCGGTCTCAGGCGGCGTGGGAACCTCGGTGCCGGGCAGGGGGACGGTCTCATCCCGCAGAGGCTCGGTGGAGCCATCGGCGGCCAGCAGGGTGTATGTCACCGGTGTGGAGGATGCCACCTCCTCGCTGGCACTGTACAGGTAGGCAAACCGATCATTGGGAGCCGTATCGCCCAGATCCATGAACTCCATCACATTGCCGGACAGGGTGGACTGATCCGCCCACTTGAACAGGAAGGAGGACTGCCAGCCGCTGACACCCAGTGCCGCCTTGGACACCCGGATGGTCATGGTGTCCCCCGACAGGGTGTAGAGGGCCTGCCCCACGGACACCCCGGCCCAGCCGTCCGCCAGGGACTCAATGGCCACATAGTGGCTGTCCCTCGCCCGGTTGAGCACGAAATCATATCCCTCCCAGCCGGTGGCACTGCCCCCGTCCAGGTTGATGAACAGGTTCATCCAGTTGGCACCGTCGTCCACCACGATGTCATTGACACAGCGCACGGTGAAGTACAGGTACTCGGCATCCTGGGAGACCTTGGCGGTGTCAAAGTCGTTCCGCCCGGTGTTGTTCACATAGACGGTATTGGTGAAGTAGCCCTGGGCGTGGCGCAGGGCGGTATCGCCCACGCTATCCCGGTACTCCGGCCCCACCAGCTCCCAGGAGGCGGGGTCATTCAAGAGGACGGTGCCCTGCCCTGTGGCCCCGGTCACGCTGTCCCACCCCTTGAAGGTGCGGATCATGGAGACCATCTGGTAGTAGTAGTTATCTCCGAAGCCCACGGTGGTCTCTCCCTCCCGGAGCCGCATCGGCTCGGCATCCCGGGAATACTCGGTGTTGAACTGATCCACCATGTAGTATCTTTCCTTGACACGGGTTCCGGCGAAGATGGTCTCGCCGCCCCAGTTCAGCCCGGCTATCCACTCGTTCCATCCGGTCAGCAGGATCAGGGAAGGATCCAACTGCATGATGGCCTGGAACTGGGCTTCAAAACCGGCTCCGGCTCCGGAATCCAGCGAGAAGCCAAAGTCATTGTTGACCTCCGGGAAGACGGTGTTGGCGTAGGAACGCCCTTTGCTGGTGGTGGGATGATGTCCCACGCACAGGGCCAGCGCCTCGAAGTTGCCGTCTGCGTCCCGGCCGGGGCCGCCGTTGACATACGACACCGTGCCATCGTCGTTCATCTTATACTCCTGGAGCCAGCTCCAGTAACCGTCCTGATCCTGCCAGGCCCAACAGCCACGCACCGTGAATTTCTCGGACAGGAACGCCTGATTGTTGGCGGAGGCTCTCGAATAATCCCCCAGGAACAGGGGCTTCCCCTCGTACTCGTAGAACAGCTCGGAATACTTCTCCCAGCCCGCCTCGGAGAAGATGCTTCCCCGCAGACTGTTCAGCACAGCCTCTATGCTACTCCCGGCAAAAATGCAGATGTCCGGCGTATCGTGACCTTCCTTCCGGATCTCCAGCCAGGTGTCAAACAGGGCGATCATACCCTCCGGATAGGTAGCGCCGTTGGTCACATCCAGGAAGATGAAGTCCACGCCCGCCGCCTCCAGCATGTAGGCGTGCTTGCGGTACACCCAGGTGTCCGTGTTCTGATAGTAGCCGAAGTACGGCTCTGCCCAGTAGTGGCTCGTGCCATTGTTCTGGTCGGCCAGGTAGCTCTTTAGCCCGTCCAGACCCCGGGTCAGGTACAGGTCGGTAATATCCCGGGGAAACTCGCTGTCCTCCCCGCCCGTCCAACAGAGGAAGTAGAACAGGCCCACCTGCTTGTCCTCCCGGATCTCCCCGGTCTCCTCACTGGTGGGGGTGGTGCGATCCCTGTCGTCGGTAGCCACCCAGGTGGAGTAGTCGATCACATGGTCGCCGGACAGCTCGGTGGTGTCGGTGACGGTGGTGTGGGTGAAGGAGAAGTCATCCACCGTTCCGGCGAAGCTGTCTGCCCACAGCGTCACATACCCGGCGGGATTCAGACCCGTACCGGCTATGCGGCCCAGCTCCTGACCGTCCGCATCGCAGACCACCAGCGCACCGGTCACGCCGGTGTAGGCCACCGAGCAGACCACCTTCCCGTCCAGGGACAGGGTCACGGTGTCCACCCGATCCTCCACCAGGGCCTGCACCTCCCCGGAGGGGATGCTCCCCGGCACAGCCACAGACAGGCCACTCTCCGGTTCGGTGACGGTCACACCCGCCGGCGTCAGGTTGAACCAAAGGCCGGTTGTCCCGTTGTCCGCCGCCTTCTTCTCCAGGCGGGTACCCACGGACAGCACGCCGCCGGTGTACGCCACCCGGAAGGACAGGTCGCCGCCCCACAGGCCATAGTCATCGCCCAGGAAGAGGGCAGTGCCGAAGGAGAAGGTCTTGCCCTCCACACAGGCCAGCTTGCCGTCCGCAAAGATCATGTTGGTACGCAGACTGGCGTTGGCCAGCTTCTCGTCCCGCGAGTAGGTCAGAATATCCGTGCTGGCAAAGTCATAGGTATAGGTCTCGGTGGTGTGGGTCAGCCAACTGTAGTCCCGGTCGCTGTGCTCCACCTCCACCGGCGGAAGGGCAATTCCTTCCTCAGCAGCGGCAGGGATGCCGGGTACCAGCGTCAGCATCATTGCCGCCAGCAGCAGGCAAGCCGCCCACCGTGCGCCTTTTCTCATGTTCATGTATGCAACCAATCCTTTCCCTCTTCAGTTGTTGGCTGTCCGCCTTTCACCCTCAGGAGCCTCTCTTCTTCGCCACAAGGATGCCAGCGGTCACGCCGATGGCGACCAGCATGACAGCGATCAGGATCCAGACAGTCAGGGAGTCGTCTACCGTCTCCGTGACGGTTCCTGCCTCCGTGCCGGTCGGCGCACTTGTCCCCGGCTCTGCGGGCACGGCGTCGGTGGATGTCCCGTCAGGGATGGTGGTCAGCTCTTCCGTGGGTTGTTCAGGTGCCTCGGTAGGCACCTCCACCGAACCAGTCGGAGCCTCGGTGGGTGCTTCCGTCGGTGCCTCGGTAGGAGCTTCGGTGGGAGCCTCCGTTGCTGCTTCTGTGGGCATCTCGGAGGCAGGAATGGCGATCTTCACATTATCCACCGACATATTGGCTACCCGGGTTGCCCAGCCGACGATGGATTCGTTGGCAGACACATAGGTATTCTCCACGGTCATCAGCTCTGTTCCGTCCGAATCCAGCAAGGTGACTGTCTTGAAGCACTTCACGGTCACACCCAGATCCGGCCAACCCCGGCCAGCCTCTCCGAAGCGCAGGATGCACACCAGCTGGTCATCCGCATAGATGGCCATGGAGGTACCGTCGTCCTCAAAGCGCAGATCCAGAGAATTTCCACCGCCGCAGTGAGACCCCTCCGGCAAGGCAAAGGTGTATGTATTGTCCAGCACCTTGTGCGGCTTATCGGCCCCGTAGGACTTGATATTGACATCCAGGGAGTCGTAGGAGGCGTACACCCAAATACCAGTGAAGCCCTCAGAGTTTTCGCGCGCCGGGTCACCCCCATCGCCCTCATAGTAAGCACTGTTGTAGGCGGGAGCACGGAGGAACACGCCGGCCTGATGTCCACCCTGCATCTCACTGGAGGTCAGGGAGAAAATGTACGGGCTGGTCAGTGCCTTCCGCAGAACCACCTGGGTAAACACATGGGACTGCAGGAACAGATTGCCCTGGTCGTCCTCGCAGACCTTGATATACCCGTCGCCAATGGAATTGGCCTCCATGGCGAAGTAGTCGTTCAGCTTGGTGGCTGTTCCGTTCACATCCACATCGTAATCGTCAAAAGATTCATCCACGACCACCACCATCTCTTCTGCCTCTTCTGCGCCTACGATCAGGGCTATGGCCGACAGGCACAGAGCCAGGATCAGCAGAAGGGCTGGTATACGGAAATTTCTCATCATGGTATTGCTTTCCTCTCTTCACTGGTATTCGACCGACCACAACGGATCGTAACACTGCCATTATATCATGTCAACCCCATTTCTGTCAAGATGATTCGGTCATTCCGCACAAAATTGTTGCCGTTCAGCCGGGGTGAGGGGAATACGGAAGATACGGCAGAGAGCTTCTCGGCGGAACTGTAGTTACAGTTCAGGTAGGGTACGGGAGAACGCCTGGGGGCTTCTTGTAAGAAGCCCCCAGACCCCCAAGAACTTTCAAAC
>CAMEON010000040.1 GCA_945929845.1 uncultured Clostridia bacterium | reverse complement strand
CAAAAAAATCTGTACCGAATCTGTACCACCTCATTCAATCAGCGTTTCCTTAATTTTTTATAAATTTGTTTGAATCCTCTTGACATTCTATTGAACGCATGGTATAATATAAGCACGACATCAAACTTCTGGGAGGTACAATCATGAGACTGCTTATCCGGGAACACGCCTTTTCCTGGACGGATCGCTTCCATGTGACTGATGAGGAAGGCAACGACCGCTACTTCGTGGAAGGGGAGTTCTTTTCCTTCGGGCGAAAGCTACACATCACCACGCCGGAGGGCCGGGAGGTCGCCCGGGTGGAGCAGGAGGTATTCCGTTTCCGCCCCCGGTACACCGTTCTGGTCAACGGCCAGCCTCGGGCACAGATCGTCCGGGAATTCACCTTCTTCCGCCCCGTGTACACCGTAGAGGGGCCGGGCTGGCAGGTGGAGGGCAACTTCTGGGAGCATGAGTACCGGGTCACGGACGGAGGACAGCCGGTGATCTCCATATCCAAGGAGTGGTTCACCTGGGGCGACTGCTACACCCTGGATTTTTCCGACCGGGTAGGCGACCTGTACGCCCTGGCCATCGTGCTGGCCATTGACTGCATTGTAGAACAAAGCAACGGATAGTGATCCGAATCCATTGAACGGACATGAAAGGACTGTTATGGAACCTATACTGACTGCATCCCATCTGAAAAAGACCTTCACCCTGTCCCAAAAACAGCAGAAGCTGGAGAAGAGCGGGAGCCGGGTGAAGGTTGCTGTGGACGACCTGTCCTTCACCGCCTACCGGGGAGAGATATTCGGCCTGCTGGGCCCCAACGGTGCCGGAAAGACCACCACCCTGCGCATGATCGCCACCCTGATCCGCCCGGACAGCGGGGATGTGTCTGTGGGCGGTGTCAGCGTCCTGAAGGATCCCGCCACCGTCCGGAACCGCATCGGCTTCCTCACCAGCGAGCTGAAGCTGGAGGACTTTTTCACCCCCGACTACCTGTTCGGTTTCTTCGCCAGCCTCCACGGCGTGACCCCGGAGGTGGCCGCCGCCCGGAAGGCAGAGCTGTTCTCCCGCTTCGGCATAGACCGCTTTGCCCAGGTCAAGGTGGCTAACCTGTCCACTGGCATGAAGCAGAAGGTGTCCCTGGTCATCTCCGTGGTGCACGACCCGGACATCATCATTTTTGACGAGCCGACCAACGGGCTGGATGTACTGACCGCCAAGGTGGTGACAGACTTTCTGGAGGAGCTTCGGAGCCGGGGCAAGACCGTGATCCTGTCCACCCACATATTCAGCCTGGCGGAAAAGCTGTGTGACCGGGTAGGCATCATCATCGACGGGAAAATGATCCAGTGTGACACGCTGGAGGCGGTGCAGGCCGGGGAGAGCCTGGAGGAACGGTTCTTTACCCTGTACCGTGACTGCGTGGGAGAGGAGGCCTGATTATGAGAATGAGAAGCAATGTGCTGACCGTCATGAAGAAGGAGTTGCGCCGGTTCTTCGGCGACCGGCGGATGGTGCTGACCATGCTCCTGCCCGGGCTTCTGATCTTCGTGTTGTACTCCGTCATGGGCGACACCCTGGTGAAGGGTATGATGACCCCGGAGGACTATGTGTACACCGTGACAGCGGAGCATATGCCCGCCTCGGTGCAGGCCATGCTGGACGGGGCTGACCTGCCCCTCACCGTCAGTGCCGCCCCCGGCGGGGACGCTGACGCTGTCCGGGAGGCTGTCCGGGAAGGGACGGTGGATCTGTATGTGGTCTTCCCGCCGGATTTTGACAGTGCCGTAGCCGTCTATGACCCCCAGTCCGGCACCCCTGCGCCGGAGGTGCGCATCTACTACAACTCTTCCTCCTCCCAGTCCTCCGGGGCGTACAGCGTGATGACCTCCCTTCTGGACAGCTACGAGTCTGCGCTGGCCAACCGGTTTGACATCAACCGCTCCACGGACACGGCCTTTGACCTGGCCACCCCGGAGGACACCACCGGGATGTTCCTGTCCATGCTGATGCCCATGCTGCTCCTGATGCTGCTGTTCTCCGGGTGCATGGCGGTGGCCCCCGAATCCATCGCCGGGGAGAAGGAGCGAGGCACCCTGGCCACCCTGCTGGTCACGCCCCTGCGCCGCTCCGAGCTGGCCTTTGGTAAGATCGCCGCCCTGAGTCTGGTGGCCATGGTCAGTGGCACCTGGAGCTTCCTCGGTGTCATGCTGTCCCTGCCCAAGCTGATGGGCGGGGAGGAGGCCGGTCTTGTCGATACCGGCATGTACGGTGTGGCGGACTACGCCTGCCTGCTGGCTGTGATCCTGTCCACCATTCTGGTCTTCGTCTCGCTGATCTCCGTGCTGTCCGCCCTGGCCCGTTCGGTCAAGGAGGCCTCCGGCATGGTGACTCCGCTGATGATCCTGGTCATGCTGGTCAGCTTCGGCGGGATGCTCTTCCCCAACGCCCAGGCAGGCACCCTGGGGTACCTGATCCCTGTGTACAACAGCGCCCAGTGCATCAGCGGCATCTTCTCCCTCTCCTACCAGCCCGTGGAGATCCTGCTCACCCTGCTTTCCAACGCCGCCCTGACCGCCCTGCTGGTCCTGCTCCTGGCCCGCCTCTTCAATAGCGAAAAGGTCATGTTCAAGCGATGAGAACGGGGAACGGGGGTACGCCGGGGAAACTTCTGTGCCCCCGAACCCCTTCAAAGACTTTCAAAAAATATTATGTACTTGTCGGGGCGTTAATCTGTAATACTTTTCCCCTTGCTTTTCCGGAAAGTCAGCACTACTGTCACCCAAAAAGGCAAAATCTATTGCAATCCGGCATATGATATGCTATAATACTACTCACACAACTTTCATCTATGGAGGATCCTTATATGCAAAAGCGTAGCGTGGCCACTGTGGTCATCCTGTCTATTATCACCTGTGGCATCTATGCCATCGTCATGTCCTACATCATCATCAACGAAATGGAGCGGGAGGGAGCCAAACCCGCTGTGCCTTCGGTGGTGGTTCTCCTTCTCATGCTCCTCGCCGGGTCAGTCGGCGGTGCTCTGCTGGGCTATGCCGGCAATGACGCTCTGAACCAGATACGCAGGCAGTGGGGTCTGCCGGAGCAGGACAACCTGGTCTTGTGGCTGGTGCTGGGTATTTTCTTCCCCCTGATCACCCTTGCCCTGATCCAGAATAGCGTCAACTACACCCTGGACGAAAAGGCCTCATTCGGCGGACCCACCTTCGGTGGCTCAGACTTTGGCGGCCCCACCGCTCTCTGAGACCCCGTCCTGACACGGTGTATCATGTCCGAGTTCTCTCCGGGCGGTAGACCCGAAAAGCCGGAACAGCGGCCGGAACAACGGTCGCCCCGACGGTCTCCCCAGTGGTCGAGCCAACGGTTT
Source organism: uncultured Clostridia bacterium (assembly GCA_945929845.1). Classification (GTDB taxonomy): domain Bacteria; phylum Bacillota; class Clostridia; order Oscillospirales; family CAG-272; genus CAMEON01. Next base: position 17,720 of record CAMEON010000040.1, on the reverse strand, counting down.
TCCCGACTGCTCCGGGTGCTGGGGTTGACCGCCCTCCTTCTGTTGGTGGCCCTGGGGTACGGGCTGTGGGTGGCCCTGTCCGGCCACGGGCTTCCCTGCCTGTTTCACCGGATCACCGGATGGCTCTGCCCCGGCTGTGGCATGTCCCGGGCCATGGGGGCACTGCTCCGGCTGGACTTTCCCGCCGCCTTTTCGTACAACCTGCTCTGGCCGCTGTACGGCGGGTATGTCCTTTTCGTATACCTGTCGGCGGTGATCCCTTATGTTCGCCACGGTAAGGCCAACCTGTCTCCCCGCCCCCAGTGGGTACACTGGGCCGTGCTGGGCGTGGTGCTTGTCTACGGAGTCTTGCGAAATCTCCCTGGTTTTCATTGTTAAAAAGCGGTATGCACACACATACCGCTTTTCGTATGCCCGCCCACTGTTCCGGCCATACTATTTCAGGAGCTGTCTGATCAACCGAGGATCCGACAGAGAAAGGAAAAATCATATGGACACGGAAAATACAGAAAATGCGTATCATCCTTCCACTTCAGGGGGAAGCGAAGCGGGGGAACAGAGCCAGGGCGGCGGGGCACAGGACTTTCTTTCCTGCCTGCCCCTGGCTCCCGGCGTGTGTCAGGCACTGCGCAGGCTCCGGGCCCCGGCTCTGTGCATGACCTACCACATGGAGGGGCATATCATCCCGGATCTGGATGCGACCCGGCAATCCTGCCCGCCGTCCGGCGGTGCCGATCAAAGCACCGGTTCCGGCAGCAGTAGTAGCCAAAGCCCGGACAACAGTCAGGAGCAAGGCCAGACCGGTGGACAGCAGACCGGCGGCCAGGGCGGCAGCTTCCCCAACCGAATGCACGAGGATAAGCGCATTACTGTCCGGTTATTCGACCTGAGCCTGTGCGCCGTCGGAATGATGCTGGCCACCTGCATGGTCAAGTGCTACTGTGGCTGTGCCCGGGGCATGAAGCATATGTGCCACAGGCTGTTCTGATTCCTGAAGTGCCATCAACTGTGGAACTTAAAGGGAAAGACAGCCAAAATACTGTATAAAAGACATTCCGACAATTCATAGAAATTGTTTGAAAGTCTTTGAAGGGGTCCGGGGGAACTTTCTTCAGAAAGTTCCCCCAGCGTTCTCCTCGTTCCCCCCGTTTCCCGTCTCCGGTGCTCTCCCCACCGCACGCAGATATTCCTCATAGCTGATCAGCAGGCGCAGGGCTTCAAGGAGTGCGCCGGACGACATACCGGGTGGCAATCCCAGCCGGGCGGCCAGCTCATCCCGCCGCCGGCGGCTGTCCGGCCCTCCGGTCAGTCCGTCCATGTAGAGATCCGCCTTGGTCAGCGGGTTTGCCTGCGCCCGGCGGAGCGTGTCCTCCCCGGCGGAGGCGGCGTAGGGAGCCAACAGGGCGCGGAGCAGGTCGTCCTCCATACCCTCCACACCCAGCACCCCCTCGGCGGAGGGGGTGCTTTTCCGCTTCTCCCGCCCCGGGATCCGGGGAATGTACACCTGTATCAGCCGATCCGCCGGCAGAATGCCCCGCAGGTGGGAACGGATCACCCGCCCGCCACCGTCGCTGTCCGTCAGCAGGATCAGGGGCGTGCGCTCCGCCAGGCGGCGGAGGAGCTGTTTCTTCTCCTCCTGCCGGAAAATGCCGAAGCCGTCGGTGGTGAGGATCTGTCCCTCCATCACATTGGACAGCCGGATCTTGTCATACTTCCCCTCCACGATCACCGGATAGGGGATGTACAGTTTCTGTTTCTGCTCAACTGCCATGACTTTTCACACGGACTTTGCGCTTACCGGATGAGAAACCACAGCAGCACCAGGACGCCCAGGGCGATGCGGTACACGCCAAAGGCTGCGAAGCTGTGCTTCTTGACGAAGTCCATCAGGAAGCGGATGGCGGCCACCGACACCAGGAAGGCACTGATACATCCCACAGCCAGAATGCCCCACTCCAGGCCGCTGATGGTCACGCCCTCCATGGCGAACTTGACCACCTTCACAAGGCTGGCCCCCGCCATGGTGGGGATGGCCATAAAGAAGGAGAATTCGGCGGCGGCGGTACGGGACAGCCCCAACAGCATGGCCCCCAGAATGGTGGAGCCGGAACGGGAGGTACCCGGCACCAGAGCCAGCACCTGGAAACAGCCGATGAGGAAGGCGGTCAGGTAGCTGATCTGCCCCACATCGCCCACCCGCTCCCGCCCAGCGGGCTTCCACTTCTCCAGGAACAGGAAGACAACGCCGTACACGATCAGGGCGATGGCCACCACCACATAGTTGTACAGATGCTCATCCATCCAGTCATCCAGCAGGATGCCCACAAGGCCGGAGGGAATGATGGCCAGGATCACCTTGAGCCACAGGATCCAGGTGCCCTTCCGTTCCTCCGCCGACTTGGAACGGGCAAAGGGATTGAGCTTGCGGAAGAACAGGACGATCACCGCCAGGATGGCCCCCAGCTGGATGACCACCTCAAACATCTCCCAGAAGGCATCTGACACAGACAGGGAGACCAGCTCGTTCAAAAGGATCAGGTGTCCGGTGGAGCTGATGGGCAGCCACTCCGTGATGCCCTCCACCACGCCGAACAGCAGTGCTTTCAGCAATTCGATGATCGTGTGCATATGGATGATTCCTTCCTGTGCTGTGATTGGTTTTTCGGGTTATGTCTGTCTATACCTCTTGCCGTCCGGAAATTCCCACCCGCATGATGTCGCCGGGGTGTACCTCGTAGGGTACCCTGGCCCAGAAGGTCATCTCCGGGTGAGGGATGCTGGCCCGGATACAGCCGGTGGTGTCGTACAGCTCTCCCACATAGAAGAATCGCCCCACATGGCCGGGGGACAGCATCTCCGCCCCGTCGGCGGCCCGGACCTTGTTCTTTTCCATGAAGCGGTACAGCCGCCCGTCCCGGTTCTCCACCGGCACCCCCCGGGCGGTGATGGTGTCCAGCTCTGCGAGAGCCTCGGGGGTATCATATGCCAGGGCAGTACCATAGTATGCCTTCTCCTGGATGTAGTGGCCTCCCTGCACAAGCTGGGGCTGTTTCATGGGGTCATCCAGGTAGAAGCCGGTGGCGTACTCCCGATGGGACACGCTTTCCAGCTCCCGCCCCCAGGCCGGGTCGTAACGGTAGGCCGCCGGATCCCGGCTGTAGGCATCCATGGCCATGCGGTAGGTGTTGGTGACCACGGCGGTGTAGTAGGAGGATTTCATCCGCCCCTCGATCTTGAAGGAGTCGATGCCGCTCTCCATCAGCTCCGGAATGTGCTGGATCATGCACATGTCCCGGGAGGACATGATGAAGGTGCCCAGCTCATCCTGCTCGATGGGAATGGGGAAATCCGGCCGCTTCTCCTCGTACAGGGTGTAGTGCCAGCGGCAGGGCTGGGAGCAGGTGCCCCGGTTGCCGTCCCGGCCGTTCATCATGTTGGCCAGCAGGCAACGGCCGCTGTAGGAGACGCACATGGAGCCGTGGATGAAGGCCTCCAGCTCCACATCGGCAGGCAGTGCCGCCCGAATGGCCTTGATCTCCGAGAATTGCAATTCTCTGGCCAGCACCAGCCGCCTGGCTCCCAGGGAGGCCCAGGCCCGGGCGGCGGCAGGGCTGATGATACTGGCCTGGGTGGATATGTGTATCTCCATGCCCGGGAGCATCTCCTTGACAGTAGCCAGCACCCCCATGTCGGCGATGATCATGGCGTCCAGGGGGCATCCCCGCAGATCGTCCAGGAAGCGCAAAAGCGCCGGGTACTCATGGGTGCGAGGCATGGTGTTCAGGGTCAGGTACAGCTTCTTTCCCATCCGGTGAGTCAGCTCCGCCGCCCGGTACAGCTCCTCCATGGTGAAGTTCCCCGCCTGGGAACGCATACCGAAGTGCTGCCCGGCCAGGTACACCGCATCCGCTCCGTACCGCAACGCCGCCTCCAGCTTCTCAAAGTTCCCCGCCGGGGATAACAGCTCTGGCATACGCACCCCTCCCTGCTCCGTTTTTTCTTTATTATACAGCATTGTACCTGATTTGTCAAGCGGGGAACCATCCCCCCAAGAACTTTCAGAAGCCGTATATTCTCATTCAAAGCCTTGTTTACTGAGACCACAATGGTGTTATGTAACAATAAATTCACATATTCTCCTTGAATCGGCCATGATAGCAGTATATAATGGACACTGTCCGCCGGGGATAAGCCCTATCGAAAAGAGTCGAAGGTCGAAAGAAGGAATGAATGTATGGGAATGATGTCGCTTTTACTTACCGTAGTTGGAATTGTGGCCATGCTGGTTCACTATGCGCTGTCCACCATGCCTGCCGTCATCGTGACAGGCATTTTGACGACGGTTGCGTTTGTCGTCGCATATGTTCTCGGTACCGTGGATATGAAGCGTCAGTCTGCCAAGGGCGGTATCCGTACGGATATGTTTAATCCGGCTCTGCTCGGGCACGGCATGTCTGGCACGCTCCTCGTCGTTGGTGCCATCATGTGCGTGATCGCCAATGTCATGTAACGGTTTTTACACATGGAGAATTGCCTCTTATGCCAGCTCCGGTAACCGGAAGCTGGCATAGGGGGCTGTTTTCCGGAAGAAGCGGCTCGCTGTCCGGCAGGAAGTGCGGGCAGCATGACAGAACTATAACCAGAAACAGAAACAGAGACAGAGACAGAGACAGAGACAGAGACAGAAGCAGAGTAAAAAATACGGAAGAGGTCAGATATGCTGGATTTTTCTCCGATCAACGCCAGGAATATAGACAGGGTGTGCCGGGCTTACCGGTACTGTGACTACCGTATCAGCGACTACTCGCTGGGTATGAAGCTGATGTGGAAGACCTACCTGCACCCGGAGGTGGCGTTCACCAACGGTTGCATGGTTGTCCGGAACCACTTCAAGGGGGCAGTGCGCTTTGACTATCCGGTTCCCTGCGAGGAGGGGAGTGACCTTCCCGGTGCGCTCCGGGAGATCGAGCACTACTGCATGGAGAAGTACATCCCGCTGATCTTCTATGCTGTCCCGCCGGAGCATCTCGGCGAGCTGGTCTTTCGCTACCGATGCGTGCGCACCGAGTCCTCGGTCTTTGACGATGAGTATATATACCAGTCGGAGGATCTTTCCCTTTTCCGGGGGAAGCATTATGCGGGACAGCGGAACCACATCCATCAGTTTCAGAATGCGTGCCCCGGGGCGGTGTGGAAGGTGCTGACACCGGAAGACCGCCCTCGTCTGCGGCGTTTCTTTGAGCGTTTCTCCTACAACTCCCCCAAAAAGGGGCGGGAAGCGGCATCGGAGCTGAAGCGTGCCACAGACCTCCTGATGAAAAAGAACCTGTCCTGGGCCTGCGCCGGGTACATGGAGTATGAGGGGGAGATCATCGCCGTGTCTCTGGGCGAGATCTGCGGCGACACCATGATCCTCCATATTGAGAAGGCACTCCATGAGTACGAGGGCGTATACCCCGCCACCGTGCAGGCCTTTGCCGCCTGCTTCTGTAAGGGCGTGCGCTTCATCAACCGGGAGGAGGACACGGGGGACGAGGGGCTCCGCCGCTCCAAGGTACAGTATCGACCCAAGTTCATGCAGCGCAAGTACGATGTGTATGTCCGGACGGAGCTGGCCGCATGGGACAGGATCCCCACCATCTCCACGGAGCGTCTCACCCTGTCGGCTCTGCATGAGGGGGACAGGGCAGAGTATAACCGCCTGTGCCTGGACGACGAGCGGAACCGGTACTGGGGCTACGACTACCGCTCGGATTGCCCGGAGCCGGACGAGGACTACTTCCTTGAGGTGACACGCCAGGATTTCCAGAGCAGAACGGCGGTCAACTGGGGCATCCGTGCAGGCGGCAGGCTCCTGGGGGAAGTCCTGCTGTACGATTTTGACTACCACGGCGGCGCACAGGTCGGCATCCGGTTACTCGGAGGCAAGGAGGGTCAGGGATTTGCCGGGGAGGCGCTGGCGGCTGTCCTGCACCAGGGCCTGTATGGACTGGGTCTGTCGGTGATCTATGCCAAATGCTACCGGGAAAACACCCGTTCCTCAAAGCTCCTGTCCGGGCATATGCAGAAGGTGGGAGAGGATGACACATTCATTTACTTTGAATCCCGCATCTGATCCCATGTGGACAAACAGCGCAAAACCATGAAATGACCATATAAATAGTCGGCAACAGAAAGCCGGAAAGTGCCATGTCTTATGAGAGAGTAAAGGAATATTTTGAGCAGGTCGGCCTTCCGGAGCGGGTGGAGGCCGCCATCGGCCATGCGCCGGGGGCGGTCTGCCCCTTCGCCATCCGTGACGGCGTGTCGGTGTACCTGGATGTGTCCCTGCGGCGGTTCTCCACCACCTTTGCGGTCGGCGGCAGTTTGGGAACCGCTGATTGATTCGGCGGCACATCTTCGGCACATCTTTTCCCGCCTGCTTCTTGCCGAAAAACTCGATGTACCTCCAGTACATCTTGAGTTTTTCGCAATCGCAGACGAAAAAATCTGTACCGAATCTGCACCACCTCATTAATTCAGCGTTTCCTTAAAAGCCACCCACCTGAACTGTAACACTTTTCACCTGCCCGTCAGGAAAATTCACGGAACCGTCATTGACATTTTCCGCTCACCGTGGTATACTGTAACTGTTCAATTTTTGAACAGTTACTTTTTTGATGGTTGAGGTGTACTATGAAGGAAACCGGCGTGATAACCGCCTTGCTGAATGCGTTGGATGCGTACGAGGTTATCTGTCAGCCTCTGTGCAAGGCGTCGGATCTGCCAAGAACATCCTTTGATATTCTCATGCTCCTGGCCGACAATCCGGAGATGACATCAGCCCGGGACATCGTGCGCCTGTTGCACATCCGCCCCAATCTGGTGTCTGTCTATGTGGAACGCCTGGTTCACGACGGGTACCTGGAGCGACAGACCGTGGAGGGGGATCGGCGCAAGGTGCGGTTGGTCTGCACGGAGCGGGCGGTGCCCCTGATCCAGCACGGGCGGCAGGTACAGGCATCCTTCCTTGACAGCCTGTTTGACGGCATCAGCCCGGAGGAGCAGGCGGCCTTCCGGCAGACGGTGGAGCAGTGCAGACAGAACGCCGAGCGGCTGATCCAACAGGCCGGGAGGCGTAGCGATACGCTGAAGAAGCAGGCAACATAAGCAACAGCATACACATGATCATACAGTGAAAGGAACACAATGCAATGGTAAAGACTCTGCTATTCGATCTGGACGGGACACTGCTCCCCATGGATCAGGATGAATTTCTGAAGGTATACTTCGGTCGGCTGGTCAGGATGGTGGCCAACGAGCAGGTGGACGGACAGGCTCTGATGGGGGCCATGAACAAGGGCGTGGTTGCCATGGCCGCCAACGACGGAGCCGAGAGCAACGAGCAGATATTCCGCCGGGTGTTCACGAACGCCCTGGGGGAGGAGCGGGCTGCCTCCTGCCTGCCTGCCTTTGACCGGTTCTATGAGACGGAATTTGACCGTGTGGCCTCCGTGGCCCACCCCGATCCGAAAATTCCGGCCATGATCCGCACTCTGAAGGACAAAGGGTGCCGGCTGGCACTGGCCACAAGCCCCATGTTCCCCCTGCTGGCGGTGGAAAAACGCCTGCGGTGGGCCGGGCTGGATCCGGCGGATTTCGATCTCATCACCACCTATGAGAATGCTTCCCACTCCAAGCCAAACCCGCTGTACTACGCCGACATCCTCCGGGTCATGGGATGCGAAGCGACGGACTGCCTGATGGTGGGCAACGATGTGGATGAGGACATGACGGCGGGGGACATCGGCATACAGGTCTTCCTCCTGACAGACTACCTGATCAACCGGAGCGGGCGGGACATAGCCGCCTATTCCCACGGCGGGCTGGACGACCTGATCAAATATCTGGACGGGGTGTGCGCCGGGGCACAGACGACCCCGGAGCCACACAGCGGTCACGGCGATGCCGCAAATTCGGAAGGGGTGTGAACGGACATGGGTCATTTCGTGGAATTTCAGAATGTCAGCAAGATATACACCATGGGGGAGGTGCAGATCAAAGCCCTGCATGATGCCTCCTTTACCGTGGAGAAGGGGGAGATCTGCGTCATTGTAGGTCCCTCCGGCGCAGGAAAGACCACCCTGCTCAACATTCTGGGCGGGATGGACAGCCTGGACGGCGGGCATGTGCTCATTGACGGGGAGGACATCTCCCGATACTCCAGCCACCGGCTCACCGCCTACCGCCGGTACGATGTGGGCTTCGTGTTCCAGTTCTACAACCTGATCCAGAACCTGACGGCACTGGAGAATGTGGAAATGGCCACCCAGATATGTAAGAATCCCCTGGACCCCCTGGACATGATCCGCCGGGTGGGTCTGGAGGCACGGGCCGGGAACTTCCCTGCCCAGCTCTCCGGCGGGGAGCAACAGCGGGTGTCCATCGCCCGTGCCCTGGCCAAGAATCCCAAGCTGTTGCTCTGCGACGAGCCCACCGGTGCGCTGGACTATGTCACCGGTAAGCAAGTGCTGAAGCTGCTCCAGGACACCAGCCGGGAGACCGGTATGACTGTCATCATCATCACCCACAACAGTGCTCTGACCGCCATGGCCGACCGGGTGATCTCCGTCAAGAACGGCACAGTGGTCAGCCAGCAGAAGAACGAGAAGGCCACCCCGGTGGAAGAGATTGAGTGGTGAGTCCCATGATGCTGTGGAAATCCATACTTCGCACCATACGGAGATCCCTGGGGCGGTACCTGGCCATTCTGGCCATCATTGCCCTGGGCGTGGGCTTCTTCGCCGGACTTCGTGTCACCCGGGATGCCATCTGTGAGACCGCCAACCTGTACATAGAGGAGCTGAACCTGTTTGACTTCCGTCTGGTCAGCACCCTGGGCTTCACCGAGGAGGATGTGACCGCCTTCCGCGAACTGGAAGGCATTGAGTCGGTACAGGGGGCTGTCAGCGCAGACCTGATCTACCGGCGGGCGGACGGTTCGGACGCTGTCCTTCACGCCCACACCCTGACTGAGGGCATCAACGGCCTGGATATACTCTACGGGCGGCTGCCCCAGGCACCGGACGAGTGCGTGCTGGATGCCAAGTATGCGGACGAGAGCCGCATCGGCGAGACCATCTGCCTGTCCGACAGCAACAGCCAGGACACCTTTGACACCTTCGCCTACCGGGCGTACACCGTGGTGGGTCTGTGCAACGCCTCCGCCTACATCAACTTTGAACGGGGCAGTACAGCCCTTGGCAACGGCTCGGTGTCCGGGTACATATACCTGCCTCCGGAAGGCTTTTCGGTTGACTACTACACGGAAATATACCTGACCCTGCCGCCGTCCGGGGACATATACTCCGACCAGTACCAGGCGGCGGTAGATGCCATGCGGGACGGCGTGGAGGATCTGCTGGACAGGCGTGCCTATGCCCGGTATGACGGCATTGTCAGCGAGGCCCGGGAGGCCATCGACAGTGCCCAGGCGGAGCTGGAGGAAAAGCGGCAGGAGCTGAAGGATGCCCAGGCAGAGATAGACCGGGGCTGGGAGGCGTTGCGTACCCAGCGGGCAGACACCGAGGTAGCGCTGGCCGACAGCAAGAGGCAACTGGACGATGCCCGGACGCAACTGGACAGCGGCTGGGCTGCCCTGGAGATCGCCAAGGCAAATCCGATTATCACGCAGGAACAACTTGCCGCTATAGAAGCGATTCTGAATCAGCGGGAGGCCGCCTATACAGCAGGTCTGGCCGCCTATGAGCAGGCTGTCCGGGATGCCGAGGACGGGTTCGCCAAGGCCGAGCAGGAATTGGAGGATGCCCAGGCTGAGGTGGATCAGGCACTGCCGCAGATAGAGGAAGCCCAGGAGGAGATAGACGATGCGGTGTCCGATCTGGAGGGCATCAAGCCCGCCACGGTCTACACCCTGGATCGCTCCTCCAATGTAGGCTATGCCAGCCTGGAGAACGACACCGCCATTGTGTCCGGTGTGGCCCGGGTGTTCCCGCTGTTCTTCTTCCTGGTGGCGGCACTGGTCTGCATCACCACCATGACCCGCATGGTGGGCGAGATGCGCACCGAAAACGGCGTGCTCAAGGCTCTGGGCTACGGCAACGGTGCCATCATCGGGCAGTACCTGTTCTATGCGGGCAGTGCGTCGGTGGTGGGCTGTGTGGCAGGCTTCCTGATCGGCTCCCGCTTCCTGCCCATGGCTCTGTGGCAGGTGTACCAGATCATGTACTCCATCCACCGGCCGATCGCCTTCGTGCTGGACTTCGGCCTGTTCGCCCTTTGCTCCGTGCTGTACCTGTTCTGCGCCCTGGGGGCCACCTGGCTGGTATGCCACCGGGATCTGCGGGAGAGCACCGCCCAGTTGATCCGTCCCAAGGCCCCGGCGGCGGGGAAACGGATCCTGCTCGAGCGGGTGGGCTGGCTGTGGCGGCACATCAAATTCCTGCACAAGGTGTCCATCCGCAACATCCTGCGGTATAAGAAACGGATGATCATGATGATCATCGGCATCGGCGGGTGCACGGCCCTGCTTCTGACCGGCTTCGGCATCCGGGACTCCATCCAGCCGGTGGTGACATACCAGTACAGTGAGATCCAGCTCTACGATGCCGCAGTTTCCTTCATGGAGCCGCTGGACACCGAGGGGCAGGCCGCCTTCTCGGATGCGGTGGCGGATGTGTCCCAGAATGTGGTGTACCTGCACACCGGCAGTGTGGATCTCGTGACCGGGGACGGCTCCGGGTCGGTGAACCTGGTGGCCTTTGACAGCGACCTGTCCGACTTCGTGGCTCTGCACGACGGCAAGGAGTCGCTTCCCTTCCCCGGACTGGGGGAGGCGGTGGTGGACTACCGCTTCGCCAAAGAGCATGGGGTGTCCGTGGGAGACACGGTGGAGCTGCGGGACAGCGGGCTGACCCTGGCCCCTGTCACGGTAACTGTCAGCGGCATATTCGACAACTACATCCATGACTATGTCTATGTGTCCGCCGACACCCTGACGGCGGCGTGGGGCGAGACCCCGGAGAAGAACACAGCCTATGTGAACTTCGCCGCCGGGCAGGACGAAAAGGCCGCCGGTGCCGTGCTCCTGGGAGCGGACGGCGTGGCCACTGTGCTGTTGAGCAGTGACATGGAAGCCCGGGTGAGCAGTATGCTGGACAGCCTGAACTACATTGTCCTGATCGTGCTGGTCTGCGCCGGTGCGCTGGCCTTCATCGTGCTGTACAACCTGACCAACATCACCATCACCGAGCGCACCCGGGAGATCGCTACCCTGAAGGTGCTGGGCTTCTATCAGAAGGAGCAGAACGCCTATGTGTTCCGGGAGAACCTGGTGCTGACCGGCATCAGCGCCCTGTGCGGCATTCCCATGGGCATCGGCCTTCTGCACTATGTGATGGCCCAGATCAAGATCAGCACCATGTACTTCGGTTGCCGCCTGTCCCCGCTCAGCTACCTCTTTGCCATACTCATCACCTTTATCTTCACCGCCGTGGTGGACATCGCCCTGACCGCCAAGATCAAGCGCATCAACATGGCCGAGGCTATGAAGGCCATTGAGTGAACACAACCTGGCCACAGTGACGGAGGCCTTGGCTGTTTGATCGTCTGAACCATTCAATTTTCCGGGACACCAGCCGTTTCACTGTTCCAAACCACCGTCCAGTTTACATATAGTTTAGAACCACAGTTTATAATACTGTGTAGTCTGAGGCTTTCCAGCCGGTACGGTGGATCGTGGAGGTGTGGTTCCTATGAAAGATCTGTCTGTTTGTATTCTGTACCTTTTACTTATCAGTATTTCCCTGTTCTTCATCGGGCGGATACTGCCCAAAAAGTGGTTTTCCTACAAGAGTTTTCCCTTCCGTACCCTGCCGATGGAACAGGACGGGAACCTATATGTGCGCATCGGTGTGAGGAAATGGAAGGAAAAACTGCCGGATATGAGCGTGCTCTGTCCCTTCCTCATGCCCTCCAAAAAGCTTCCCCGGGAAAAGACAGCCGCCAATTATCTGCTGATGATTCGTGAGACCTGCGTGGCGGAGTTCATCCACGGGGTGGAGATCCTGCTGGGCTTTGCCCTCCTCCTTGTAAGGAACACCCTCTGGAGCCGGATCCTTGGCATTCTGTTCGCCCTGGGGAACCTGCCCTACATCATCATACAACGGTACAACCGACCCAAGTTGGTCAAGCTGTACGAACGAACCCGGAAAAAGGAAGACCTGCTCTCCTCCGCCGTACCATGTGTGGCCTCCGGCGAGGCGGTCGGTGAGGAGCTGTCACACTCCTCCCAGACATGAGTTGCCTGCTGATGAACCTATCAAAACCCATGAAATTAAGGAAACGAGAGACATATCCGCATATGAGTTCCTGGAAGCCGGAGGTGGACTACCGGAAGTTCCGCCTGGGAAAGCTGAATACCCCGGAGTTCCGGCATCTGAAATACCTGCTGTACTGGCCGCTGTTCGGTCTGGGGTTCCTGACCGTGGAGCGGCTTTGGATCCGGGACAGCTACTGCCCCATATCCTGCCCCCTGGACGATCTGATCCCGCTTTGCGAGTTCTTTTTGATCCCCTACCTGTTCTGGTTCGTGTACTTAGTGGGGATGCTCCTGTACACCCTGTTCTTTGACCTGTCCGCCTTCCGACGCATGATGATCTTCGTCATGGTGTCCTACACAGCGGCACTGATGATCTTCGTCCTGTTCCCCAACTGTCAGGAACTGCGCCCGGTGTCCTTTGAACGGGACAACCTCTTCACCCGCTTCCTGGCCGGGTTTTACCAATTTGATACCAACACCAATGTGTGCCCCTCCATCCATGTCATCGGCTCGGTGGCGACTCTGTACGCTTCCTGGAACAGCAAGCACTTCCATAGCGTTCCCTGGCGGATCGCCTTTACTGTGACAGCCATTCTGATCTCGGTATCCACCGTCTTCCTGAAGCAGCATTCCGTCATTGACCTGCTCGCCGCCGTTCCCGTCTGCATTGTCTCCTGCATCGTCGCCTCCCTGGCCACCTGCCGTCAGAAAACAGCCTCTCCTTCCGGTCTTCCGGATTGAACGGTTACGAACTGTCACGGATTTCATGTATTTTTCCCTCCGACATACACAGGAGCCGCTTCCAGTGGAATCATAAGGGGAATGCACCGTGTCAGGCAGGCCGACATCATGTAGACCTGCGGCCTGTCGGTGAGTACCGGAGAAGGATGTATCATGCGCCATCATGTCAACGGGTCGACGCACCTTTCGTGCGCTGACCCGGCGTTTTTTTGTCCGGTTCTATCTGCCGTCAGGACTGTCGTAGAACACAACACGCATCGAAATCTTCTGCCCACCGCTGAACAGCAGGACAACTCACGCATTGCCCACTACGCCGAAGTCCAACAGAGTCTCATTACCATCTCCACCCAGCAGATGTACAGGAACATACACATACATAAGAGAATTTGTCCGTTTTTTTACTGAATTTTCCATGGTTCCGCTCCCCTTTTTCATATAATATACAGGGTTGCCAATCTCCCTATACCATGTGTTCCATGAATTGTCAACCGGTTCCGATAAATAAATCATTACAGAATGGGAACAAAAAATTTACTTTTCCTCTTGACAAATAGCCCAAGGTCGTTTACAATATGCATAGGTAGGATATATACTGCTTGCCGGGTCGGACAGCCGGGTACCATGCCGCCTGTCCGGGCTGGGATTCAAAAATTCGTCAAAGGAGAATTTGCCATGAAAAAACTTCTGTGCCTGTTGCTGGCGGTGCTGATGCTGGTCAGCCTGGCCGCCTGCGGAACCGGCGAAGGTAAGGATCCCCTGGACACCAAGGGTGACAACTCCCAGGTTTCGGAGCAGGAAACCGTGGACATGGACTTTGTCTGTGAGTTGCCTGACGATCTGAACTACAACAATGAGACAGTGAACATCATTTACGCCAAGGCCACCGGCCGTGAGGACGAGCTGGTCAGCGAGGGCTTGGGCTACGGCGTGGTGTCGGATGCCGTGTACGAACGGAATGAGCTGGTGCAGGATCAGTTGAAGGTGGTCTTCAATCTGATTGCCGAGGATTCTTCCGTTGACAACAAGGTGTCCAAAGACATCCAAGCCGGTGGTGGTGAGTACGATCTGGTGGTCAACGGCACCTACGTGGCCATCACCCCAGCCATGACAGGTAAGTATCTTGACCTGAGCGGCCTTGAGTATCTGGATCCCTCCAAGCACTACTGGACGCAGGGCTACAACGATATGGTCACATTTACCGAGAACAAGCACCAGTACCTTGTCTCCGGTCCTGTGGCACTTTCCATGTTCCGGCTGATGTATACCACGATCTACAACAAGACCCTGTTTGAGGCAAACCAGGAGACCGACCTCTATGAGGTGGTCATGAACGGCAAATGGACCCTGGATTATCAATACAGCGTGCTGAAAGACAGGTATGTCGATTCCGACGGTGACGGAAAAGTGAGCAAGAATGACAGCTACGGCTTTGTCACCGGCAACATCGTCAGTACAGACCCGTATCCGGTGGCTGCGGATATTCACCTGATCATCAAGGATGCCGATACTTATGATCTGGCCTTCAATGGGGATGCCGTGGCTCCCATATCTGACCTGATAGAGAAGGTGCAACTGATCTACAACGACCAGTCCACCTATGTATTCAAGACCGCCACAGAGGACGATGTAGGTAAGAACAACATCGTGGAAACCTTCGCCCTGGGCAAGTCCATGATGGCTACCCTCATCTTCTGGAACATGGAGCACAACTTCAGTGACCTGGCTTCCATGAGCTACGGCATTGCCCCCATTCCCAAGTACAGCGAGGAACAGCCCGCTTACCACTCCTATGTACAGGATCAGGTCAGCTCCTTCGGTATCTCCGCCGGTGTCGGTGACGAGAACCGCCAGGAGATGCTGGGTGCCGTGCTGGAATCCCTGGCTTACCACAGCTACCGGATCGTGCGCCCCGCCTACTATGAGACCTCCCTGTCCTCCAAGTACATGCAGGATCCTCAGTCCGCAGAGATTCTGGATCTGATCTTTGACTCCCTGTCCTTTGATTTCTCCTCTTCCTGCTCCAATGTGATCACCGGTTGCGTCATCCGTGATAATCTGCGCCCCCTTCTCAGCGGCTCCAAGAGCACGGGTGTTTCTTCTACCATTGCAAGATGGGAAAAGTCAGTGAGCAACGCACTGAAGAAGTATAATAATTCGCTCAATGCACTGAGTTGAGTGTTGACCAACAGAAATCAGCGGGCTGGCGCACAAAATGCGCCGGCCCGCCTTTTTGATCGTGTGGGGAAGATGCTTACTTGTTGCTATTGCTGTTGCTGTTGCTGTTGTCCTTGGGCTCACCCAGAGTAGCGGCTTTTCCACCTACAAAGCCGGAAATGACAGCCTTCAGGTCTACGCCGGTAGCTTCGGTCAGACCCTCCATGATCTGGTTGGAGGACTGCATGACATCCCGCACCAGCTTGGCAGAGTTGCCCTCGCCGTACATGACGATCTTGTCGGTCTGAGCCAACGGAGCGGCGGCATTCTTGACCACCTCAGGCAGAGCGGTCAGGTACATCTCCAGCACCGAGGCCTCACCCATCTTCTTCTGTGCCTCGGCCTTCTTCTCGATGGCCTCAGCCTCCGCAAGACCCACGGCACGGATACCCTCGGCCTCCTTCATCTTGGAGTACGCCAGTGCTTCAGCCATGGCCCGCTGAGCCTCGGCCTTGCGCTCCTGCTCGTACTTGTCAGCCTCGGCGGCCTTCATGCGAGCCAGGGCAGCCTGCTCCTGCTCGTACCGCTTGGCTTCGGACTCCTTCTGGCGACGCACCAGGTCTGCCTCGGCCTTCTTCTCGGCCTCGTACTTCATGGCGTCTGCCTTCTTCTTGACCTCCGCATCCAGCTTCTTTTCCTGGAGGGCGATCTCCTTCTCTGCCAGCTCGGATTCCTTCTCCCGGCGGGCAATGTCGGCGTTGGCAGAGGTGACTTCGATGGTCTTTCTCTGCTCCTCCTTCTGGATCTCGTAGGCGGCGTCTGCCTCGGCCTTCTTGATGTCTGCCGACTTCTTCAGCTCGGACTCACGGATGGACAGGGCGGTGTTCTGCTCGGCGATCCGCTGGCTGGCGGTGACAGCGATCTTGTTGGCCTCCTCACGGGCGTTGGCCTCGGCGATGGAAATATCCCGGGCGGCCTCGGCCTTGGCGATCTGGGCGGCCTTGCGGATCTGCTCCACATTGTCAATACCCATGTTCTCAATGGTGCCGGCGCCGTCCTTGAAGTTCTGGATGTTGAAGTTGACGATCTCAATGCCCAGCTTCTTCATGTCCGGCACAGCGTTCTCCTTGATCTTCTCGGCCACGACCTGGCGTTCCTGCACCATTTCCTTCAGTCCCACCGAGCCCACGATCTCACGCATATTACCTTCCAACACCTGGGTGACAAGGAAGATCAGCTGTTGCTTGGTCATGCCCAGCAGAGCCTCCGCAGCCTTTTCCAGCAGCTCCGGGTCAGAGGAGATCTTGATGTTGGCCACGCCGTCCACCGTCACATTGATGAACTCGTTGGTGGGGACAGCTTCGCTGGTCTTGACATCCACCTGCATCACATCCAGTGACAGCTTATCCAGCCGTTCGATGAGGGGCATACGGAAGCCCGCACGACCGATCAGGATCTTTTTCTTCTTGCGCATACCGGAGATGATGTAGGCTTTGTTGGGCGGTGCCTTGACATAACCGGCCACGAAAGCCAGTACGACAAGAACCACGGCGACAACAGCGATCCAGATAGGAACGGCTGATGCCATCAGGAAGGCGCTTGTGAGTTGCAGCATGAGTGTTTCCTCCTAAAGATAATAATTTCATCCGCCGATTTCTCACGGCGTTGTTATTATTATATCATGCATTCATTTGATTGTCAATAGGTTTTCCGGAATTTACACTTTATTCACAATTCCGGTATGACTCCATACGTCAATTCAAAAAGAACTCCTGCTGAAGCAGAGTATGTCACACCCGAACAATACATGATACCTGCTGCAAAAGTTCTTGAGGCCACAGCGTTCTGGCCGTAACCCTGTCTGAACCGCAACAATTCAGCGAAGTGAAAAGTTAAATTCCACTTCCAAAACCGTGGCGGAGGGAGTGGAATTTAGTCTTACAAAGTATGGTCAAACCACGGGAAATGAGGCAAAAAAGTGGAAGACAGTCTTACAGGAAGAAGGCGGGAGGGCGCGAAATAGGGGAATGCGGGGTAAAAAAAGGGCGCAACAAAGGAGGCGGAATTCAGCAAATCTTTTGAAGAGAAAGACTAAATTCCACTTGGAAAACATTCCGATACTGTTCCTACCGGGTCGCTTTCAGAAGATACGGTTTCAGGACGAGAGAATCCGGCTCCACTTTATGGATGCCGAAAGCCAGCAGTTTTTCATAATATGTGCGGCCGATCAGGAATCGCCTGTCCTCCCGCTTCTTGTACTCATGTTGTCTCTTTTTCGGAAGCCTCCGGCTGACCTGCCGCCTCAAATCCATGGCGCAGAGCCCGCTGATTTCATGAAGAACGCCCTGCTCTATGTAATTATACAATGTTTTCTCGCAAATGTCAAGTTCCGGATGCGCTTGCAGAATGGCATAGGGTGATAATCCGTTACAGTTCACCTACCCCTCACGACCATCAAAATTTTATGCAAAATGCCAAAAGAAATAGCAAAATGCCGAAAACGATG
>CAMEON010000039.1 GCA_945929845.1 uncultured Clostridia bacterium | reverse complement strand
GGCGATGCCTGCACCGGCTCCAATCCCCGCCAGCCCAGCCAGGAGGAGATGGAGAAGCTGCTCAAGTGCTGCTACTACGACACCGAAGTGGACTTCTGATCTTCATAACCGCCGGGGGCTGTTGCGTATGCGACAGCCCCCAAAAACAGAACGGATCGTTGCGTTTTCCTGCAACGATCCGTTTTTTCTATTGCTCCTGCGTCTGCGTCTGCCACTGTCAAACTGTCAAGCTGTCTCTCTTTTTTTGAGAGCCAGGGCGCACCAGTCGTTATCGTCCAGCTCCTCGACCACAAGGAGCCCCTCCTTCGCCAAAGCCTCCTGCACATCGCCGCACCGCTCCCGGATGATGCCGGAAACCAGGAGCACGCCGTCGTCCTTCAGGTACCGTCCCACATCAGGGGCCATGCGGATGATAATGTCAGCCACAATGTTGGCGCAGATCAGGTCGTAGGGGCCGTCCGTCAGATCCACCTGCTTCAGCAGGTCGGAGCGGTCGCAGGTCACCTGGGACAGGCCGCTGTCCTTGATGTTCTCCCGGGCGACCCGGACGGCGGTCGGGTCTATGTCGTAGGCCCGGCACAGCCCTGCCCCCAGGCGGGCGGCGCAAATGGCCAGAATGCCGGTGCCGGTGCCCACATCCAGCATCCGGCAGCCGGGGGTGGTGTAGCGTTCCAACAGCCGGATGACCAGCCGGGTGGTCTCATGGGTACCGGTGCCGAAGGCCATACCCGGGTCCATGCGGATCACCAGCTCCCCCTCGGCGGGCTGGTACTGCTCCCAGGCGGGGCAGATGACCATCCGTTCACCCACCTTGACAGGCTTGTAGTACGCCCGCCAGGAGTTGGCCCAGTCCTCCTCGTTGACGCCCACCAGCTCCACCCGGATGTGCAGGCCGTTCTCCCCGGCCTGCTGGCGGATGAAGGCCACATCGTCCGCATAGCTACGGTCGGAGGGCACGAAGACCGACACCGAGGCCACCGTGCGGTCTGCCTTCAGGATCTTCTCGTCGATCAGATCGCCGTAGCAGGTCTTCAGGTTGGTCTCAATGTCCGAGTAGTCCTCGATCATCAGGTTGTTGTTGATCATGCTCATCACAGCGCACAGCGTGTTCAGCTCCTCCACCGGCACAGTCACCCGCACCTGCGTCCACTGCTTGATGTCGCCGTAATCCTCACAGACATAATCCTTATCTCTTTCGGGGGTGGTCATATCGCTTGTCTCCCTGTTCTATCGGTATGGCGGTGCGTTCACTTCCTGAAGAAGTTCTTGAACTTGGATTTCCTGGAGTAATTCTTCTCTCCGCAGGCATCTGCGAAGGCTCTCATGGCATCCTTCTGCTTCTCATTCAGACCCTTGGGGATCTCCACATTGACGGTAAAGGTCAGATCTCCCCGCCGGCTGTCGTTGTTGACATAGGGCACGCCCTTCCCCCGCAGGGTAAAGGAGGTACCGGACTGGGTTCCCTCCCCGATGGTGTACTTCATCGGGCCCTCCAGGGTGGGCACATCGATCTCCGCCCCCAGCGTGGCCTCCGCCACCGTCAGGGGCACATCGCAGAATATGTCGTTGCCCTCCCGGCGGAAGATGCTGTGGGGTCGTACCGACACCTGGATGATCAGATCGCCCGCAGGGCCGCCGTTCTTGCCTTCACAGCCCTGCCCCCGGAGAGCGATACGCTCCCCGTCGTCGATGCCGGCTGGGATGGTCACAGTCAGACTGCGGTTCTCCCGCTCCAGCCCCGTCCCCCGGCACTTCTGGCAGGGGGTCTTGATGATCTTACCGGTACCCCGGCACCTGTCGCACACGGACTTGGACTGGAAGGACATGCCGCCCATCCGCTGAACCACCACCCGCTGTCCGGTTCCGTGGCAGGCGGAGCAGGTCTCCGCACTGGTTCCCGGCTCCGCACCGGAGCCTTTACAGGTGGGACACTTATGCAGGCGGCTGTAATTGACTTCCTTCTTACAGCCAAACACGGCCTCCTCAAAGGACAGGATCACCCGTGCCTGCACATCCTCTCCCCGTTGGGGGCCGGTGCGCCGCTGGGTACCGCCGCCAAAGCCGCCAAAGATGCTGCCGAAAATATCACCCAGGTCTCCGAAATCCCCGAATCCGCCCTGGTAGGCACCGCCGCCCCCGGCTGTCTGGTCAAAGGCCGCCTTTCCGAACTGGTCATACTTGGCCTTCTTATCCGGGTCGGACAGGACGGAGTACGCCTCGTTCACTTCCTTGAAGTTCTTCTCCGCCTCGGCGTCCCCGGGGTGCAGGTCGGGGTGGTACTTCTTGGCCTGTTGCCGGTATGCCCGCTTGATGGTATCGGCATCGGCGCTCTTGTCTATACCGAGTATCTCATAGTAATCTCTGTCTGCTGCCATGCTCCATGCTTCCTTTTTTCATGCGAATTGGGTAAAAATCCGGGTTCTATGCTTCTCTGACCGGAACAGCCATGCGGGAAAGGGCCTCGCCGGTGCCCCGGTGAGCTCTTCCCCGCTGATACCGGCTCTCCCGCCGGAGCCTGCCGCCTGCCTGTCGCAGGTAGGCGGCTCTTTTCCGGTCAGAGTCTGCCTCGCCGCTGTCCGGTATGGCTCCATACCGGGCTGTGCAACGATCACTTGTTGCTATTGTTGTTGTCCTCGTAGTTGGCATCGTAGTAGGTGCCGCCCTGGTTGCCGTCCTGGCCGCCCTGGTTGAAGTCACCCTGGGGGCCGCCCTGCTGACCGGCGTTCTGCTGGTAGATCTTCTCGGAGAGCTTGTAGAAGGACTTCTCCAGTGCCTCGGTGTCTGCCTTGATGGCCTCGGTGTCGCCACCGGCCACGGTGCTACGCAGCTTCTCGATGGCGGCCTTGACCTCCGTCTTCTCGTCCTCGGTGACCTTGTCGCCCAGGTCGGAGAGGGTCTTCTCGCTCTGGAAGATCAGGGAGTCAGCCCGGTTCTTGACCTCCACGGCCTCCTTGGCCTTCTTGTCCTGCTCGGCGAACTTCTCGGCATCCTTCACGGCCTTGTCGATGTCGGCCTGGCTCATGTTGGAGGAGGAGGTGATGGTGATATGCTGTTCCTTGCCGGTGCCCTTATCGCAGGCGGTGACATTGACGATACCGTTGGCGTCAATATCAAAGGTCACCTCGATCTGAGGCACGCCACGGGGAGCGGGCATAATGCCGTCCAGGGAGAAGCGGCCCAGGGTGGTGTTGTACTGTGCCATCTCACGCTCGCCCTGGAGCACATGGATCTCCACAGCGGTCTGTCCGTCAGCGGCGGTGGAGAACACCTGGCTCTTCTTGACGGGGATGGTGGTGTTCCGGTCGATGATACGGGTGAACACGCCGCCCATGGTCTCAATGCCCAGGGACAGAGGCGTCACATCCAGAAGCAGCAGATCCTTGACCTCGCCGCCCAGCACGCCGCCCTGGATAGCGGCACCGATGGCCACGCACTCATCCGGGTTGATGCCCTTGAAGGGCTCCTTGCCCATGAACTTTCTCACAGCCTCCTGCACGGCGGGAATACGGGAGGAACCGCCCACCAGCAGGACCTTGTCGACCTTATCGGGGGTCAGGCCGGCGTCACGCAGAACCTGTCTGGTCGGGCCCATGGTAGCCTCCACCAGGTCGGCGGTGATGCGATCAAATTCGGCACGGGTCAGCGTAGCCTCGAAGTGAAGCGGGCCGTTGGCCGTAGCGGTGATGAAGGGCAGATTGATGTCAGCCTGGGACATACCGGACAGCTCGATCTTGGCCTTCTCGGCGGCATCCTTCAGTCTCTGCAGAACCATCTTGTCGTTCCGCAGGTCGATGCCGTTCTCCTTCTGGAACTTGTCAGCCATCCAGTTGATGATGCGCTGGTCGAAGTCGTCGCCGCCCAGCCGGTTGTTACCGGCGGTAGCCAGCACCTCAAACACACCGTCCGAGATCTCCAAAAGGGACACATCGAAGGTACCGCCGCCCAGGTCAAAGACCATGATGCGCTGGTTGTTTTCCTTGTCAATGCCGTAGGCCAGAGCGGCGGCGGTCGGCTCGTTGATGATACGCAGAACCTCCAGGCCGGCGATCTTGCCGGCATCCTTGGTGGCCTGCCGCTGGGCATCGGTGAAGTAGGCAGGCACGGTGATGACAGCCTGGGTCACCGGGGTGGACAGGTACGCCTCGGCATCCGCCTTCATCTTCTGAAGGATCATAGCTGAAATCTCCTGGGGCGTATAGCTCTTTCCGTCCACAGTCACCTTGTAGGACGAGCCCATGTGACGCTTGATGGAGCTGATGGTTCGCTCCGGGTTGGTGATGGCCTGCCGCTTGGCGATCTGACCCACCATACGCTCGCCGGTCTTGGAGAAGGCCACCACAGACGGTGTGGTGCGTGCGCCTTCCGGATTGGGGATGACGATAGGCTCAGAGCCCTCGTACACAGCTACGCAGGAATTTGTTGTTCCCAAATCAATACCAATGATCTTTCCCATAATATGAATCCTCCATGTTCTGTAATATTTCTATTTGGATTGGCAGTCTGACTGCCGGTCTTTCAGCTTGTGCCGGAATTGACCCTCCGGCTATGGGTCAGTTGGCTACCTTGACCATGGCGTACCGGATGATCCGGTTGCCCTTGGCGTACCCCTTCTGGAATACCTCTACGATCTCTCCCTCGCCCCGGCTGTCGTCGTCGATGTGGGCGATGGCGTTGTGCATACTGGCATCAAAGGTCTTGGTCTCCACTTCGGTTACGCCCAGCTTGCTCAGCGCATCCCGGGCACTCTTCAGCGTCAGGTTCACGCCCTTGGCCATGCCGCTCTCCGCCTCCTCGGCGGTGATGCTGGCGGCGGCCCGCTCCAGATTGTCTATGATGGGCAGGATGTCCTTCACCGCATCGGCGTAGGCATCGGTGTACAGACCTTCCTTTTCCTTGGCGGTGCGCCGTCGGAAGTTGTCGTACTCAGCCAGCATCCGCAGGTACTTGTCCTTCTCCTCCGCCAGTGCGGTCTCCGCCGCGGCCAGCTTCTTGCTTGTAGCCTCCAGCTCCGCCTCGGCTCGCTTCAGCCGCTTTTTATCTGCGCCCTTCAGCTTGCCCTCCGGGCTGCCCTCTGCCGTTTCCTGCTGATCGTCATCCGGTGCTCCGTTGCCGGATTCGGCATCCTCCGCAGTTGTCTCTGCCCCCGCTCCGGCGGCAGGCTGCTTCTCGCTGTCCCGGCATTCTCCGGATGCGTCCTGCCGGGACTTCTCCTCCCCGGCAGTCTCGGCATACTCCTTCCGATTCTCTGTATCACTCATTCTCTTCCGTACCTCCTTACCTTTTCCATTCCGTTCCTACGGATCGTACGCATCTGTATTCCGGCTACTGACTGCCGTCCGTGAGCCGCTTCTCCTCGTCCAGGAGGCTTGTGATGTTCCCGGATATTTTCTCCAATGTAGCCAGCACCTTGGCGTAATCCATGCGGGCCGGTCCCAGCACACCGATGGTACCCAGATTCCTGCCGTCCTTCACGATGGGAATGTACACCAGTGCGGAATGATCCATGACCCGCACGGTGCTCTCGGAGCCGATGACCACCCTGGCTCCATCCCCGTCCGGTGAGGAGACCATATTCAGGATCTCATCCG
This sequence comes from uncultured Clostridia bacterium, assembly GCA_945929845.1. GTDB lineage: Bacteria > Bacillota > Clostridia > Oscillospirales > CAG-272 > CAMEON01. The sequence goes on along the minus strand of CAMEON010000039.1, from coordinate 16,519 downwards.
GCTTCTCGATGGTGCTCAGCACCTCTTTCATCTTGTCCGGGCTGGAGAACTCGGGGTACTGGAGCAGTCTGTCCACGCCGCTGACTTTGAATTCGCCCTCGTCCATTTCATTCATGACTTCGTAGATGGCCTTGATGACCGGGGCGACCAGATTGGCTCTGTCCCCCATGGCCTTTTCCAGCTCCATCATGATGGGCAGGTTGATCTCGCTGGCGGACAGGTCGTGCAGGTGCTCATTCAGGGCGGCGGCCAGCTGATCCGTGACGGTCTGGGACAGGCGGATGTTTTCCTCCGCATGGAGTGTCCTTGTCTTGACCTGTCCGTCCGAGGCGACCAGCACCAGGATGAAGTTGCTCTCGTCCATGAACACCGCATCAAACCGCCGGATGCTCACCTGGGTCGCCTTGGGCTTGACGGCAAAGCCTGTGTAATTGGTCAGATTGGAGGCCACCTTGGAGGCGGTCAGCAGGATCTGATCCAGCTCAGCCATCTTGGCCTTGAGCAGCTCGTTGATCTGCCCGATCTCCCGTGCAGTCATGGCGTAATGCTCAATGAGGGAGTCCACATAGAAGCGGTAGCCCCGCTCGCTGGGCACACGCCCCGCCGAGGCGTGGGGCTGTTCCAGATACCCCAGCGCTTCCAGCTCGGCCATCTCATTGCGGATGGTAGCAGAGGAACAGGGTATCTGCTTACTTTCCATCAGGTACTTGGAGCCCACCGGCTCGCCGCCGGCAATGTGGGCATCCACGATCGCTTTCAGTATGAGTTTTTTTCGTTCACTCAATTCCTGCGGATTGTTTTCCATGGAAGAAGCCTCCTCTCTGCGTCCTATGCGCCCCGGTCGTCCACAGCCTGTGACACGGTGTGTCTGACCCCGAGCCCCTCGTGTTTAGCACTCGAACTTGTCAAGTGCTAAATCATGCTATAAATGTACCACTTTCCGTCGGATTTGTCAACCCCTTTTTCTGATTTTTCGCTCAAAAATTTGTTAATAATTTATGAACAACTAACGATTGCCCGGGATATTGGCAGAATGGCATGGCAATGCCACCGGGGCGGCCGGGATTTGTATACATTGCCATCCGTCCATGGAAAGCCCGCCACGCCAAGCCCACACGGGGTCGGCAAGGTAACAGCGGATGCCCCGTCCGGGTCGCTTGCATATACTGTGTGGGGAGCCATATCGGGTTACTTTCATGAGGGCAAAAGGCACCGGTGTGTATCCGGTGCAAAGAGCGGCCCAAAATTTTCCACGCCTTCCCTTCATCCGGACTGTTTAAGCCATGGCTCCCGGTGACAAAACTATGGATGACAGCCCCGTATCCGGACCCGGAAAGAGGAGGAACTGCCTGCGGAGACAAATATACGACTGTTCCGTCTGGCAGGCAATTTGAAAGGAGTGGTCACATTCATGTCGTATTCTTCCGTGAGCAAGCCCGGCCACACAGCCGGCCATGTGCCGGGGAGCACTCCGGCCGCCCCGGTGCGCCGGGGAGATATATTCTATGCCGACCTGAGCCCTGTCATCGGCTCGGAGCAAGGGGGTCTGCGGCCTGTCCTCATCATTCAGAACGATGTGGGCAACCGGTACAGTCCCACCGTCATCGCCGCCGCCATTACCTCCCGCATGGGGAAGACCAAGCTACCCACCCACATCGACATTTACGCCGATCGGGTGGGACTGTGCAAGGACTCTGTCATCCTGCTGGAGCAGATCCGTACATTGGATAAACGCCGTCTGCGGGAGAAGATGGGGCATCTGGACGAGGAAGTCATGGCCCAGGTGAACAACGCCATCGCCGTCAGTTTCGGTCTGCACGAGGGGGTACGCAACAGCACCCACGAGACGCCCAACACCGCCGCCGCATCGGTGGAGCCCAACCAGGCGAAAGGGTGAGCAGGCAGAAGGCAGGTGCGGGCGTACAAAAGGGCTGGCGCATCCTCTGCACCAGCCCGACACTGCTTCCTGTGCGGAAGTGGCTCTGGTCTGCGTCAACCCCTCACCTGGACAAAGCCCAGCTTTTTCTGCACCTTGGACAGGGTGCGGTTGGCGTAGTAGGAGGCCTCCTGGGCACCCTTCTTCATCTGAGCCTCCAGCATGGCCTTGTCGGAGATGTACCGCTTGAAGGTGTCCTGCACCGGTGCCAGTGCGTCGGCGCACACCTCGCCCACGGCCAGCTTGAAGTCGCCGTAGCCCTTCCCTTCAAACTCCCGCTCAATCTCCTCAAAGGTCTTGCCGGTGAAGGAGGCGTAGATGGTCATCAGGTTGTTGATGCCGTCCTTGCCCTCGGCGTAGCGCACCTCCGTGCCGGAGTCCGTGACCGCCCGCTTGAACTTGCGGATGATGGTGTCCCTGTCGTCCAGGATATACACCACGGCGTTGGTGTTCTCGTCGGACTTGGACATCTTTTTGGTAGGCTCCGCCAGGGACATGATCTTCATGCCGCTCTTGGGGATCACCGGCTCGGGGATGGTGAAGGTGTCCGGGTACAACTGGTTGAACCGGGTGGCAATGTCCCGGCATATCTCCACATGTTGTTTCTGGTCGATGCCCACCGGCACCACATCCGTCTGGTACAGCAGGATGTCTGCCGCCATCAGCACCGGGTAGGTGAACAGGCCGGCGTTGATATTGTCGGCGTGCTTGGCACTCTTGTCCTTGAACTGGGTCATACGGGACAGCTCGCCGAACATGGTGAAGCAGTTGAGGATCCAGCCCAGCTCTGCGTGCGCAGGCACCTGGGACTGTACATACAGGGTATTCTTCTCCGGATCCAGGCCGCAGGCCATGTACAGAGCCAGCGTCTCATAGGTGCGGCGGCGAAGCTCGGCCGGCACCTGACGGACGGTGATAGCGTGCTCATCCACCACGCAGTAGAAGCACTTGTAGTTCTCCGAGAAGTGGGAAAAATTGCGGATGGCCCCCAGGTAGTTGCCGATGGTCAGGTTTCCGCTGGGCTGTACGCCCGAAAAGGACACAGGCTGATTCTGAAACATGTATCTATCATCCTCGCTTTCATATGCTCTGTCTGTCATACCCCATACTATATCACGAAACGGCAGATTTGTCAAGAAAAATTTACTGGATCGGCATTGCAGTGGACGGAATTACGGTTACAGTTGTTACAGTTCAGGTGGGGGTACGGGATGCGGTGGGGAACTTCTTGAAAGAAGTTCCCCACACCCTTCAAGAACTTTCAAAACAGGTATTGTGTTTGATTCGGAGCGTCAAACTGTCATATATTTGCTGTCGTTTCCCTAGAAGATTCAGCGTTGCTGTTGCCCTAAAAAGCAAAAACGCCTTCGCCGTGCTTTGCTCTGACCCTCCCCTTCCCGAAAGAACACCCCGGCTCCGGTACGGCAGGCGTACACAGGCCGGGGATATTCATGGTATGGTTACAGGCTTCACGCCTCCAGCAGCTTTTCCAGTGCGGCCAGCCGCAGGCAGACGGTAAAGCCCTCCATGGCCAGGGTCAGCTCCTCCAGCGTGGGGTAGGTGGGGGCGATACGGATGTTGCTGTCGGCAGGATCCTTCCCATACGGGTAGGTGGCACCTACATCAGTCAGGGTCACGCCGGCCTCCTTGGCCAGCGCAAAGGCACGGCGGGCGGTGCCGGGCATGGTATACAGGCTGATGAAGTAGCCCCCCACCGGGTGCGTCCAGTGGGCAAACCCCGGCTCGGCAAGATCCCGCTCCAGGATGGCTTCCACAGCCTCAAACTTGGGACGGATGACGGTGGCCAGCTTCTTCATGTGGGTCAGGATGCCCTCCGCACTGCCGAAGTATTTCACATGGCGCATCTGGTTCAGCTTGTCAAAGCTGATGGTCTGAGCACCCAGAATGGGAAGCACCTGCTTCATGTTCCGGTCGGACATGGCGAAGATCGCCACGCCGGAGCCGGGGAAGGAGATCTTGGAGGTGGAGGCGAAGTAGAACACCCTGTCCTGGGTGCCGGCCTCGGTGCTGATGCGGAAGATGTCGGCCAGCTCATCCCGGCGATCCTCGTACAGGTCATGGACGGCGTAGGCATTATCCCAGAAAATGCGGAAGTCCGGAGCGGCTGTCTTCATGGTGGCCAACCGGCGGACGGTCTCCTCCGAGTAAGTATAGCCGTCCGGGTTGGAGTACTTGGGACAGCACCAGATGCCCTTGATCGCCCCATCGGCGGCGACCAGTGCCTCCACGGCGTCCATGTCCGGGCCATCCGGCGTCATAGCCACATTGATCATCTCAATGCCCAAAGACTGACAGATGCGGAAGTGGCGGTCATAGCCCGGCACCGGGCAGAGGAATTTCACTGTTCCCTGCCTGACCCACGGCTCCCCGTCGCAGGTGCCGTAAAGCATAGCCCGAGCCACCGCATCATACATCAGATTGAGGGAGGAATTGCCGCCTATGAACAGGTTGTCGGCAGGAATGTGCAGAAGGTCGGAAAACAGCTTCTTAGCCTCGGGAATACCGGTGAGCTGTCCGTAGTTCCGGCAGTCAAAGCCCCCGCCGCTTTGGCAATCCTCCGCCGTGTGCAGGCAGTCCAGCATCCCTGTCATCATATCCAGCTGTTCGGCACTGGGCTTTCCCCGGGACAGATCCAGATGAAGCCCCCTGGCCCTGAATGCCTCGTAAGCCGCCGCCATTTCCGCCTGCCGGGCGGACAGCTCCTCCCTGCTCATATGCTCATACCCCATTGTTGTGACCCCCAATAACCAGCATTTCGGAGCCAACCAAGCAGTCGGCTCCTTCTGTTTACTATTCTACCACACTTTCCCGAAAAAAGCAAGTACTATTTTGAATTTCTGCAAGAAGATTTGCAAAATCCCCATTTTATCCGGTTTTCTTCGGTTTTTCATCCGGTTTTTTGCAGGATTGATAAATAATCCTGCAAGGAGTAGGGCTACCAGCCTCATGTACCGGCGGGATCATCCCCCGCCGCCCCCTGCCAGAACCGGGTCAGGTAGGCGGCTGTGGAAGCAGGATCCCCCACGGCACTCATGTTCACCCAATGGGAGGGATACAGGCTCAGGTACGGAGGCTCCAGGTACCGCTCATCCAGCAACACCACCACGCCCCGATCCTCCGCCCGGCGGATGACCCGTCCGGCGGCCTGAAGCACATGGTTCATGCCGGGGTAGGTGTAGGCGTAGGCGTACCCCTCCCCCTCCCGGCTCTCGTCGTAGTATGCCCGCATGATGTTGCGCTCGTTGGACAGGCCGGGCAGGCCCACCCCCACGATGATGGCTCCGATGAGGCACTTACCCGGCAGATCCACCCCCTCCGAGAAGGAACCGCCCAGCACGCAGAACCCGATCTGCAATCTGTCGCTGTCCGGCCGGAAGGCGGCGATGAACGCCTCCCGCTCCCGGGCGGTCATGCCCGGGGTCTGTACCACCGTGCGCACCCGGGGGTACTTTTTCTGGAAGACAGCATACACCTTCTCCAGGTAGGCATAGGAGGGGAAGTACACCATGTAGTTTCCCGGCCTGGCTGAGACCGTGGCCGCAATGTAGGACACCACCCCCCGCACCGTGGCGGCCTTGTCCCTGTGCTCGTATCGGAGGCTGATCCGGTTGGCCACCGCCACACAGAGGTGGTCAGGGGGGAAGGGGGAATCAAAGGCGGCTCTCACGCTGTCTTCCCCGCCGCCCAGGATGTCGGCAAAGTAGTCCGCCGGGGTCAGGGTGGCGGAGAAGAGCACCCGGCTCTCCGCCTTGCGCAACAGGGGGCCGATGATACCGGAGGGATCCAGGCAGACCAACCTGACCCGCACCTCCTCCCCCTCCATCTCGGTGAAGGTGACATAGTGGCTGTCATAGTAGGCGGCGGCGGTATTGTACTCCCGGAGCAGGCCGGAGAGGCCTACCACCATCCGGTACAGGGGGTGAGCCATGTTGTGGCGGAGCCAGATGTCGCACTGTCTGGCCAGGGCGGCGGCTGTCTCGTTCAAAAGGGTCGGCTCCCCCCGATCCAGGGACACCCCCCGCCGCACACCGTCACTTCCGGTGATGGCCTCCCCGGCGCATCGGTCGGCCATACGGGACAGGGTACCCACCAGGTCGTCCAGGGTGGCGGCGGACAGGGTCACACGCCCCCGCTGGGCGAAGTCCTCTGCCGGGAAAAGCGCACGCCCTGCCGACTGCTCCACCGCCTGCATGTCCGCCTGGATAGCCAGGATCCGGGACAGGCACAGCTCCCCGGAGTACATATCCCGTGCCCTGTCCGGCAGGTTGTGGGCTTCATCCACCAGGAAGATATACCGATGCCCCTCGGTGTGGGGAATGCCGTCGGCAAAGTACCGCTGAAGGCTCACCTGGGGGGAGAAGGCATAGTTGTAATCGCAGATGACGATCTCGCACCGCTCGGACAGATCCAGCGACAGCTCATAGGGGCACACCATGCCCTCCCGGGCGGCCTGCCCGATGCCAAGACCGGAAAAAAGACCGTCTCCCCCGGTCAGCATGGCCTCTATGACTCCTTCCACACGGTCGTAGTACCCCCTGGCGTAGGGGCAACTGTCCGGATTGCAGAAGTCGGTCAGCCTGGCTCCGTCCTCCCGGGCCGCCCGCCGGGCTTCCTCACACAGGCAGGCGGACTCCCGGGCGGTGATGACGCAGGCCCGTATCGGCGTACCCGCTTCCGCCAGCTTCCTCGCCGCACCGAAGGCCTCCCGGCGGGTGCTGACCTTGGCGGTCAGGTAAAAGATCTTGTCGCACCGACCCTCCCCCAGACAGCGGACGGCCGGGTACAGGGTGGCCATGGTCTTGCCGATGCCGGTGGGTGCCTGGGCAAAGAGCGTCTGCCCCCGCCGCATATCCCGCCAGCACTCCAAGATCATGTCCTCCTGGGGCTTGCGCATAGCCGGGTAGGGGAACAGGGCCTCCCGAGCCCTGTCCCGCACCTCCGTCTCCCGAAGGATCAGATCCTTCGCCCGGGGCAGGATCATGCGGAGCATGGCAATGTACAGCTCGCGTAGCCGGTCGGCGCTCATCACCGCATCCGTGTGGGCCGCCTCCCCGATGTCCCCCGCCCGCACATAGGTCAGGCGGAGGGTGACAGAGGGCAGGTTCCGGGCGGCGCACAGGAAGTACCCGTAGCAGGAAAGCTGAGCCAGGTCAGCATCCCGGGGCATACAGGCGTACATGTCCGGATTGCCGGTGACGGTCTTGATCTCCTCCACCACGCAGGCCCCGGAGGACTGGACAGTCACGCCGTCCGCCCGACCGCTGACGGAGAACTCCACCCCCTCACAGCGGCACCGGTTGCGCAGTGTCACCTCGGCGTGGTAGTCCCCGCCCCGCCCGGCCTGCAATTTCCCGTGGGCTTCCCGCCCCTCGGCGGCCCGCAAAGCCAACGACCGGGAGGGCAGGCGGGCATCCAGACTCCCGCTCCGCCGGGCCAGCAGGCACAGCTCCCGCACCGATAGCTCTACATATCCATTCTTCCGGTCGTACTGCATGGCACTGCGCTCCTTTCTTCAGGCTTTTCGGTTTACGATTTTCCAGCAACAAATCGGGGCGTGCGTTACGCACTGCATTCCGGCTTCTTTCGCAAGCCCTGTATTTTCCCGCCAAGCATGAAAATCAGCTTTTGTATTCCCATCACGATATACGATGTCGTTACACACAACAACAGCATAAAGGGGATAACCAAAATCGGGTATTGAACGATATATACGAAGTTTTCAAAGGGTCTTGCGTAGAAGAACATATGTGTAAGCCAGATATTGGTAGAGTGTTTTCCAAGGAACCCGAAAACTGCCTGCATGGTCTTTCCTTTTGACCACAGGTTAAACAAGATCAGCGTTATCAGGGCAACAATGGGAATGGTCACATATTTGCTCAACAAATTGGTAACAACGAACAACACGATAAATGAGATACCCAGCAAAGGCTTTCTCCACTTTTGCCCGATATGCTTGACGAATATGGCATTGATTTTGTTGATTAAATCATCCTTACAAAGGAATGCACCCGCCCAGAAATAGGGCAAAACGGCTAAATTGCATAGTTCATCCCATAGTGTTTTGAGCACAGAATATTCCGCTATACTATCGCTGATGCCTCCGATGACTCCAAAGCGTTGCAGCAAATACCACCCTACATGGAGTACCAGACACACAGCAAGCCCGACGGAACACTTCATTTTCTTCACAGGAAACAGAACAATAAACGAAGGGATCAACATGATGATAATATAGGTATGTAAAAACCACCATGCGCCGTTATACTGTATACTCGCCAAAAAGAAACACTTTATGAAAGTAGCCGCATCGCCGGGGACTTTCCCGGTTGTATCAAAGAAGATACCCAGCACGGTGAAAATGACCAGTATGATCCAGTAGTTCACAAGCAACCGCCAGACTCTGCGTAGGTTATTCTTCCAATTTGACAATGTTGTTCCCTTTTGACTGTTCAGCCACAGCGCATACCCGGCGCACATCGAATACAACGGCACACATATTTCTCCGAAAAAGCCAAACCATAGCATCAACGGGTCGGTTTCGTTCAGCCATATTAAAGGTTTTCCGACTACAGTATCACCTGATCTGCAATACAGATGAAGCAATACCATCCATAATATGGCCATACCTCTGGTCATTTGCGCTTCTTTTTTCCCGTAAATATTCATTTTATTGATCTCCGTTTTCTGATTACCAACACTGTATGTCTTTTCTATCGGTAACCTGTTTCAAATTTGCCTCGGCCTTTGTAGAGCTTTCATTTTGCATCTATCCCTGACAGGCAGACAGCTTGCCCCCTTACTTTACCTCCACCCAGGGCACATTGGCACCCTCGCTCAGGCGGGTGACGCCCAGGCGGTGGCAATCCTCATAGAACCGCTCAGACTGAGCCTCAAACTGGGCGGGGTAGGAGAATTCGCCCCGCTTGGCATCCAGCTTGAACCATCGGTGGCAAAGCCCGGAGCGTTCCACATGCTCGGCGCACAGGGAAGCGCTGATCCCGTCCGGCACAGCCCCGCCGGTCAGAGCCGCCCGGTAGGCATCCGCCCACAGCCGATCCAGCATGGCCAGTTCCCCATCGGAGATGCGGTCGTTCCACAGAGCCGCCGCACTGACCACCAGGTTGAAGTGGGCATCCTTCACCTTGTCCTCCAGGAAATCCAGGTACCGCTTCACATAGGGTGCACCGCCTCCGTAGTAGGCATGCAGGAAGGCCTCGGTCCCGGCTTCCACATCAAAGTCCGGGTTCCAGAGCAGGTTGCCAAGCAGGTAGACCCGCAACTCCCCGAACTCCCCGCTCTTCCCCTCGTTGTAGTTTCCCTGCTCAAACACGCCCTTCACATGGTTGGCGGCAAAGAACTGCACATTGGCCTTGAGCGTCCGGAAGTTGGGGTACGGATTGAGGTACTGTAAGAAGTCGGTGGTGTAGTCCCATATGTACAGGCGGTCGCATATGTCCGCCCAGCCCCGGATGGCATCCCGAGAGCCGGCGTTGTTCTGGCAATCGGCGATGGGATGGGAGGAGCACCCGCCGGTACACATCCGCACGATCACATTATGCCGGGGCTTGGTGAGTCTGGGCGGCTGGGTGGAATACTGGTAGGCCAGGGTGTCCACCGCCACCTCCGGAAACTCCGGCTGGATGGCTTCGGCCAGGGCATTGACAAAGCGGATCAGGGAACCGGAGGGAGAGCCTTCCTCCTGATTGATCTTCTGGCACGCCGGGCAGGTACAGAAGGAACCGATGACAAAGCTGTCATTCTGGGACACCGATACGATCCGGGCCTCCGGATTCTCCCGGAGCCAGCCCTTGACGCCCTCGGTCATGATACGCAGTACCTCGGGGTTGGATAGGCAGGGCTGGGAATACAAATGCTTGGCTGTCCGCTCCCCGTCGATGAGGGCGTAGTACTCCGGATGCGCCTCAAAGTAGGTCTCCGGCGGCAACAGCTTCTCAAAGGTATGGACGAAGTGGGGGCCGGCATAACCGATGCCGCCGCCAAAGGCCGGGGGCAGGTACCGGATGTGCTTGCCCTCTGTCAGACCGGTGCCGTTGATGCGGAGCTTGGCGCAGAAGGCGGGATCGGTGGAGCCGATCCAGTACAGATCCCGGTACTCAAAGGGGGAGGCTCCGTGGACGCACAGGTCGTCCGGCAGGACGATCTCCTCCAGCGCAGGCACCACCTCGGTGTCCTGGGCGTAGAAGCGACAGCCCAGGTACTCGCACAGGCCAAAGACGGCGTACAGCACGCCCCGGCCGTTGCCCCCCACCAGGTGGAGCATCCGGTCAGCCACCTGCAGGCAGTAGGCATCCTCCCCCAGGGAGGGATCCTCCCGCAGGACAATGGCAGGTGTGGCGGCAGGAGCAGGGACAGCATCCCCCGCCCCTCCGGCAGGGACAACGCCGCAGAGGGCGTACAGGTAGCGGGTCAACTGCTCCCTCGCCGTCCCGAAGACCTCCCCGGCAGGGGTCAGGATGCGGACGGAATCATTCCTTTTCAGAACAAACATGGCAGGTTCCTTTCTGATGTGTGAATCGGTATTTTTGAATCAGTGACCGGGGCGTTCGGATGCCGCCCCGGCGGTTTCCGGCCTTAAACCCCCAATGCCTGGCGGTATTCGGCCATCTTGGCCTCGGTCTCTGCCTTGTCCTTCCCCTTCAACATGAAGTAGAACTTGATCTTAGGCTCGGTGCCGGAGGGACGGGCGACGATCACATCCCCGCTGTCCAGAGTGAAGGACAGCACATTGGACTTGGGCAGGTTGGTAGGCTCCGCCGTGCCGGTCAGACAGTCGGTGATCTCTGCCTTCTGGTAGTCGCCGCACTTGACCACCCGCCGCCCGGCGATCTGCGTGGGAACCGGCGCACGGAGGGAGTCCATCAGGGCGGCCATCCTGGCCGGGCCGTCCAGACCTTCCATATAGATCTCCACATTGGCCTCGTAGCGGTAGCCGTACCGCTGGTACAGGGCGTTCAGCGCATCCGACAGGGTCATGCCCCGACCCTTGTAGTAGGCCGTCATCTCGCAGATCAGCATGGATGCCACCACGGCATCCTTGTCCCGGGCGTAGGTGCCCTTCAGATACCCGTAGCTCTCCTCAAAGCCAAGCACGAAGGTGCCGTAGCCCTTGGCCTCATAGTCCTTGATGACCTCGCCGATGAACTTGAAGCCGGTCAGCACATTGTGCATCCTGACCCCGTGGGCGGCGCAGATCTCGGCGGCCAGCTCCGTGGTGACGATGGTCTTGACCGCATAGGGGCAGGGGGGCATGGTGCCGGTCTCCTCATAGGCGGTCAGGATATAGTCCAGGAGCAGTGCCCCCATCTGGTTGCCGGTGATGGTGGCAAAGGAGCCGTCGGCGGTGCGGCTGACCACGCCCACCCGGTCGGCATCCGGGTCGGTGGCGATGACAAGGTCACTGCCCACCCGGTCGGCGATGACCATGCCCAGCTCGAAGGCCTCCCGGTACTCGGGGTTGGGCTTGGCCACGGTGGGGAAGTTGCCGTCAATGACCATCTGCTCGGGAACGGTATACAGGTGCGCAAGGCCGATACGGGTCAGGATCTCCGGTACCAGACGGTAGCCGGTGCCATGGAGGGGGGAGTAGACGATCTTCAGGGAGTCGGCCACATCCCGCACCGCCCGGGGGTTGACCGCCTGCCGGATGACCTGGGACAGGTAGGCTTCGTCCATATCCCGACCCAGCAGGGTGATCTTCCCGGCGGACAGTGCCTCCCCGAAGGGCACGGTGTGGACATCCTCAAAGATATCCAGCCCGGCCATGACCCCGGCCACCACATCGGCATGCTCCGGCGGTAGTTGGGCACCGTCCTCCCAGTAGGCCTTATAGCCGTTGTACTGCTTGGGATTGTGGGAGGCGGTGATGTTGATGCCCGCCACGCAGTGAAGCTGACGCAGGGCAAAGGACAGCTCCGGGGTGGGCCGCAGCTCATCAAAGAAGTACACATGGATGCCGGCGGCCACCAGAACGGAAGCCGCTGTCTCTGCGAACAGCCGGGAATTGTTCCGGCAGTCGTAGGCGATGACCACCCCGGCGGCGGTCTTGCCCTCCCGCCGGATCAGCTCAGCCAGTGCCTGGGTGGCGTAGGCTACGGTATGGACATTCATCGCATTCATGCCCACCTTCATGGTGCCCCGCAGACCGGCGGTGCCGAAGGACAGGTAGCCGGAAAAGCGCAGGCGCAGTTCGGTGTCGTCGTTCCGGATGGCCTCCAGCTCAGCTTTCTCCTCCCGACTCAGCCGGTCACTGGTCAGCCAACGGTGGTATTGCTTCAGATATTCTTCCATGGGTTTGTATCTCCTTTGTGTAAAATCAATATGTAACGGGAACCGGGGCTCCTTACTCTTGCCCGTCCACCTGGGAACCGCCCCACTCCACCACGGTGAAGCCCTGACGCTGGCAGGGCGTGATCTCCTGAGTCGGGATGTCCACCGCCTCTTCACTGGGGTAGAAGGCCATGAACACACGGAGCAGGGTGTCCGGGGCAGGCGTGATCTCCAGCTTGGCCGTGTCGGTATACGCCTCTGTCTGGAAGGAGATCACATTGTAGGGAGCGTCCTGCATCTGGGGCAACCAGTAGATGATGAACTCGTTGGCCTCACGGGCGGTCAACCCCAGCCGGGGCAGGATGTCCGCAAGGAAGGCGGCGGTGTCACTGCCTCTGACGCAGAAGCCGGAGGAGAAGTCAAAGTCCGAAGCGTTCCTTCCCTCCCAGTACAGGCAGTAGTAGGAATTGCCGTCCGGGAAGATCAGGGTGCCGTCCGGGTAGGCGGTGAAATCCTGCCAGCCCTCCGCCCCGTGGGCGGGGTAGGTGCAGGTCAGGTACCCGTCCAGCGTCACCTTCACCGAACAGACCGTGGCGGTCTCCGGGTACAGGTAGATGACAGGTTTATCATATATGCCATCTCTATGCAGCTCCTCTGCCCGTATGATCAGCGGGCCGCCCTCGGTGGCCGGGGGGTCTACCTCCGTGAAGGCCGCGCTCACATAATCCCCCTCTTTGAAATCGACGGCATTGTCTGCGATGATGTAGACCACCTGTCCGTATGCCTCCCTATCAGCGGCTGAATAAGGTTTAACCAGAAGTGTCCCGTTCTCAACGGAAAGCACCTCGCCAAAGAGCCACTCTGCTTCCTTTAGAGGGTACTGCGACAGATCCACTGTGTATGTGACATTCTCTATCAATTCGTCTATATTTGTGACAGTCTCTGTCAATTCGTCTATATTTGTGACAGTCTCTGTCAATTCGTCTATATTGGTATTTGACTTCTTGTTCCCGCATCCGGTCATCACAGACACGGCAAGAATACAGACGACCAACAGGGTCGCTACAGAACGCTTTCTCATGGGTGATACCTCCTTTTTTGTTTTCACAGTTTCACAGAACCAAGATCACGGGGCGGACGGCGACTGACATGGGAGAGACCGTTACAGTTCAGCTCCCCCGTAGTACGCTCTCTTTTCCACCGTAGAGCGGGGCGATGGGGTCAGAGCAAAGCTCAGCGAAGGCGTTTTTGTTGCTTTCGGTATCAACAACGCTGGCTCCTCTGGAGCAATGATGACAAAAATACCATCAAACGACGCATCGAACATGAATTTATACACATTTTGAAAGTTCTTGGGGGTCTGGGCCCTTCTTTCAAGAAGGGCCCAGGCGTTCTCCCGTACCCTACCTGAACTGTAACGGGAGAACATCGGACAGGCAAGCGCATTACAGCGTCTTTTCAAACACATGGTACCCGGCACCCACCGTGGAGACCTTGCCGTCAAAGTGGATGTCGGCTGTCATACCGAAGGGTGTCTGGACGAACAGGTACAGCTTGCCGTACCGCTTGGACCAGCGCACGGACAGCTCACCCATGACGGTGTCCACCACGGCGTGGGCGGACAGGAGCCCCTCCGGGTAGCAGGGGTTGACGGTGACACGGGCAAAGCCCGGCTCGGTGGGGGTGATACCGCCCAGGTACTGGTAAAACCAGGAGCCGACCGCACCGTACATGGGGTGATTGTGGGAGTTCATGGAGGGATCCTTCTTGAGCTCGAACCGCTCCCAGATGGTGGTGGCCTCATTCTGGATCATGTACCCGAAGGAGGGGTACGCCTCCCTTGTCAGCACCCGGTAGGCATCATCCACATAGCCGTACTTGGCCAGCATATCCATCAGGTACCGGGTACACAGGTTGCCGGTGGTGATCTTATAGTCATGGGCCACCAGATCCTCCCGCATCAGACGGGCGGCGGCATCCCGGCTCTCCTCGGGCAGGATGTCCAGCGGCGCGGGTGAGGTCATGGCGGCGGGCAGCATGGCCAGCCACAGGGCAAAGGCCTGAGAGCCCATGGCCCCCTTGCCCACCTGAGCGGTAGCCGGGTCAAACCAGGTGTCCAGGAAGGCACGGCGGACATAGGCGGCCTTCTCGGTGTACTTTCTCTCCGCATCCGGCCGACCGGTGCGGCGGGCGAAGTCTGCCAGGGTCACGCAGTTGAAGTAGGAGTACCCGGTGGACATGATGCGCCCGTCGGTCTCCAGGTTTCCGGCGTGACCGTTTTCCCCGCCGATACAGGCGTAGGCCGGTGCGGCCCAGTCGCCGTAGTAGGAGTAGTCCACCGTGCCGTCGGGACTGCGGGACAGCAGGAAATCCTCCCAGGCCGCCATGCCGTCGAACAGCTCATCCACGGCGTTCAGCTCCCCGCAGTGCATGAGTGCCTGCTTCCCTGCCATCAGGTAGGAGGAGCATACCGGGTCAGCCGGCAGGCCACCGTAGATGAAGGGGGCACAGCAGGTGAACTGTCCCTCTGCCCGCTGTTCGTTGTGGATATCCAGCATGATCTTGGGGAAGATGCGGGACACATCGAAGTTGTAGGGGGTCTCCTCGAAGCGCACCGTGGCATCGTTCATCCAGCCCAGCCGCTCGTCCCGCTGGGGGCAGTCGGTCAGGATGGAGTGCATATTGTCCTTCTCGGTCATGACCAGATTCTGCTGGATGGCGTTGAGCAGGGCACTGCCGCAGGTGAAGGAGGAGCGTTTCTGAATATCCGTGTGCAGTGCCACCGCACGGATGTCCTCCGGCTCCAGGGAGGACAGCCCGGTGACCTCGCAGTAGCGGAAGCCGTGGTAGGTGAACATGGGTTGCCACATGCTCAGATCCCTGTCGTCCCCGGCGGCGATGTAGGTGTCGGTCTGTTTGGCTCCCCGCAGGATGTCCGTGAACAGGGTGCCGTCCTCGTTCAGCTCCTCGGCGTGGCGCAGGGATACGGTCTATCCCTCGCTCAACGGATCATACAGCCAGAGGTTCACCACACCGGCAATATTCTGCCCGAAATCCACCACGAACATACCCGGCTTGGGCTGGGTGATCTCCACCGGGCTGTACACCTCCTGCTCCCGGATGGGCTGGAGGGTCATGGGGCGCAGGACGCCGCCGGGAGCCTTTGTCACACGAGCCGGGGCGGGGTCACAGTCCTCCATGGGTCGGTTGCACCGGGCATCAAAGGTCTCGCCGTTGAATATCTCGGAGGTGCGGGGATCCGGAGCGCAGAGCCAGTCGGCACCGGTGGCGATGTCCTCCCGGGTGCCGTCCTCATAGGTAATGCGGAGCAGAGCCCACAGCACGCTCTCTCCATAGAACTCGATGGCTCGGTTTCCCATGACCTCCGTCATGAAGGGCGTGCGGTTGTTCCGCCAGCCGGGTGCCACCTGGATCTCCAGGCGGTTCTGTCCGGGTTGCAGATACTCGGCGGCGTCCGGCGTGACCCGGTAGTAGCACACCTTGCTGTAGTTGCTGTGGGCGGGATCCAGTACCGCATCCGTCACCGGCTCCCCGTTGATGGTGGCTCTGTGGTATCCCAGGCCGCAGGTGTACAGCACCGCATCCGCCACCGGGCGGGCAGGGGTGAAGTCCCGGCAGAAGCGCAGGACACGGACGCCCTGATCCTCCCGGGAGGTGATCCAGTCCCCGGGGAAGTCGTCCAGTGCGCCGTTGAAAAAGAATTCCTCCGCTTCCTCCGTGACCTGCCCGTCGGCACTGCCCACCACAAGGGTTGCCCGCAGCAGGCTCCCGGCGGGGATGGCGGCGGCATCAAAGCTGGCAGACTGCACCCGGCTCTCCACCCGGCCGCTGTCATACAGCCGTGCGCCCCGCTCCGGGTCGGTCAGGGTCAGGGTGTACCAGGCCTGTTCGCCGCCGGGGGTGTCGGAACCGATGGACCAGGACAGAGCCGGGTGGGGATGGAGGGGAGAAAACTCCGCAACGGTCAGTGCCTCGTCCAGCGGCGTGCCGTCCAGATATATTTTTCTTATGTAGATCATGATCGCTGTATCCTTTCATTTCGATGTGCCGCATGCCATGCGTGGTGCATATGCAGTGCACAAAAGATTTCCCCTGTATCATACCATGTATTGGCTAAAAAGTCAAGGGGAAGCGGGTCAAACAGCGAAATTTTTGTGGGCACATGGTTACAGTTTGTTACAGTTCAGGTGGGGTACGGGAGAACGCCTGGAGCCGTAAAAAAAGTCCCCCGCAGAAAAGGTAAAATAAGGCAAG
>CAMEON010000038.1 GCA_945929845.1 uncultured Clostridia bacterium | reverse complement strand
TGCGACCCCTCGACCCCACGCATCCGCTCATTTTTTGACTTTTTTACGGCTCCAGGCGTTCTGCCGCATCCCACCTGAACTGTAACACATAAAATGCCACGCAAAAGAAAAAACGGAAAAAGTATTGACTTTGCGGGTGAAACAGGGTATAATCATAGTGGGTGTTTGGGGGAATTTGCCCGGACGCACGAGAAAGAGCGGAAACGGAGAACATACGATGCGAGAGTACCAAATTCTGGCTGATGCGGGTTGCGATCTGACCCCCGCCTGGGCGGAGTCCCTGGGCGTACAGGTCATACCCATGGAAGTGACTTTTGAGGGCGAACCTACGCAGATGACGGATGGGATAGATCTTCCTTCCTTTTACGAAAAGCTGTCCACCGGAAAGAATGTGACCACGGCCGCCGTCAACATGGAGCGACTGGAGGAGGCCTTCCGGAAGGTGCTGGACGGCGGACGGGATGTGCTCTACCTGGGCTTTTCCTCCGGACTAAGCTCCACCTGCCACAACGGCCAGGTGGTGGCCGAGGATCTGAACAACCAACTGGCCGCCGCCGGACAACCGGGCAAGGTGCGTGCGGTGGATTCTCTGGCGGCTTCCCTGGGGTACGGCCTGCTGGTGTACTACGCTTCCGAAAAGCAGAAGGCCGGGGCTACCTTAGAGGAAACGGCCGCCTATGTGGAGAACATCAGACTCCGCCTGTGCCATTGGTTCACCGTGGACGACCTGTTCTTCCTGCGCCGTGGCGGGCGGATCAGTGCCACCACAGCCGTGGTCGGCTCCATGCTGTCCATCAAGCCTGTCATGCATGTGGACAATGAGGGCCACCTCATTGCCATGGGCAAGGTGCGGGGCCGCCGGAAATCCGTGGAGGAGCTGGTCAACCGTATGGCGGGACTGATAGACCATCCCGAAGGGCAGACGGTATACATCTGCCAGGGCCACTGCATGGAGGATGCGAACCATCTGGCGAGTCTGATCAAGGCTCGCTGGCCAGAGGTACGGGAGGTGCGCATAGGCTACACCGGCCCGGCCATCGGTGCCCATTCCGGCCCCGGGACGCTGGCTGTTTTCTTCCTGGGAACACAACGGTGAGTCAGGCGGCTTGCCTACAGGAACGAATTTTTTGGCGATGCGGGAGACTCCGGCATCGGGGAAAGGATAAATAATGGAAATAGACGGCAATAAATTTCAACAGATGTGCGTCTCTGCGGCCAACTCACTGGACAGCAAGAAGACAGAGATCAACAATCTGAATGTGTTCCCGGTGCCGGACGGAGACACAGGCATCAACATGAGCCTGACCATGAAGCCAGTGCGGGAGATCCGTGTGGAGCCGGGCACTTTGTCAGAGGCCGCCGGACGGGTGGCGGATCGGGTTCTACGAGCTGCCCGGGGCAACTCCGGAGCCATCCTGTCCCTGTTCTTCCGGGGCATGGCCAAGTCCTTCAAGGGGCTGGACAAGGCGGATTCCAAGGACATTGCCAAGGCCATCCGGAGCGGCACCAACGAGGCCTACCGGGCTGTCAGCAAGCCCACCGAGGGCACCATCCTGACGGTCATGCGGGGGACGGCAGATACCGCTGAGGCGGAGAGCGAGCAGTACCAGGGCGACCCGGAGGCTTTCTTCGAACGGCTGGTGGACTCCGCCGAGGAGGTGCTCAGGCAGACCCCTGAGATGTTGCCGGTGCTGAAGGAAGCCAAGGTGGTGGACGCTGGCGGAAGCGGCTTTGTGGCCATGCTCAAGGGTATGCTTGCCTCCCTCCGGGGGCAGGATGTAGCCGCCGCCGAGGGGGCAGAGGCAGACGAGGAGGGCAAGACCCGGAGTGCCGCAGACTTCGGGGAGATAGACCCCGCTTCCATTACCTTCGCCTACTGCACCGAGTGCATCGTGGCCAAGTCTGCAGACTTCGCCGGCGAGGGGAAGGCGCAGGCCTTCAAGGAGACCATCGCCCCCCTGGGGGACAGCATGGTCTTTGTGGACGATGAGGAGATCATCAAGGTTCACATCCACACCAACGATCCCGGCCGGGTGCTGTCTGAGGCAGTCAAGTACGGTGCCCTGGAGACGGTGAAGGTGGAGAATATGCGGAACCAACATTCCGCCCTGGTGACTGCCGAGGCCAAGTCCGGCCACGAGGCAGGCCATGAGGCCGGCCAGGCGCCGGTGGCTATTGATAAGCCGGTGGGCTTCGTGTCGGTCTGCCTGGGCGAGGGCGTGGCCGCTGCCTTCCGTGATCTGGGCGTGGGCGAGATCGTCACCGGCGGGCAGACCATGAACCCCTCCACGGAGGACATCCTGCGGGCGGTGCGGCACACCGGTGCGGCTCAGGTGTTCATCCTGCCCAATAACAAGAACATCATTATGGTGGCTCAGCAGGCCGCCGAGATCCTGGCCGGGGAGGGTCGCCAGCAGGCCATCGTCCTGGAGACCCGCAGCATCCCGGAGGGGATCGCCGCCATGCTGGCCTACGATGAGTCCTCCGATGTACAGGCCAACCGGGAGGTGATGGAGCAGGCTTTCAGCCAGGTGCATACCCTGTCGGTGACACGGGCGGTGAAGGACGCTTCCATTGACGGCATGAGCATCCGTGCGGGGGAGTACATGGGTCTGTGCGACCGCAAGATCGGGTATACCGGCGTCAGCCGCCGGGTCATCGTGCTGGAGATGCTGAAGAATTATCCCCAGGCTTCCTTTATCACCGTGTTCTACGGATCGGATGTGAAGCCGGAGCAGGCCGAGAGGCTTCAGGGCGACATCAAGGCCCTTCTGCCGGAGGCGGAGCTGACCGTGCTCTCCGGTGGTCAGCCGCTGTATGACTATATCATTTCGGTGGAATGAAAAACAAAACAACTCACCCCCGCCAGACGGCGGGGGCGTTTTTGTTTGACGATCGAAAAAGGGAAGCCCCGCAAGGGAGCTTCCCGTAACATGATGTACTGTCGATCAGAAGACAGCCTTCACAGCACCTTTGTAGGTGTTGTCAATGTAGTCCTTGATGGCGGCGCTGCGGAGTGCATCCACCAGAGCCTTGATCTTGGCGCTGTTCTCGTCACCGGAACGGACGGCAATGATGTTGGCATAGGTGGTGGCGGCATCGCCGGAGGCATCCTCCACGGCCAGGGCATCAGCGATCTTCAGGCCGCTGGACAGGGCATAGTTGCCGTTGATGACGGCTACAGTGCCGGGGTCGCTGTTCTTCAGCTGGGCGGGCACGGTGGAAGCCTCCACGGTCTGGATGTTGTAGCCCTTCTTGTCCACAATGTCCAGCACGGTCACACCCTTGGCGGCACTGGCATCAGCAGGCAGGGTGATCAAGCCCTCCTGCTGGAGCAGGAGCAGGGCACGGGTCTCGTTGGAGTCATCGGCGGGGATGATGATGGTGGCACCGGCGGCAATGTCTGCCACGGAGCTGACACCGTTGCCGAACAGGCCGAAGGGCTCATAGTGGATGGAGGCGGCGGACACTAGGGTGGTGTTGTTCTCCTTGTTGTAGCTGTTCAGGTAGGGGGTGTGCTGGAAGTAGTTGGCGTCCAGCTCTCCGTCAGCCAGAGCACGGTTGGGCATGATATAATCGTCATAGGTGACGATCTCCAGGGTGTAGCCCTGGTCTGCCAGGGTCTTCTTCACCTGCTCCAGGATCTCGGCGTGGGGTGTGGGGCTGGCACCGACACGGATGGTCTTGTCGTCTGCCTTCTTGCCGCAGGAAGTCATGGCGGCGAAAGACAGAAGCAGAGTCAGAACGAGGATCAGTGAGAGTAGCTTTTTCATGGTTGTTTTCTCCTTTATGATTCTATTTTTTGAGGATACAAGGGAAAGATATGGGGCGGGTCGGCGTCACTGTCTGGCTCGCTTGTCGATCCTGCGGGCGATACGCATGCCGACCTCCTGCATGACCTGCACGACGATGACAATGAGAATGACGCAGACCCAGGTGATGTCCTCCTTGGAGCGCTGATAGCCCCAGGTGATGGCGATGGCACCCAGACCGCCGCCGCCGATGGTGGCGGCCATGGCGGAGTAGCCCAGCACCGTGACCGTGGATATGACGGCACCCACCACCAGGGAGGGTCGTGCCTCCGGGAGCAACACCCGGGTGATCAGCCGGAACTGGGAGGTGCCCATGGCTTGGGCGGCCTCAATGACACCGGCGTTGACCTCCTTGATGGAGGATTCCACCATGCGGGCGATGTAGGGGGCGGCGGCGATGACCAGCATGACGACCATGGCGGCGTTGCCCAGGCTGGTGCCCACCACCAGTTTGGCCACCGGAAGCATGGCGACCATCAGCACGATGAAGGGGATGCTGCGGAAGATATTGACGATCACACCCAGCAGTCGGTTCAGCCAGGGGATGGGCCGGACGCCGGAGGGAGCGGTCACAGACAGGATCACGCCCAGGGGCAGGCCGATGATGTAGGCGATCAGGGTGGACAGGAGGGTCATGTAGACGGTCTCCCATATAGCCCGGAACAGGATTCCGGACTCCACCAGTTGTTTGAGAAGATCGGAAAACACGGTCACTGCACCTCCAGACTGTAGGATGGATGATTCCGGTCAAGCCAGGCGATGACCCGTCCGGACTGCCGGGGGTCGTCTGGCAGCTCCAAGAGGATATGGCCGAACGCCTTGCCGTCCAGATCCTTGGTGTCGGCGAACAGGATGTTCACCGGTACGCCGCATTCCAGCACCAGGTTGGAGACCACCGGGCTGTAGGAGGATTCGCCGTTGAAGACCAGCCGCACCCGGGGGCCGCCCCGGACGCTGGCGGTGGTTTTGACATGGGGAAGGATCAGTTCCCGGGCGATGTCTGACTGGGGGTTGGCGAAGACCTCATTGACAGCACCCATTTCCACGATGTGGCTCTTGTCGATGACAGCCACCCGGTGACATATCTTGTCGATGACGGCCATCTCGTGGGTAATGACCACGATGGTCACGCCCATGGTGCGGTTGATCACCTGCAAAAGCTCCAGAATGGAGGCGGTGGTGTTGGGGTCAAGGGCGGAGGTAGCCTCATCGCAGAGCAGGTAGCGGGGCTGGGTAGCCAGCGCCCGGGCGATGGCCACCCGTTGCTTCTGCCCGCCGGACAACTGGGACGGGTAGGCATCCGCCTTGTCCGCAAGGCCCACCAACTCCAGCAGTTCTTTGGCTCTCTCCCGGGCCTTGTCCCGGGGGGTATGGGAAATTTCCAGCGGGAACAGTACATTCCGCAACACCGTGCGCTGTTCCAGCAGGTTGTAGCTCTGGAAGATCATGCCGATACCACGGCGCACCTCCAACAGCTCCCGGTTGGACAGCTTCATCAGATCCCGGCCGTCCAGCCATACCTCTCCGGCATCCGGCCGCTCCAGAAGGTTGATACATCGCACCAGCGTGCTCTTTCCCGCACCGGACAGACCGATGATGCCGAAGATCTCCCCGTCGTGGATAGACAGGTTGATATTGTCCAGGGCGGTCAGGGTGCCTGTGCGGGTGTGGAAGGTCTTGGTGAGGGCTTTGATTTCAATCATATCCGACTCCGATACAGATTAGGAAGCACTGATTTGATGAGGTGGTACAGACACGGTACAGATTTTTTCGTCTGCGATTGCGAAAAACGCAGGATGTACTGGATGTACATCCAGTTTTTCGGCAAGAAGCAGGCGGGAAAAGATGTGCCGAAGATGTGCCGCCGAATCAATCAGTGGTTCCTTAGAATGGGAAAATCACTGCATAAAAATGGGGGAAGCATCGGCTTCCCCCAAACGCATACCTGTCGCCCCGGGAAAGAGGCGCAGGCATGAGATCTGACACAAGGTCAAATGTGTGTACGGGAAGAACCGACATGGCGAACAAGGCACGGGCACATCTCATCCATGCACACGCACATCATCATGGAGATGTTGACGGAAACGGTCATGACGGTCTCTCCTCCCTTTCGAAATCAGTGCGTCTATTATATAACGAAAGGCATGGTTTGTCAAGGGTATTTGTGCAAAAACATACGCAGGGTTTACAAAAATTTTTATTATAAACCTACAAAGCAGATAGGCAAATAGGAGGATGGCGGCGCATCCTATGCCATGGATTCCAGCATCTTCTCCGTGACCTGATAGCGCAGGGTCGCACCGGCAAGGTATCGCTCTGCCTCCTCCAGCATGTAAGCTCCCATGCGGTAGCACTCCGCCCCGGCACTGCCGGCGATGTGGGGGGTCAGGATCACATTGTCCATCCCGTAGAAGGGGTGCCCCTCCGGGGATGGCTCCGGGTCAGTCACATCCAGCACGGCGGTGCGGCCTGGTTCCTCCCGCAGGGCACGGACAAGGTCTGCCTCCACCACCTGGGCACCCCGGCCGGTGTTGATGAAGGTGGCATAGGGCTGCATCAGGGAGAATAGCTGGTAGGTCAGCATACCCCGGGTGGCGGGGATGTTGGCCACATGGTTGGACACGGTCAGACACCGGGAGAACAGGAAGGGCAGACTCTCCAGACGGACGCCCAGAGCCTCCGCCTTCTCCGGGGAGCAGTACGGGTCGTAGGCGTAGACGGTCAGGCGGTAGTCCCGGAGCCGCCGGGCCACCCCGGCCCCGATGGCACCCAGCCCGATCAGCCCCACCGGGGTGTCGTAGTTGCCCCGGAAGTGCCCGAAGTACGCCTGCGCCGCCGCCCGGGCGTCGGCCTTGTCACTGCACAGCCGGGCGGACTGGAAAAAGCCCTTGTTGGCCAGGATGATCTGGGCGGTGGTGTACTCGATGACAGGCACGCTGTTGGCCTGCCAGGCACTGAAGACAGCCACGCCTCGGTGCAGAAGGGGTCGGGCGAAGCCCTGCACACTGCCCGCCCCATAGAACACAGCCTCCAGCCTTGGCAGGCAGGCGGCCAGCTCCTCCTCGGTCAGCACCGGCATACCCCAGGTGGAGAAAAGCACCTGCGCCTCCGGAATGACCACGGCCAGTATGTCGGCTTTGGTGTACACGCCGGGGTAAAAGTCAAACAGCTGAGTCAGCCGATCGCTGACCGCCCGGTCATACACCCGGTCTATGCCGGCCTTGCCGCCCTGGTTGACGAAGGCGGCTCGGATCCTGACCGGATCCCCGCATTTCGCCGGTTGCCCGGCCTGCGCCACCGGCGCAGACTGTACGGATCCCTGTTCACTCATGGTTCATTACCTCACTTTCCATTTCGCTAAAGTTACAACTCCGCCTCCTTGCCGCCCTCACCCTTTTCCACCGTAGAGCGGGGACAAGGATTCCCCAAAAGGCGATAACAAAATATGGAAGAATAACGCTCCGAACCATACACAACACCTGTTCAAAGTTCTTGAAGGGTGTGGGAAACTTCTTTCAAGAAGTTTCCCGCCGTATCTCTATACCGCCGGAGCGTCTCTGCCTCCCGGGGCAGGAGGGCGGGATCGTCTCCGGGGAGAAACTCCAGGAGCAGCTTCTTTTTCTCAAGGTTCGGGAAGCGGCCCAGTGCCCGCATCCAGAAGTCCTGCCCGCAGGACAGGGGCAGGCGGGTGCCGTCCGGACGCCAGGTGAAGACATGCACCATCTCCACAAAGGGGAGGACCGTGTCCAGCCCCGCCAGCAGCTCCTCCTCCGGCTTGGAGAAGTCCGGCTGCCAGTACAGGCGGGCCGCCGGATGATCCACTTCCTCCATCAGGCGGAGGGCGGAGGCGGCACTGTCGGTCAGGGTGCCGGGATGGTACTCAAAGGCGACGGTAAGCCCCCGGTCGGCGGCCTCCCCGGCGATGCGCCTGGCCTCCTCCACCCACCGGCGGCGGGTGTCCGGGTCGGTGGCGGCACTGCCCCGGGTACCCGCCCACAGGCGCAACAGGGGGGCACCCAGTGCCTGGGCAGTGTCCAGGTACTCCCGGAAGCACTGACCCTGCCCCAACCGGTAGTAGGTGCCGTAGGAGGACACAGAAAGACCCGCCGCCCGGGTGGCCTCCCCCACCCGGCGGGCATTCTCAAGGTTGCTGTTCTTGTTACTGTTGCTGTTGCCTGCCGGCACATGGACATCACTCCCCCACTCGATGCAACAGAGACCTGCGGCGGCGGCTCGGGCAATGATGTCGTCCGGGGACAGGCGGCGGAAGGTGACGGAAACAAGGCCTGTGTTGGTACGCATGGGAAAAACTCCTTTCATTCCGGGCATATCGGTGATGGGGCGGTTTCTGACAGTTCCCCGGCGGAAGCCCGCAGGAAGCACTGACTCCGCCCGGCCTTCTCCGCCTGTTGCAATACCCCCAGCCTGACCAGCAGGTGCAGGACGCCATAAGTGGCCTTCCCCCGGATGCCGGTGGCCGTGGCATACTGGGCGGCGGTGAAGGGGGTGGTGGGCAGGGAAGGGGGCAGGAAACAGGCGGCGTACTGTGCCGGGGTGGTCAGCTCCACCCGCCCCCGCAGGGCGGTAGGGAACCGCTCGTACCGGTTGGAGCCCCGCTTGCCATCCCGTCCCCAGCCATCCTGAAAGCGGTACTCCTCCATGTCCAGGAAGAGCAGGCAGAGGGAAAAGCGGGGGTTCCCCACAAAGTCCGACAGCCAGTACAGCTGGGGGGCCACATCCGTGACCTTGCCCCGCCGGGGGGACTTGCGGCGGCCGAGGATCTGCCCGTCAGTGGGGCTGATCCAGGACAGGTACTTGACCGCCGGGAGGGGATGAACCACCGTCACCGGGCAGTCGGTGTTTTCCAGGTACCAGGCGATCTTCTTTTTGAGGGGGTAGAGGCCGCCGGTCTGGATCTCATAGATCCGCCCGTCCTCTGTCAGCACATCCGCCACCATGCCGTCCCGCCGGTTCCCGGGGGACAGCCGTCGCTCGTGGCAGGACACATCCGGGCAGATGTATGTCTTCAGCACCAGATGCAGCCGTTTCTCCCGCAGGGTGCCGATGCCGGCCTGCCCCTGGGTCTCGGTCAGGGGCTGACTCATGATCTCCCGGGCTACGGCGGCAAAGTGCAGAGCCTCCTCTGGGGTGACTGCCCCCGGCACCGGGGCAGCAGGGCTTCTTTTTGCGGCACTCATGGGCGGCTCCTTTCTGTGGACGGGAGTACGGGGACACCCTTCAAGAACTTTCAAAACATTTTTATATATACTGTTCGGGGCGTTATCTTGTGATATTTTGGTTACTGGAGCTTTTATGCTTGAAAAACAAAAAATTTTCCCGTGATGGGGCGGTATGCGGGACAGGCGAGTGCCGCATACTTCTTATATATTGTTTTTGAAAACGCAAAAACAAGCCATAATCCGCAGAAACTGTTACACCCGACAGCCGCATGACGGTCGCCCGTTCGGTGCAAAGTAATCAGGCGGGCTCTGGCGGTCTGCGGTCTGACATCGGCATGAACGCAAAGCGGCCCGGAACATCCAAATCATTTCAGTTCAGAAAAATCCATGCAAAGCAAAGGACAAGGTATCATGAAAAAGAAATACAGCAAGTGGCTGGGTCTGTGTACGGCGGTGCTCCTGACAGTCTGCGCATGCATCCTGCCGACTGCCGCCGCACCGGGAGGCGGACAGCCTGCCGTCGACGGGCCGACCCAGGTATATGTGGGCGGCATGCCCTTCGGCGTGAAGTTTTACACCGAAGGGGTGTTGGTGGTGGGCTTCTGCGACATCGGCGGCGGCACATCCGGTCAGGAAGCCTGCAATCCCGCCCGGGAGGCCGGGCTTCGGGTGCGGGATGTGATCACCCACCTGGGCGGCAAGCCCCTTGGCAGTGCGGCGGAGCTGACCGAGGCGGTGGAAAATTCCGGCGGCAAGCCTCTGACTCTGACTGTCCGACGGACGGAGGAAAAGAAGGGCACCCGTGCCGGGCAGAGTGAATCCGCTCCCGCCACAGTGACCGTGACCGTGACGGTCACGCCCCGGTTTTCCAAGGAGGAGAATCGGTACAAGACAGGCATCTGGGTGCGTGACAGCGGGGCAGGCATTGGGACCGTGACCTTCATCGTGCCCGGCACCCAGGCTTTCGCCGGGTTGGGGCACGGCATCTGTGACGGCGACACCGGGGAGCTGATCCCCATTGGCCGGGGCCAGGTGACGGATGTGACCGTCAGCGGCATTGACAAAGGGGTAGCCGGCGATCCCGGTGCCATCAAGGGTTATTTCAACCCCGGTAAGACCGGTACGCTGGTTGGGAACACCCCCTGCGGCGTGTTCGGCATCTTCTCCACCCTGCCGGCCGGGCTGGATGCGCTCTGCCCTGTGGCCACCCGCCGGGAGGTAAAGGAAGGCCCGGCCACCGTCCGCTGTACCCTGGATGACGGGAAGATACGGGACTACGCTGTCAACATCACGGCGGTGGATGTCACGGCCACCGGCTCCAAATGCTTCACCATCACCGTGACTGACCCTACCCTCCTGTCCAAGACCGGAGGCATCGTCCAGGGCATGTCCGGCAGTCCTGTCCTACAGAACGGGAAGCTGGTGGGTGCTGTCACCCATGTGCTGATCAACGACCCCACCACCGGGTACGGGATCTTCATTGACAACATGTGGCGGGATATGCCGGAGCTGTTGCGGTAAGGACAGACACAGTGCGCTCCGTCCCTGCCAATGCCACCATTTTACTCCCTTCCCAGAATTTTGTCAAGGCGTTCTGCAAATTCCGCCGCCTGTTTTTCCGAGAGGCCGGCGTAGTTGATGACCAGGGTGTGGGTATCCTCGGCAGGCGGGACGGCAAAGTAATGACCCAGGGTCAGCACCCGGATGCCCTCCCGGGCGGCGGCCCGGCACAGGTCGGCGTCTGAAAGACCTGTGTCTACCTTCAGCAGGAAGTGCAGTCCCCCGTCGGCCATGGACACGGTGTACCGTCCCGCCTGCCGGGCACTGTCAAGGGCGGCCAGCAGGCTGTCACGCAGGGCCCGGCACCGGGTGCGCATCCGGTTGATGTGGCGGGAGAGAGAGCCGTCCGCCATGAAGGCGGCCAGGATGTACTGCTCCGGCACCGCCACCGGGCAGGACAGCCACCCGAACCGCTCCCGGTAGGACTGACAGAGGGTCGGCGGCAGGACGGCGTACCCGATGCGCAGGGAGGGGGCCACGGTTTTGGTAAAGGTATTGATGTACACGACCCGCCCGGTGGTGTCCAGCCGCTGAAGGGAGGGAATGGGTCGGCCGGACATACGGAACTCACTGTCGTAGTCATCCTCAATGATGTACCGTCCGGGGGAAGCCTCCAGCCAGGCAAGCAGCTCCTGCCGCCGGCCTGCCGGGGTCACGATGCCGGTGGGAAAATGGTGGGCGGGGGAAATGTGCAGAACGGTGGTGCCGGAGGACTCCAACGCCTGCGGCATCACGCCCTGACTGTCCAGCGGCAGGTAACGGACGGACGCACCGTTCTCCCGGTACAGCCGGGCGATCAGCCGGTAGCCGGGATCCTCCACCCCGAAGATCTGCTCCCGGCTGAAGAAGGACAGAAGGGTGCTGTACAGCATCTCGTTCCCGGCACTGACCAGGATCTGATCCGGGGTGGCCACAATGCCCCGGCTTTCATACAGGCTGTCCGCAATGGCCTGCCGCAGGGCGGGCAGACCGTTGTAGGGCACCCGCCGCAAAAGGGCCTGCCCGGCCTCGGCGTACACCCGGCGGGACAGGCGGTTCCACACCGACAGGGGGAAAAGGTCGGGGGGCACATTGTTCTGCACCAGGTCGATTACCTCCCGGTCGGAGGGGATGTCTGTGCCGTCGGGCCATGCGCCCGCCGAGGGCAGGGCATTGGCCCTGCTTTCTTCGCTTTCCGGTGCGGGCGGTACCGGGGGCCGGACAGGCTTGTCCTGCCCGGCAAAGGGCCGCTGTTCCAGTTTGGCTACATAGTATCCCTTCCGCTGGACGGGGAGGATGTACCCCTCCGCCAGGAGCTGTTCGTAAGCTCCCATCACCGTCACCACGCTGACCCCCAGCATGGTGGCGGCCTGCCGCTTGGAGGGCAGGCGGGTACCGGCGACCAACCGCCCGGACAGAATATCCCGGCGAATACAGCCGGTGAGCTTTTCATACAGTGCGTGTCCGTCCGCCTGCTCCAGATCATACAGAAACATGGTGGCCTCCATCTGGTATTATTAAAAAATCGAATTATGGGTATTTACATGATACCAAACAGGATTATAATATAGTCAACAAAAAAATGCAAGGGGAATTTGTGAATCTTTCAGAAATTTTCCCGGGAAGCAGAGATGGAAAGGAAAGACCAGTATGGAAAACAAGAGATTTGAACTGAACAAGAACCTTGCCCAGATGCTCAAGGGCGGCGTGATCATGGATGTCACCACGCCGGAGCAGGCCAGGATCGCCGAGGCCGCCGGAGCCTGCGCTGTCATGGCACTGGAGCGCATCCCGGCGGACATCCGGGCCGCAGGCGGCGTGTCCCGTATGAGCGACCCCAAGATGATCAAGGGGATCCAGGACGCTGTCAGCATTCCGGTCATGGCCAAGTGCCGGATCGGACACTTCGTGGAGGCGCAGATCCTGCAGGCCATTGAGATCGACTACATCGACGAGAGCGAGGTGCTTTCTCCCGCCGATGACAAGTACCATATTGACAAGACCGCCTTTGATGTGCCCTTTGTCTGCGGTGCCAAGGATCTGGGCGAGGCACTCCGCCGCATCAACGAGGGTGCTTCCATGATCCGCACCAAGGGCGAGCCGGGTACCGGAGATGTGGTGCAGGCTGTCCGGCATATGCGCATGATGCAGTCCGAGATCCGCCGCATTGGCTCCATGTCCGAGGATGAGCTGTTCGATGCGGCCAAGCAGTTGCAGGTTCCCTACGACCTGGTGCTGTATGTACATGAGAACAAGAAGCTCCCCGTGGTGAACTTCGCCGCAGGCGGCGTGGCCACTCCGGCGGATGCCGCCCTGATGATGCAGCTGGGTGCCGAGGGCGTCTTCGTCGGCTCCGGCATCTTCAAGTCCGGCAACCCCGAGAAGCGTGCGGCCGCCATTGTCAAGGCTGTGACCAACTTCACGGATGCCAAGATGCTGGCCGAGCTGTCCGAGGATCTGGGCGAGGCCATGGTGGGCATCAACGAGCAGGAGATCCAGCTCCTGATGGCAGAGAGAGGCAAGTGATCCATGCGTATCGCAGTGCTTGCTTTGCAGGGAGCATTCATAGAGCATGAGAAGATGCTGGCCCGCCTGGGCATTCCCTCCTTTGAGATCCGGCAGAGGCGGGATCTGGACACCCCCTTCGACGGGCTGATCATCCCCGGCGGGGAGAGCACGGTGCAGGGGAAGCTGATGCGGGAGCTGGCGCTGTTTGACCCGCTGAAGGACAGGATAGAGAAGGGACTTCCGGTGTTCGGCACCTGCGCCGGGCTTCTGCTGTTGGCCAAGAAGATCGACAACGACACCCGGGTGCACTTTGCCACCATGGACATCGTGGCCAGACGGAACGCCTATGGCCGCCAGCTGGGCAGCTTCTCCACCGAGGGGGAGTTCCGGGGGATCGGTGTCATACCCATGACCTTCATCCGTGCGCCCTACATTGAATCGGTTTCCGGCTCCGCAGAGGTGCTGGCCCGGGTGGACGGAAAGATCGTCGCCGCCCGGCAGGGGAACCAGTTGGTCACAGCCTTCCACCCGGAGCTGAACCACGACCTGTCCGTACACACCTACTTCGCCAACATGATCTCCGGCCAGTGACGAATCGTTGCGGTTCGGTTGGGGAATGAACACACAGGAAGACCGGGGTTTGCCGCTGGCAGGCTCCGGTCTTTCTCCCCTTTCCAAGCAATGATCATCCGTCTCTTGCCCGGGGTAGGATCCTACCCCTTTTTTGTCGCTTTCCGGAGGGGGCTTCGGCGGAGCTGGTGCGTGACTGAGACCCATAACAGCAGAAATGCCTTCGCTGAGCTCTGCACTGCCCCCTTTCCCGAAAGAATGTGAATAGCGTGAACAATATGTAAAAACAGGAAGGGAATGGTTGACAGTCATACAAACATATCAGGGGTACCGTTCAGCCGGATATCGGGGAAATGCGTAGGCTCCCCTGCGTAAAATGAGCTGACTGTGTTTTCTGCGGCCCTTTTTTTCGACAGGATGATAAAGGGGACACAAAAAATTCATCATTTTCTTGAGGAAAATAGGTGACAAACCCCGTGGCATATGGTATAATAGGCAAGTATGACGGAGCGGATCAGCGACCATACAGAAAGGCGGTTTCCAAATGAATATGTCCAAGAAGATTTTTTTACTCCGAGCCTTGGCTCTTTTGCTGGCGACGCTGATCCTGCTTTCCCTGCCACTGACCTCCTGTCAGCATACAGGCGGAGGAACAGAGACTACGGCGGACGGCACGGACAGCCTGCCGGACAGCCAACCGGACAGCACCTCTCCCGGGGAGACCTCCGGCGGGGAGGCGATCACACTGCCCGGTGCGGATGGTACGGAGACCCAGCCCTCCCAGACCGGGACCCAGCCGTCTCAACCGGACATACCGTCCGATCCGAACCAGGCAGAGGATGACCCCCTGGCCCCGGTGTTCTCCGCCCAGGGCGGCGTGTACACCGACCGCCTGGCCCTGACGCTGTCCGTCCCCGACGGGGCGCCGGAGGGAACCGTGGTGCGGTATACCACCAACGGCTCTGTGCCCACGGCTACATCCACCGCCTACGCATCCCCCATCCGGCTGATGGTCAACGAGGGGGACGGCGGGGTGGTGCGAGCCGCCTGCTTCGACAGCCAGGGGAACCGGGTCAGCCGGGTGGTCACAAACAGCTATGTGCGGGCGGCGAGCACCGACAGCACGGTCTTTACGGTGATGATCTCGGTCAGCCAGCAGGATCTGAATGCCATGATGTCCGCCTACAGTGAGACGGTGGAGCGTCCGGCCCATGTGGAGATCGTCACCCCGGCGGGGCAGACGGTCATCTCCCAGGATGCGGGCCTGCGGCTGTTCGGCGGTTCCTCCCGTTCGCTGGCTCAGAAATCCTTCAAGCTGATCGCCCGGAAGGACGGGTACTTCGGGGAGAATGCCGCCTATACCGGCAAGGGCTCCTTTGCCTACCCCCTGTTCGCCGACCGGGTGGTGCAGTCCGGTCAGGATGCAGGGCAGGTGCTTGACAAGTATGACAGCTTCATCCTGCGCAACGGCGGCAATGACTCCCTGCTCCACACCGCCGTGGATCCCACCAACGCCACCCTTCTGCGGGACGGTGTGGTCAACAACTTTGCACAGACCTGGGCTCCGGCGGTGGACTGCTCCCTGTCCCGGTTTGCGGTGGTCTACATCAACGGGGCGTACTACGGCCTTCTGGATATGCGGGAGAACCTGAACGAGGACTATGTCAAGCGGGTCTACGGCGTGGATGATGCGGATGTGGCCGTGATCAAAAGTGAGCTGGACACCACCAGGCACTGTGACCGCCATGCCAACGGCGGCTCCTGCCGGTTCTGCAATGTGTGGTTCTACCTGGAGACAGACGAGGATCAGCGGTGCCAGGACGCCCTGGCTCAGTGGCAGGCACTCTGCAAGAAGGCGGTGCAGGGTCTGAATACCAAGGGGGAGGTGTATGACGCACTCTTTGCGGAAATAGAAGCCCAGGTGGATCTGGAGAGCTTCATGCAGTACATGGCCCTGGGGCTGTATGTCTGCAACACCGACTGGCCCCACAACAATGTCAAGCTGTGGAAGTACACCGGGGAGCCCATGGAGGGGATCGCCATCACCGACGGCAAGTGGCGCTTCATGACCCGGGACATGGATATGGCGATGGGTCGCTATACCAGCCCGTATGTACTGCCGGAGCTGGACAACCGGGCCACGGTGGATACCTTCTGGCGGGTGCTGGGGAACTATGTGGACGGATATGCGGGCAAGTACGAGAACAGCGGGGAGACTCAGCTGTACCCCGATTCCCTGGGTCTTGGGGGGCTGTTCGCCTTCTGCCTGAAGGATGACGGCTTCCGGGCGAGCTTTGCCGCCTTCGCCCGTACCCTGGCCGGTGAGGAGGCTGTGGCGGCACTGGATGCGGCCTATGAGACGGCTTATGATGCCATATCCCCCCTCATGGAGGCGCATATCCAGCGGTGGGGGACGCAGGAGAGCTACAAGGAGTGGAAGGTGGCTTGCCGCAAGGTGGATGCCTTCATCAAGGCCAGACCGACGCCCTTTACCACCTACCTTGACCTGGCTCTGTCTATGTATGCGTGAGCCGTACCGGCTCCCATATATATATATCTAAATCGCAAACGAAACAAGAGGAATTTACTATGGAACAACTTTCCTACGAGAGGTATCTGGATAAGATCTACGGCTGTTTCCTGGGGAAAACCGTCATCGGCACCCTGGGTGCCCCCTACGAGGGCATCAAAATGCCCCTGGAGCTACCCTTCAAGCCGGAGATGATCAACACCATGCTCCCCAACGATGACCTGGATCTCCAGGTGCTGTGGCTGGATGTGGCCGAGAAGTACGGCCCGGACTTCACCTCGGATCAACTGCTGGAGCGTTTCGTCACCCACTGTGACTACTCCCCCGGAGAGTACGCCATCATGCGGAAGAACTGGCTCCGGGGCATCCGCCCCCCTGCCTCCGGCTCCTTCTGCAATGACTTTTACACCGAGGGCATGGGCTGTCCCATCCGTTCCGAGATCTGGGCTTGCCTGGCTCCGCTGGATCCGGCACGGGCCGCCGATTTCGCCTCCCGGGACGGCTGCCTGGATCACTGGGGCGAGTCGGTGTACGCCGAGCGGTTCCTGGCCGCCCTGGAGTCGGCGGCCTTCGGGGTGGATGAGCACACCTGCGACCTGCACGCCCTCATCCGCACCGGCCTTGAGGCAGTGCCCCAGGACTGCCGCTTCCGGGAGCTGGTGGAGGACACCCTGGCTCTGTGCGGGAAGTACGACGATGTGAAGCTGATCCTGAGGAAGCTGCTCTTCAAGTACGGCCATCCCGACTGCACCAATATGTTTCAGAACATGGGCATCACCCTGACCGCCCTGCTCAAGGGCAACCTGGACGAGATCAAGACCGGTATGGATGCGCTGAACTGCGGCTTTGACACCGACTGCACCTGCGCCACCGCCGGGGCCATCATCGGCCTTGTCCGGGGGGCGGCATCCCTGGAGAAGCAGTACGGCTGGGGCGACATCCACTTCGTGCTGGGTGTGACCTCCCAGCGTCGGTCGGACAGCGTATTTGACTTCTCGGAGGATGTGGCGGCACTGGGCAAGGTCTTCAACCCCGGACGCATCCAGGGCGGCCCGGACAGGGCGTATACCTTTGTCACCGACCCCTCGCCGGTGCGGCTGAGCGTTATCTATCAGAACGGGGAGGATGAACGCCCGGATGCCTCCATCGCCCTGGGGGACACCCGGAGCGTGGCGCTGATTCTGGAGAACCGCACCGACGCACCCCTGACCGTGAACTTCACCGTCTCCGGCCTGGGCTGTCAGGATGCGGGACAGCTCACCCTGCCTGCCGGCGGGGATGATGCCCATATCGTCATGATCTCGGTTCCGGAGGATCTGCCGGAGCTTTCCGAGATCAATACCTACACCGTGCAATACACTGCCGGCGACTTTGCCGGTACCTACACCTTCGGCCTGGCCGGGGCCACCCCCTGGAAGGCGGTGGGACCCATCTGGCGCACCGACCCGATCTGCACCACCGAGAAGCTGATGGCGGTGCCCAACTACTGGCACCTGATGCAGGAGCCGGGCTACAAGGGCGACCAGACCGACATCGTGCGCCGGTTCCACCTGAACTGCGCCGTGGACACCGCTACCCCCTACATGAGTCCGGAAGAGCTGGATACCCCCCTGGATCCGGAGGCTGACACCCGGTATGAGGAGACGCTGTTCTCCCAGCGGCAGGACAGCTTCACCATGGAGGACATCTGCGGCTTCCGTGGCCCGTCGGTGGTGTACCTGGTACGGGAGCTGGTGTCCCCCTGCGAGGAGGAGGTCTGCGTACAGCTGGGTCACAGCGCACCGGTGGCTCTGTGGATCAACGGACAACTGGTGGCCGAGCGCACCGGTTGTGACTGCTGGGACGCAGAGAACATTCATGTCCAGCACATTCCCATCCATCAGGGCGTGAACCGGGTGATCCTCCGGCTGACACGGGTCAACGGCGATGCCAAGTTCAACCTGACCTTTGCCACCGGAGCCTGCTGTGCCTCCCACATCCTGCACTACAGCTCCGTCAATCCCCGCTTCTTCGGCGGGAGGTAAGCCGTCCGGGATCGTATGGCATAGCATAAACGCATAAAAATTGAATACCTGGCACGGGAAGCCTCCTGGTTTGCAGAGCGGTGGCTTTCCGTGCTTTTGTTGCGGGCACTGTCCGGACGACCTGCCGACCAACCCAAAAAGGCAGGACACACAGGGGAAAGAACCAAGCGTACCCCCAAATACATACACATATTTGTGAGATATGCCTATTGTAAATTATTCCGATCCGTGATATAATACAGCGCATAAAGATACACCAAATATTCAAAAGGAGTACATGAATATGAAAAAGCTTCTGACCATGGCACTGGCTCTTGTGCTGGTGCTGTCCTGCGTGACTGTTTTTGCTTCCTGCACAGGCGGCAACGGCGATGAAAAGGGAACCACGGCTGACACGAATGCGGCAACCGATACGACCCAGGATACGGATGCCCCTGCGGAGAAAAAGGTGCTGAAAATGGCCACCAACGCCTACTTCAAGCCCTACGAGTACTATGAGGGTGAGAAGATCATCGGTATTGACGCCGAGATCGCCCAGGCCATCGCCGATAAGCTGGGCATGACCCTGGAGATCGTGGACATGGAGTTCGACACCATCATCACCGCGGTCAACGCCGGCTCCGTGGACTTCGGTATGGCCGGTATGACCGTCACCGAGGATCGGCTGAAGGAGGTTGACTTTACGGTCAGCTACGCCAAGGGTGTGCAGGCGATCATCGTGAAGGAAGACTCTCCGATCACCTCTGACAGCGACCTGTTCGCCGAGGGTGCTACCTGGAAGGCCGGCGTGCAGCAGGGTACCACCGGTGACACCTATGCTTCCGACGACCTGGGCGAGGATCGTGTGACCCGGTACAACAACGGGAACAATGCCGTGCTGGCCCTCCTGGGCGGCTCTGTGGACTGCGTGATCATCGACAACGAGCCGGCCAAGGCACTGGTGGCCGCCAACGAGGGGCTGAAGATCCTGGAGACCCCCTACGCCGATGAGGATTACGCCATCTGCGTCAAGAAGGGCAACACCGAACTGCTGGAGCAGATCAACAACGCCATCGTGGAGCTGATCGGCGACGGTACGATCGACAGCATCATTGCCAAGTACATCAAGTAAGACATGACCGACCCGGGGATGACCCCGCAGGAAGGGAATGGATCATAAGAGGCGGCGGCACATATATGCCGCCAGCGAAACACTGGGTTGAGGCCCCCCTGGCGGGGCTCCAACCCGATGTTTGTATTTCAGATGATGCCGCCGAGACGGTGTCGCCAGGGCAGGGAAGGAACGCATACTGATGAAAAAATACAGAAAATTATGGGTAGGGCTGATCATTGCGGCGGTCTGCCTGGTCGTGCTGGGTGTGGTGATCCTGGTGGATCAGCAATCCAGGCAAAGCTCCATAAAGCTGACCGTCCCGGAGGCGGAGGCTGTGGTCGGGGAGGCAGTGAGAAGCCTGCCGCTGAAGGTGGCCAATGGCTCCGTGTCGGTGGCTGATCAGGTGAAGGTGACAGTCCATGAGGTCACATACGGGCAGGAAAAGGACATCATCCTGCAATGCACCTATGAGACGGTGGACATCCTGTCGGTGTACCAGCGGGAGAAGCAGGCCATCTTCACCGGCGTGTACGGCTACTACCTGGAGAGGAGCCAGGCCGGAACCATGGTCAGCGCCACCCACATCCTGGCCTGGATGGGTCAGGAGATGGCTGACCTGGTGGCAGAGGCTCCGGCGTTGAGCGGGGAGATCACGCTGACGCTGTACGATACCGGCGGTGATGCGCCGGAGCTGTGGCTGGACGACGATACCGTGAACACGCTCCTTGGCGGCCTTTTGACGGTGCGGAACGATGTGAACGCCACCGAGACCCTGACCTGGGAGGGGGAGCAGATCTCCATCAAGAACAACAACTCCCTGCGCCGGGGCATTTCCGACTGCTTCGGGTTGAACAACTATTCCTCGGATCAGCCGGACGCTTCCACGCCGCTGATGAGGGCCTGGCATTCCTTTGCCAACGATTTCTATCGGAACTTCATTGAGGAGAGGCGGTGGACATACCTGACCAAGGGCCTGGCCACCACCCTGGCCATCACCGGGCTGGCCCTCTTGTTGGGTGTAGTCATCGGTTTTGTCACTGCCATCATCCGAACCACCCATGACAAGGAGGGCAAGCTGTCCTTCCTCAACTGGCTGGGTACCTTGTATGTCACCATCATCCGGGGCACGCCGGTCATGATCCAACTGCTGATCATCTACTTTGTCCTGCTCCTGCCTATCGGGATAGAGAAATTCCCGGCGGCAGTCCTGTGCTTCGGCCTGAACTCCGGAGCCTATGTGTCGGAGATCATCCGGGGTGGCATCATGGCGGTGGACAACGGACAGATGGAAGCCGGGCGCTCCCTGGGCTTTGGCTATGTGCCTACCATGATCCATATCGTCCTGCCCCAGGCCTTCAAGGCCGTGCTTCCTTCCCTTTGCAATGAGTTCATTGCCCTGCTCAAGGAGACATCGGTGGCCTTCTACATCGGCGTGGCCGACCTGACCCAGGGCGGCCTGAAGATCCGTTCCATTACATACAGCAACTTCCTGCCCCTGATCGCCATTGCGGCCATCTATCTGGTACTGGTGCTGATCCTGACCCGCCTGGTGAGCCTGCTGGAAAAGAGGCTCCGCCGCTCCGAGCGGTGAGGCTGCCGGGGAACGGGAGTACGCCGGGAAAACTTTCTGAAGAAAGTTTTCCCGGACCCTTTCAAAGACTTTCAAAACATTATCTATGTAAAACAGAGCGGGCTTTATCTTCTAAGCTCTCTCTGGGTGCCGATGCCTTTGTTACCGAAAGCAGAAATACACTTTGCTCCGGCCCCCTATCTTTGATTTTTCGGTGAAAAGGGAAGCGCAAAAAGGAAAAGCTGAATTGTAACGGCACGGATCCGGACACAGACACAGGCACAGAAACGCAGACACAGCAAACAAGAGGAGGGTGCGCATATGGATGCACGCACAGAGGCAAAGGCACCGGGGGACAGACAGCCGGTCATTCAGGTCAAGAACCTGGAAAAGCACTACAACGACGGGGCGATCCACGCCCTGGACGGCGTGTCGCTGGAAATAGACAAGGGCGAGGTGGTGGTGATCATCGGCCCATCGGGGAGCGGGAAATCCACCCTGCTCCGTTCCCTCAACCTGCTGGAGACCCCTACGGCAGGACAGATTTTAGTGGATGGGGTGGATATTACCAACAAGCATGTGGACATCAACCTGCACCGGCAGAAGATGGGTATGGTGTTCCAGCATTTCAACCTGTTCCCCCATATGACCGTCCTGCGGAACATGACGCTGGCACCCATGAAGCTGCGCAAGAAGTCAAAGGAGGAGGCCGAGGCCATGGCCATGGAGCTGTTGGCCAAGGTGGGACTGGAGAGCCGGGCGGGGGACTATCCCAGCCAGCTTTCCGGCGGACAGAAACAGCGGGTGGCTATCGTGCGGGCCCTGTGCATGGAGCCGGAGGTCATGCTCTTTGACGAACCCACCTCTGCGCTGGATCCGGAAATGGTGGGCGAGGTGCTGGATGTTATGAAGGATCTGGCCAGGGCGGGGATGACCATGGTCTGCGTCACCCACGAGATGGGCTTTGCCCGGGAGGTGGGCACCCGGGTGGTGTTCATGGACGGCGGTCGCATCCTGGAGGAGGGGACGCCGGCGGACATATTCACCAACCCGCAAAGCGACCGGCTGAAGGCCTTCCTGGCCAAGGTGCTGTAAAGGCGAGGGCGGGGTGTCGGTGCCTGTTCGACAAAATTCAAATATCTTTTACAAAACATCCCCCTGTTACCTGTTGAATAATCCGGCATATATCATGTATAATAAGTAAGTAAGAAGAGAACACAGGCAGACGGGCGAGGTCGCTTTGGCCACAGGTGCCCGGCATCAGACTGCACAAGTAAGGAGAGGACGATTCCTATGACAAACCTCAAGCCCAATGCGGCACAAATCAAGGAAAATCTGGAGATCAAGCTGGCCCGGTACTTCGGTTGTACCCCGGCGGAGGCTTCCAAGGATCAGATGTACAAGGCCACCGCCATGACGGTGCGGGACATTCTGACGGAGAAGCGGGGGGCCTTCAAGAAGAAGGTCAACATGGTCGGTGCCAAGCGGGTGTACTACATGTGTATGGAATTTTTGCTGGGACGCTCCCTGAAGACCAACCTGTACAACCTGGGACTGAACGAGGCTTACGGGGACGCATTGCAGGGCATGGGCTTCTCCCTGGAGGATCTGTACGAGTGCGAGCCGGATGCGGGGCTGGGCAACGGCGGTCTGGGTCGTCTGGCCGCCTGCTTCATGGACTCCCTGTCCTCCCTGGACTACCCGGCCACCGGTTTTTCCATCTGCTATGACTACGGTCTGTTCCGTCAGATGATCGTGGACGGTATCCAGGTGGAGCTGCCGGACATCTGGCTCCCCGGGGGCGAGGTATGGCTGGTGCCCCGCACCGACAGAACCTTCCGGGTGCGCTT
>CAMEON010000037.1 GCA_945929845.1 uncultured Clostridia bacterium | reverse complement strand
ACTGCGTACAGTGCAATTGCTGTTCTTATCAAGAAGCCCCCAGGCGTTCTCCCGTCCCCTGAACTGTAACACCACAATAGCAAAAAATTCAACAAATCCTCGGAAACATCTTGACAACAGGGGCATTTTCATATATAATTATTCAAGTAGCCGGGTCGAACTTCCGGGGCATTTGCCAGGGCTTATGCCAGGGCTTGTTCCCTGGAACCTGCCACCGGGCAGGGACACCGGCGAGAGCACTACATTGATAGAGGAGATATGTAAGTTATGAAGAGAATCAAGACTTTGAAAACCCGTCCGCTTTGCGAGAGCGCCAAGAACGGCGGTTGCGGCGAGTGCCAGACTTCCTGCCAGTCTGCCTGCAAGACCAGCTGCGGCGTTGCAAACCAGAAGTGCGAGAATAAGAAGAAGTAAGCACAGCCTGCGTAAAAAAGCTGCCGCCTGTCCGGGCGGCTCTTTTTATGCAGAGAGAGACATTCCTTCATACGGGAAGCTCCCGATAAAAGTGCGTCGAGAATTCGGCGTTGAGAGTTAAGAGTTAAGAGTTAAGAGTTAAGAGAGAGGAATCATATGGTACACCAATATCAGTTGAACGGCTACAATATCGTGCTGGACACCTGCTCCGGGTCTGTCCATGCGGTGGACGAGGTAGCGTACGATGTCATTGCCCTGTACGAAAAGCACAAGCCGGAGGAGATCGTGGCTCTGTTGCTGGAGAAGTACCGGGGGCGGGAGGATGTGACCGAGGCAGACCTGTGGGACTGCCTTGGTGATGTGGAGGAGCTGGTCAAGGATGGCAAGCTGTTCACCCCGGACACATACGCCGGGATGGCGGGCACTTTCAAGGAGCGATCCGGCGATGTGGTCAAAGCCCTCTGCCTGCATGTGGCCCATACCTGCAACCTGAACTGCTCCTACTGCTTCGCCAGTCAGGGGAAGTACCACGGGGAGCGGGCACTGATGAGCTTTGAGGTGGGCAAGCAGGCTCTGGACTTTCTGATGGATCACTCCGGGCACCGCACCAACTTGGAGGTGGACTTCTTCGGCGGGGAGCCGCTGATGAACTTCGATGTGGTCAAGCGCCTGGTGGCCTACGCACGCAGTGTGGAGAAACAGCAGGGGAAGAACTTCCGTTTCACCCTGACTACCAACGGTATGCTCATCGACGACGAGGTGATCGACTTCGCCAACCGGGAAATGAGCAATGTGGTGCTCTCCCTGGACGGGCGGCGGGAAATACATGACCGCACCCGGGTGGACTATGCCGGGCACGGCAGTTATGACCGCATCGTGCCTAAGTTCCAGAAGTTGGTGGCGGCTCGGGGCGGAAAGAACTACTACATGCGGGGCACCTTCACCCATGCCAACCCAGACTTCACCAAGGATGTGTTCCACATGGCTGACCTGGGCTTTACCGAACTGAGTATGGAGCCGGTGGTCTGCGCCCCGGATGACCCGGCGGCTCTGACGCCGGAGGATCTGGAGGTCGTCAAGGAACAGTATGAGATCCTGGCCAAGGATATGATCCGGCGCAGGAAAGAGGGCAAGCCCATCACCTTCTACCATTACATGCTGGATCTGGAGGGCGGGCCTTGCGTGTACAAACGCATTTCCGGCTGTGGCTCCGGCACGGAGTACATGGCTGTCACCCCCTGGGGAGACCTGTACCCCTGTCACCAGTTCGTGGGGGAGGAAGCCTACAAGCTGGGCGATGTGTTCCACGGCGTGACCAATACCGCCCTGCGGGAGCAGTTCCGAGCCTGCAACGCCTATGCCCGCCCGGAATGTGCAGACTGCTGGGCACGGCTGTACTGCTCCGGCGGATGCGCCGCCAACGCCTACCACGCCACCGGCAGTATACTGGGTATTTACAAGCCGGGCTGTGAGCTGTTCTGCAAGCGCATTGAATGTGCCATCATGATGAAGGTAGCCGAAGCCATGGAGGCCGATGAGGAAGGGCAACCGGAGGCATGAATACCCCCATTTATGATTTTCTGACGGCTTACGCAAAGTCCGGCACCGCCCGGCTGCATATGCCGGGTCACAAGGGACAGCCTCGGCTGGGGTGCGAGGCGTTGGACATCACCGAGATCGCCGGGGCGGATGAGCTGTACCGGGCGGAGGGCATCATCGGGGAGAGTGAGCGGAACGCCGGGGTCTGCTTTGGCTCCGGAGCGACCTACTACGCCACGGAAGGCTCCAGCCAGTGCATCCGGGCCATGCTGTACCTGGCACTCTATGCCCGTCCCGCCGGGCGGGAGCCTCTGATCCTGGCCGCCCGGAATGTGCATAAGTCCTTTGTGTATGCGGCGGCACTGCTGGACTTCCGGGTCGCCTGGCTCTGGCCTACCGAAAGCCGTTCCCTGTGCAGTTGCCCGGTCACGCCTGCGGTCTTGGAGCAGGCGTTGGACAGCCTGCCCACCCCGCCGGTGGCGGTATACCTGACCAGCCCCGACTACCTGGGGGGCATGGCGGACATCCGGGCTATGGCCGACATATGCCACCGTCACGGGACATGGCTCCTGGTGGACAACGCCCACGGTGCGTACCTGCACTTCCTGCCCACCCCCTGTCACCCGCTGGATCTGGGAGCGGATCTTTGCTGTGACTCCGCCCACAAGACCCTGCCGGTGCTGACCGGGGGTGCTTACCTGCACCTGTCCTCCCACCTGCCTCCGGCGTTCTTTGAAAAGGCTCGGGAGGCACTGGCTCTGTTCGGCTCCACCAGTCCCTCCTACCTGACCCTGGCCTCCCTGGATCTGTGCAACCGCTCCCTTTCCCCGGACAATCAGGCATTTCGGGCAGAACTTGCGGACACGGTGGGGGCCTTGTCCCGTCTGCGGGCGCAGCTGAGCCGGGCGGGGTGGCACACCCTTGCCTCCGATCCCCTCCGCCTGACGGTGTGTATGCCCCGGGGGCTGTCCGGCCATCAGGTCATGGACAAACTGCGCCGGGCGGGCGTGGAAGGAGAGTACGCTGACCGGGACTTCCTTGTGCTGATGGCCACCCAGGAAAATACCGCTGATGACCTTGCCCGGCTTGCCACCGCCCTTGGGGGAAATACCCTCCCCTATGGGGATGCCTACGGGGATGCCTGCGTGGAGGAGCCTTCCCTGCCCCGCCCCGGTGGCGTGCAGGTCATGTCCGTCCGGCAGGCGCTCTTTTCTGTGCAGGAGACCGTCGCTGTGGAGGATGCCCTGGGGCGTATTTGCGGTGCCCCCACCGTCTCCTGCCCGCCTGCCATCCCCATCGCCGTCTCCGGGGAGCGGATCGGCCCGGAGGAGCTGGCGCTTTTCAGGTACTACGGCATTTCCTCGGTGGAGGTAGTGAGGGCCACAGAAATTTTTAAGGAAACGCTGATTGAATGAGGTGGTACAGATTCGGTACAGATTTTTTCGTCTGCGATTGCGAAAAACGCAAGATGTACTGGATGTACATCCAGTTTTTCGGCAAGAAGCAGGCGGGAAAAGATGTGCCGAAGATGTGCCGCCGAATCAATCAGCGGTTCCTTAAGAAAACCCCACATTTCCCTGTTTCGTATAGAATACTCACCATCCCTGTCACGATCAAAAATTCCGGGCTGTCGCAATGCTCTGCGATGGCCCGGAGTTACTGTTTTCATTCTATCGGTCAGTTTTCGTCAAACTGGAGGGACATCTGCCCCTGCTCGCCCAGCTCGGCCCGGTGCTTTTCCAGCAGGGCGGCGATCCGCTTGTAGGGCTTAAGCAGCTCGCTGATGGTGGCATCGTGGTTGAGGGTGTCGATGAGGTAGGACACATACTTGCACATATTCACCTCCACATGCCAGGGCTTGTTTAGAAGCTCCGGCTTGCGATAGGTCAGGTTGGTGGTGAATATCTTGTCGATCAGACCCTCGCTGTATGCCTTGTCAAAGTTGGCAAAGCCGTCGGTGAACAGGCCGAAGGTGGCGAAGCAGAAGACACGCCGGGCACCGTAATCCCTCTTCAGGTGGGTAGCCACCTCCAGAAGAGAGCCGCCGGAGGAGATCATATCGTCCACAATGATGGCGTCCTTCCCCTCCAGGGAATCGCCCAGATACTTGTGCTCCAGCACCGGATTCTTTCCCCCCACCACACAGGAGTAGTCCCGCCGCTTGTAGAACATACCGATGTCCACGCCCAACACCTGGGAGTAGTACATACAACGACCCATAGCTCCCTCATCCGGGGAGATCATGACCACATGATCCTTGTCAAAGACCACATCCGGTACAGCCTTGACCATAGCCTTGAGCATCTGGTAGTTGGGGGTCACATTGTCAAAGCCGGACAGCGGAATGGCGTTGGCCACCCGGGGGTCGTGGGCATCGAAGGTGAGGATATTGGCCACACCCATCTGAACCAGCTCCTGCAACATGATGGCGCAGTCCAGGGACTCCCGTGCAGTGCGCTTGTGCTGGCGGCCCTCGTACAGCATGGGCATGATGACGGTAATACGGCGGGCTTTACCGCCGATGGCTGCGATCAGCCGCTTCAGGTCGGCGTAGTGATCATCCGGGCTCATGGGAACGGTCATGCCGTGCATTTGGAAGGTCACGCCGTAGTTGAACATATCGCAGATGATATACACATCCTGACCCCGCATGGACTCGGTAATGATCCCCTTTCCTTCGCCCGATCCAAACCGGGGGCAGTCGGCATGAACCAGATAGGTATCCTCCGCCCCGTGGCGTCGCCACTCACGCAGGTAGCCGTCTACCTGTTTGGCAAAGGCTTCACACCCCTTCATTCCGATAACGCTCAACTCCGCATACAGTGAATCTTTCATAATTCGACTATTCCTTTCTTACAGTCCGCCCCAAAGAAGACCCCGCCTTCTTTCGGACTTATCCCTTTCCCTTGTTTTGATTCTGTCAGTCAGCACACAGCAACCGTGGTCGTACCCGGCCTGTGTTTTTTCGATATTTTCCTTTCGGTCATGTAACTGGGGTTTTTTGGCTCCCCCATTCACAGTCCAAAGACCTCCCACACCCCGAATGAAGGGTGTGGAAGGTCTTTGACATATCAGAGCAATTTGCAGAAGGCACCGTAGGCCTCGTCCCAGGCGGCTCTGTCCGCTGTGGGCTGGTAATACTTCAGTTCAAAGGAATCGGCCACGATCTGCCGAGCCTCGGCCAGGGTATGGATCTCCCCGGCGGCCATGATCTGCATCATCAGGTTGCCGATGGCGGTAGCCTCCTCCGGCCCGGCGCAGACGGGCAGACCGCAGGCATCGGCGGTCATCTGGGACAGGAACTTATCCTTGGTGCCGCCGCCTACCACATTGATGGCTGTGGCTTTCTTGCCCCGCAG
Source organism: uncultured Clostridia bacterium (assembly GCA_945929845.1). Lineage (GTDB taxonomy): Bacteria > Bacillota > Clostridia > Oscillospirales > CAG-272 > CAMEON01. Next base: position 17,745 of record CAMEON010000037.1, on the reverse strand, counting down.
GGACTGGATGCCCTCCACGGTGTAGCGGTACTTGAGAGCCAGGGACTCGTAGATACAGCGAACCACCTCGCCCACGCTCTCCGGCACATGCTGGCCGGTCTTCTTGCAGAAGGCACGGATCTTCTCCGGCATGTTGCCGGGGGTATTGAAGGATGCGTCGTCGGGATTGATGAGGGACTGGAAGGGCGTAGCTTCCTTTGCCCAGGCTTCCATCTGGGCAAAGCTGTACTCCTTCCCCTCCCGCTTCCACTGACGGCGGGACTCCTGGATGATCCACAGACCCATGATATTCTTCAGGAAGCGGATGGTGCCCAGGGCTCCGCCCTCATTGGTGAAGTTGGCTGTGCAGGTCGCCTCATTGATCAGGGGCTGGGGCAGCTCCTGACCCATCAGGGACCAGGTGCCGGAGCTGATGTAGATAAAGTCCTCCTGCTTGGCAGGCACGGCGATGACGGCACTGGCGGTGTCATGGGAGGCCACGGTGTAGACATGGATGCGGTTCTTGCCCACCTCCTCGTTGATCTGGGGCAGGAGGGTGCCAAGGTCGGTGCCGGGCTGGACAATGGGAGCGAACAGCGAACGCCGGATGCCCAGCTTATCCGTCAGGTCAAAGGCAAAATCACGCCGACCGGCATCCAGAAGCATACCGGTGGAGGCGATGGTGTACTCGGTGGCCATCTTGCCGGTCAGGAAGTAGTTGAGCAGGTCGGGAATGAAGAGCAGCTTCTCAGCCCGGGCCAGCATATCCGGATCATCCCGGCCCTCTGCGGCCAACTGGTTGAGGGTGTTGAAGTCGATGGCCTGAATGCCCGTCACCCGGTAGATCTCCTCCGGGGAGACGAACTGCTTCACATAGTCTGTAATGCCCACCGTGCGGGTATCCCGGTAGTGGGTAGGGTTAGCCATCAGGCGGCCGTTCTTATCCAGCAGACCGTAGTCCACGCCCCAGGTATCAATGCCTACAGAGGACACATCGTCCCCCTCGATCACGGTCTTCGTGATGGAATTCTTGATCTCAAAGAAGATACGCAGAATGTCCCAGGTGAACCGTCCGTTCACGAATACAGGGTCATTGGAGAACCGATGATTCTCCCGCAGGGTGATCTTCTTCCCGTCAAAGCTACCGACAATGCCCCGGCCACTGGACGCACCCAGGTCGATGGCCAACATTTTCAGATCTGCCATAGCTACCTCCGCTTATGTAAAATAAAGGATAGTAAAACAAACGCAATACCCTGCGCATACATATGCGAGGATACTGCGTTTATTATAACACAATTTGCCGTAATTTGTTTGAACTTTTTGTTAACAAAAGTTCTCTTTCCGTTACAGTTCACCTACCCCCGCCGTGCGCTCCCTTTTCCGCCGTAGAGCGGGGCGAGGGGCCCCCGCGAAGGCGTTTCTGCTGTTTTGGGCATCAGCAACGCTGGCTCCTTTGGAAAAACGACAACAAATATATGACAGAATAACGCTTCGAATCATACACAATACCTGTTTTGAAAGTTCTTGAGGGGTGTGGGGAACTTCTTTCAAGAAGTTCCCCACCGCATCCCGTACCCCCACCTGAACTGTAACCTCTTTCCTGTTCAGAACCTGAAAAGCGGCCGGAGCTGTTCCCCACGGAGGGCGGCATCCAGTGCGGCGGGGACAAGGGAAAAGTCTGCCACCAGGGAGTGGGGCTTTTTCACCGGGTCGTCCTGGATCATGGGCGTGAACCACACCTGTTTCCGGGACAGGAGGGTGCCGATGTTGCGCAGATTGGCGGACAGCGCATCGTTGCTGGCCAGGGCGATGAGCAGGGGTCTGTCGGAGCGCAGGTGAGCCTTGGTCGCCATGCACACCGGGGTGTCCGTGATCCCCCCGGCGATCTTGGCCAGGGTATTGCCGGTGCAGGGGCATATGACAAGAGCCTCCAGGGCGATCGCCGGGCCAAGCGGCTCCGCCTCCCGGATGGTGTGGATGACCGGGTGGCCGCACAGTGTCTCCGCCTTTTCAATGAAATCCGCGGCCTTACCGAATCGGGTGTCCGTGGTGTATGTCACCTGACTCATGATGGGCTGTATCTCCCGGCCGGAGGCTCGAAGCGCTTCCAGAACCGCCACAGCCCTGTGAAGGGTGCAGAAGGAACCGCACATGGCAAAACCGATCATATCACGCACCTCCCCTCAGGATGTCCAGCACCGCATCGGCGATCACCTGCCCGGCCGCCTCCGGTGCATACCGACCAGGGATGGATGGCACCCGCACCATCCGGGGTCTTGCCATCCGGACCGCTCCCTGCTCCAGGAACAACCGGGCGGCCTCGGCATCCACGCCGCCGGGAGCGGATGCCAGGTCAACCAGCAGGGTGCGGTCATCCATGGCCTCCATCACCCCCAGGCTGAAGAGAGGGGCCGGTACAGTGTTGTATATCACATCGTACCCGTGGCACAGGGGGAAGAGATCCTCCTTCGCCCCGGTCAGGCGCAAGGTTCGGTTCCCATCACAGGCGGCCTGAGCCAGTGTCTCTCCCCGCCGGGCGCACACCGTCACATCGGCGCCCATGCCACGCAGGATCCCAGCTAGGAAGCGGCCGATGCGCCCGTAGCCCACCACCGCCATGTGCCTGGACAGGATGGCGGTGTCGGTCAGCTCCATGGCTGTCATCACCGCCCCCTCGGCGGTGATCCGGGCATTCCTGATCTGCACATCCTCCCGCTCATAGTAATCTATGACCCGCTCCTGGCCGCAGGTGCGAGCCAGCCTGTCGGCAAAGTCCGCCGGGAGCCGTCCGCCCAAAAGCAACCAGCCCGGGCAGGCGACCATCCGGTCGGCCACCTCCCCAAGGGTCACATGCACCTCCGGATCCAGAGGGCAGAAGACAGTCTCCCCGTCCCGGCTCACCGGCAGGGGAAGCAACAACACCCCGGGAAGGCTAACTTCCGGGGCTGTGAGTGCGCCAATGGATATATCCGCCATGGCTCGGGACAGTTGGGTGTACATCCGCACACCGGCGGGCAGTCCCTCGGCGTTCCCCAGCCCCACCGCCGAGACCTTGTAGCCCGCACCGGACAGGGTGCGTATCACCGACGCCTGCCGGGCGTCTCCCCCTATGGCTACCACCGCCGGGCGGACAGCCGGCTGGGTGTGGTTCTCTGTATCTGAAACCGGTATCACAGTACCTGTCATATATGTTTGACTCCTTTCCGCATACGCGGACTCTGCCACAAGCGGCACAAGTCCGCTCACAGGCAGGATATGCGAAAGAAGGCGAAACAGTGCGCAGATACGCAGAAGCAGGGGGATGCAAACCAGGCTGGTCTGCACACGCCCCTGCTTACGGTTTTACCGCACAAGAAGTATCTGTTACCACAGGCAGAAAGTCTCCTGTGCTACTTATGGTATCTGGTTCCCCTGTCGATTTGGTAACAGCGGTAGACCGCCTCATACAGGATCACCCGCATGAGCTGGTGGGGAAAGGTCAGGTCGGATATGGACAGGCACAGCCGGGCAGTTTGCTTCACCGACGGGTCAAGGCCGTGGGAGGATCCGATGATGAAACACAGGCTTCCCGTCACCCGGCACACATCCTGCAGCTTCTCGGTCAGCGCCGGGGAGGACAGCTTCACCCCCTCCACGCACAGAGCCACCGGGTAGCTCCGGGCAGGGATGGCGGCCAGGATGGCCTTGGCCTCGCTGGCCAGGGCGGCCTGCACCTCCGCCGGGGACGGATCCTCCGGCAGGCGAGCCTCCTTCAGCTCCACCTCCTCCACCCGGCAAAGGCCGGACAGACGCTTGCGGTACTCGGCTACCGCCTCCCGCAGATAGGATTCCTTCAGGCTCCCCACCGTAATGAACCGGACAGTCTGGGGCATCATACCGTCTGCACCTCCCTGTCCGGCAGTGAATCAGCACCGGCCTCCCGGCTGATCTTGTGGATGGGGGCATCCCGCTCACCCACCAGCATGGTCACTTCGGTGGGAGAGGCCACACGGAGGGACACCCCGGTACCGGCCAGGGCAGAAGCCGTCTCGTCATAGGCAAGCTCCGGGGCGTTGTTCTGTTCACTGAGATGAGCCAGCAGGATATGGCGGGTGCCCGTATCCGCCAGCTCGGCGGCAAAGTCGGCGCAGTCCCGGTTGGACAGGTGCCCGTGCCGGGAGCGGATACGCAACTTCAGGTCGTAGGGGTAAGACCCCTCCATCAGCATGTCCACATCGTGGTTGGACTCCAGCACCACCGCCTCGCACCCCCGCAGGTGGGTACGCACCGACTCTGTGACGGTGCCCATATCGGTGGCCAGTCCCACAGACAGGCGGCTGTCCCCAGCGGTTATGTCGAACCGGTACCCCACCGACGCCTGGCTGTCGTGGGGGGTGGGGAAGGCAGTGACCTGCACATCCCCCACGGTGGCGGTAAAGTCCGGATCTTTATGCAGTTTCAGGCAAGCGCTCAGGGCCTGTGGCTGTGTGCGTGCAAAGCGACGGGCGGAGGCGTACAGCATATGGACAGGGATGGGGTGCTTCCGTGTCAGCACCTCCAGGGCGGCGATATGGTCGCTGTGCTCATGGGTGACGAATATGGCATCCACGGTGTCGATGGGTACGCCCACCGACGAAAGGGAGGCCACAAGGGTACGGGCGCACTTCCCCGCATCGATCAGGATCCGTGCGCCGGGGGTCTCCAGGTAGGCGGCGTTGCCGCCGGAGCCGGAGTACAGGGTACAAAAGCGGTAGGAGGTCATGGAAAAATCCTCAGCAACTGGTTTCTGTATTGGTATGGATCACTTGAAGAACAGCTCCAGGTTGTCTCTCCACAGGAACAGGTAGAGTGCCTCAGCCATGAAGACAAAGACAAAGGGGATGATGAGTGTCAGAAGCCAGCGGGACTTCTCTGCCCGTGCCCGGTTGTCATCCACAAAAGCCTGCTTCTTCTCCGGGCTCCAGTCGTCCGGGAGCATATCCACCGTCACATCCTTGTTGATGAAGGCCCGGTTATACACCAGGTAGCCCACCAACAGCCCCCCGAAGGCCACCATATACACCACCATGCAGATCTGCCCGCACAGTGCCGGGATCTGCCCGGTCTCCGCCAGGGAGGACACAGTGAAGTAGAACAGCAACAGCACCACGGTCAGGCCCATGACTGTCCACATCCGCCGCCGGGCCTCCCGGCTCATGGGCTTTTTCGGTGCAGGCGTGTTATTTTTGGTTTTATTCATTCTCATTTCATTCTGGCTCCTATACGAAAGGAAAGCTGATGTTTTTGTTTACTGTTAAGGAACCGCTGATTTATTCGGCGGCACATCTTCGGCACATCTTTTCCCGCCTGCTTCTTGCCGAAAAACTCGATGTACATCCAGTACATCTTGAGTTTTTCGCAATCGCAGACGAAAAAATCTGTACCGAATCTGTACCACCTCATTAAATCAGCGTTTCCTTAGGTATTTATTGTTTACACCGGCAAGGTCGGCTTCCCTGTAAAATACTCACAAAAGCATGACAGGCTCATGTGACGAACAGTCATGATACCTGTTATAAAGTTCTTGAGGGGTGTCCCGATCCTCACAAAATCCTGGCGGTGCCCACCGGGCGCACCCGCAGATCCACGGTGGCACCCCGGCCAAACACACCGTCCATCAGGGTACGGAAGGCTTCCACCGCCCCCTGGGGCACCCAGGCCTGTACGGTTCCGGCAAAGCCGCCACCATGCACCCGGTAAGCGGCCAGCTCCCCGCCCATCACGCTCTCGCACAGGCAGAGGCAGAGGGAAAGCCCCTGCTCCGACACAAGGCTGGTGGTATACACATTTTGCAGGTAGCAGAAGGAGGAGCGGCCGGAGGCCTTCACCTTGTCAAAGAAGCGGGCAAGAGCGGCCTGACGGGCCTCCCCGTCCCCGGCGGCGCAGGCCTCCAGCAGGGCGGTCTTCTGGTCGGCGACCCGGTCATTCTCATCGTAGAAGTGGAGGGCACGGAGCAGGGCACGATCCCCCACCCGCTCCCTCAGGGTAGGCAGGGCGGCCAGCACATCCGCCCGGGGCACATCCCGGAGTACCTCCTTGCCAAAGGCGGCGGCCACCGCCTTCATCTCCCGGGGGACGGCGGCATAATCCTCGGTCAGGTCGGCGTGGTTGCCCCCGGTGTTGACGATGCACAGGCGGTACCCGGCGGCGGTCATGTCAAAGGGGATGGGCTGGATGACAGGCTCCGCAGGGTCGGCAAAGTCAATGGCCACGATGCCGCCCACGGCGCAAGCCACCTGATCCATCAGGCCGCAGGGCTTACCGAAGAACACATTCTCCGCATACTGGGCGATCTTCGCCACGGACACCTCGTCCACTCCGCCCCGGTTGTACAGGTGGGACAGAATGGTGCCCACCATATCCTCGAAGGCGGCGGAGGAGGAAAGGCCGGAGCCTTTCAGCACATCCGAGGTCACACAGGCATCAAAGCCGCCCACGGTGTGTCCCTCCCTGACGAACCCGGCGCACACCCCGGCGATAAGGGACGCAGAGGTGCCGAAGCGGGACGCATCGGGGGCGGTGTATGTATGGAGATCCACCACATCCTCCCCGAAGCCATCACTAGTCAGGCGGATGACCCCATCTGCCCGGGGGGAGGCCACTCCCAGCATATCCAGGCTGATGGAGCAGGCGATCACGCAACCGTGGTTGTGGTCGGTGTGGTTGCCGGACAGCTCACTGCGCCCTGCCACGGTGAAGATGGCCGCCGGGCGGTCGGCACCGTAGGTATCGGCGAAGGTGTGGAGCAGGGTCAGACAGCGTGCACGCTGAGCCTGGGCACCGCCTGCGCCGCCCAGTGCCTCCAAGGTTTCATCCAATGCGCCTGCTTCAAGAGCCGCAACCAACTGTGCCACCGGGCGCAGAGGGGCATCTGTCACTTTCATATCTTTTGCATCCATAGGGTGTATTCCTTTCTTCTGTGCGCAAAGTATCTCTTTTGCGAAACAACGCCTGCATTATATCATATTTCCCCGCTTTTTGCAACGGCTTGCGGGAAATTTGTTTTTTGTGGAATGCCGATAGTGCTTTCATCAGCGTCGTAGATATACAGGGCAAGGTAGTTCCCCACCCCTCGTACGGCGTAACAATTTGAACTTATTTCCTGATAGCCGATATCAGGATAAGGCAAAATGATCTGTCGTAGGGCGGGGGCTTGGATCAACTTCAAATTTAAATGTAAAATTTTAATCGTTACAGCGTACTCGGCTATTACAAATAATTGATGAGATGATAGATATGCTCAACACGATTGACAGTCTGCTGCTTCTGATTTCTTCATTGCCTCCAGAATCTGACCTTCAATAGCATCTCTGCCAGGGAGATCCAGGCGTGCCTGCTTGGATTTTTCTATCCAGACAAGAGCCTGATCGTAATCCTTCATGTGTGCCAGACAAGTCGCAAGATTTATACAGACCGATGCGGTGACAGTAGGCACATTGTCTCCATATGGAAAAACCTCCAGACAGCGGAGGGCGGCCCTGTAATTCTCGGCGGCGTCCGAAAAGTTTCCGGATGTATGCAACAGTTTTGCCATCTTCACACGGGTCAAATAACAGCGGTCATTATGCGCCACCGCCTCCGTGTACAGCGCAAGTGCCTCCTGCCTTTCACCCATCGTCTCATACGCTAACCCCTCAAAGAACAGCAGGGCGGCATGGTCGTCCTCGGTATCAGCGGTCTTTTTCAGAGCAGATAGCAGGGCATGACTCCCGGCCGCATCTCCTCGGCTGAGTTTGTTGAGCGCATTGACAAAATGCACCAGGGAGGGAGCATCCTCCTCAAACACATGCTCAACCAGAGGTCCAAAAGCCCTTTTGTGCGTCTCCAGGGATTGTTTGAATGCTGGCATCTCCAAAGCATTCACTGCGATTTTTTGGGCAATCCCGTTCATGGATTTTCTTTTCATACACTATGTGCCTCCAAATTCTATGCAATAATCAACCTTTTTTTCATCAAAACCCGTGTTTCCCGAATATGATCGGCATATCATCAGTAGTACGAAATAAAAGGGGAGCAATACCAAAGGCTGTATCCAACAAGGCTCTACCGTCATTGGTTTATAAGGAAACGCTGATTGAGTGAGGTGGTACAGATTCGGTACAGATTTTTTCGTCTGCGATTGCGAAAAACGCAAGATGTACTGGATGTACATCGAGTTTTCGGCAAGAAGCAGGCGGAAAAAGATGTGCTGAAGATGTGCCTCCGGATAAATCAGCAGTTCCTTATATATCACTGCTCTTGTCCTCCCAGCCCTTCCTCTTCCGCCAGCCGGGCCGAACGGCGGTTACACTGTTCCAGACGGCCATTGTCCATCCGGTACAGGCGATCCGCCTGCTCGGCGATGGACATATCGTGCGTCACCATGATCAGGGTCTGTCCCAGCATCCGACGGGTCTCCAGCAGGAGCCGCAGGACTTCATCGGCATTGGCCCTGTCCAGGTTGCCGGTCGGCTCGTCGGCAAAGACGATGTGGGGCATATTGATCAGCGCCCGGGCTATGGCCACCCGTTGCTGCTGTCCGCCGGACAGCTCGCTGGGCAGGTGGTGGAGCCGGTCGGCGATACCCAGGGACACCACCAGCTTTTTCAGGTTTTCCTCATATGCGCTGTCCGGCTTGCGGCACATCATGGTGGGGATCAGGATGTTTTCCAGGGCGGTAAACTGGGGGATCAGGTTATGGCTCTGGAAGATCATGCCCAGGTAGTTCCCCCGGAAGCGGCTCAACTCGTCCGGCCCCATGGCTGTGATGTCCTGCCCACGCACGAGGATACTGCCGGCATTGGGTCTGTCCAGTCCGGCCATCATATGGAGCAGGGTGGACTTTCCGGAGCCGGATGCGCCCACGATGGCGACGAACTCCCCTTCCTTCACCTTGAAGGTGACCCGGTTGACCGCCGTGATGACCTCGTCGGACTGCTCATACTGCCGGACCAGGTCACGGACATCCAGGATCACCCGTTCCTTATCAATGCCCGCCTCCCACAGTGCCTCTTCGGCAGAGGGCTGGGCCGGGCTGGCTACTGCCGGATCGGCAACAGCCGGGGCTGTGGTTTTCCTGTATCTGAAGCTCATATCTGATGACCATTCCTTTCCGATCATGTGCCGGAACAGCGGTTTTTGGAACCGCCCCGGCGCAAAACCAATCCTTCTGACGCTCGCCGGGTGTATGCCCGCATCCCATTCATCACACATCCCGCCTTCCGGTATACCCCTGCCTCCGGTACAGGTACAGGGGGATCTCACAGGACAAAAATCCGCAGACCACCGACACCGCCACGCAGGCAAGGAGTGCCGGGAGCGACAGGGCGTACTCGTAGTGAACCGTCTCCAGAAGTCCCATCCGGGGCAGGAGCACCGTCACCAGCAGGTAGACCCCCCAGTTACACAGGCAGGACAGACCCACCGTGGCAAGGAAGGCAAGGCCGGACAGCACCCCGCCCGCCATGTGATGCAGTTTTGCCAGGGCGGAGGACTGGGCACCCAGGGCGTGGAGCATATCCAGCTCCTCCTTCCGCCTGCGGTAGAACATGATCTGGGAGAACAGCCACACCAGCGGGGACAGCGCAAGGAGCAGGGCGGCCAGGGACAGGGTCAGTCCCGGCGCATTGCGGGTGGATCTGACGGTGGAATTGAAGTAGTTTCCGGTGGAATCCACCTGCCAGCCGGAAAAGTAGGACAGCGCCTTCCGGATGCCCCCCTCCGCCTGCCGGGCAGTCTCAAAATCCGTCCCGTTTTTCAGGTACACATACAGGGTGTCCCGGGACGCTTCCTGCCCGGTCAGGGCGGCGAAGTCCTCGTAGGTCACGCCGAAGGAAATATTGTACTCCGCAGGCAGACCCCGAATCACGGCGCACACCGTGTATTCCTCATAGGTGAAGCGACACTTCTCTATCTGTTGCCGCAAAAGAGCCTGGGGATCCGCCACCAGATTCAGACTCCCCATCAGGCTGTCAAACTTGGCCACCATCACCGTGTCTCCGGGGGAGAAGTGGAAGGTACGCTGGTTGTACACATCCTCCGTCAGGATGACCTGCTTCTCCCCGGTCAGCACGGCATAGGGGTCGCCCTCCACGGTGCACAGGTCATTGTCAAGGAGCATATCTATGTAAGTCTTATCCACGGCGGTATAGGCGTAGTTCCGCAGGGCGTAGGTGTACCCCTCCGAGGCCCGCTCCTCGCTGGGCACGGTATAGGCCCCGGCACCGCCGCCCATCTGGGTAGGGGTGATCAGCAGGTGGGACATACTGTACCCGCCCTCTATGGCGGTGTTCCAGAAGGTGTAGTCCACACCCGGGACGGCGTTGACATCCGACAGGAAGCAGTCGGCATCGGTGCGGATGGCCTCCGCCTCCTCGGCGGACAACTGCGGCGGGAGGACTGCACCGTTTTCGTCCGTCTCCACCTCGGCTCCGACCACAGGGGCATAGGTGATGACATACTCATAGGCAGGCTGATCCGCCCGGTATACCTGAAGATCGGCAATGTACAGCCCGGACACGAACAGAGCGGCGAACAGCACCGCCGACACCACCAGCCGGGCGTAGTATTTCCGCATCCGCCAGAAGGTGTACAGCTCGTACTTGCCGGGGAAATCCTCCCCGAACAGGCGGAAGGAGCGGCGGGGGGAGGACACCAGGCCGCTGTTGTCCCGAGCCAGCAGCAACTGATTCGGAGGCTTTTTGGACAGGCGGCGCATGGGGAAGTAGACGGAAACCAAGGCGGTCAGCAGGCAGGCCAGCGGGAACAGAAGGGCGGTGCGGACGGAAAAGGACAGTGCCACGCCCCGTGGCAGGCAAAGGGCGGCGGTGATGCCTCCGCCAAGAAGCAGGGCAGGCAGGAAGCACAGCCCGGCAATGACCAGCATCTCCCCGGCGGCCGCGGCGAACAGCATGGGGAAGTCCGCCCCACAGGTCATGTAGATGCCGTAGGTGAACCGGAAATGATCCAGCCGGACAAGGTACAGCACCACAAGCCCCCCCACCGACAGGCAGAGCCAGGCCAGCACGGTGCCCATGAGGGAGGCCAGGTAGGGCGTCCTGTAGTCTGTGTCGTAATCATACAGAGGAGAGGTGCGGACGGTGTAGCCGGAGGAGATCTGGGACAGAATATCCCCCTTGACATGCGCCAATGTGTCCCCGGCATCCACCCCATCCGGGGCGGTGACAAAGAAGGTATAGGTGCCGTCATCCTCCTCGGTATACCACACCTTCCCAAGCAGGGTATCCTGCTTTTCCAGGGCGACCCAGAAGGCGTTGTTCAGGTTGCTCATCTGCTCGTTGTCCAGGTGATTGATCTCAAAATGGTAGGTATAGTTTTCCGTGATCTGCTCCCTGGCATGCTGCAGATTGGCATCCGTGAGCAGGGCGGCGGTGCAAAAGCCTGTCTCCATGACCAGAAGGGCCAGGTAGAAGCACAGATACTCCCGCCAGCCAAGGGTCACACTGCGAAAGGCGTTCCGGATATTCTTCGGCCGGAAGACCGCCCCGAGAGCCGTAGCCATCGTGGACATCCAGCGCCGGATGCGGGCACGGCGGGATATGCGCATGGGATCACCTCGTTCCTGTGTTTCCGAGTCGGGCTGTCACAGACTGCAAAAGCCCCATCCTCTGTATTGTACCATAAATATGTGTCCATTGTGTGTAAATACCTTCGGAAAGCCAGCCAAAAAATCAGGGTGATTTTTGTGCAAAATGAGGAGCCTCCCCCGGCGGCAGGGTATACCGCCTGGGGAAGCCCCTCATTCACCCCGATGAATCAACCTTGTGGGGTATGCACTATTATTCTGCAACTTCGTCAGAAAACTCAACACTCTCTATCACGATGGGAGAACTATCGGCAGGCCAATATGTGCAAACGATGGCGTACCCCCCGTCACTGGACAGATACTTATACCAATTGTACCAGCCACTTCCACTGCTCATAACAAGTTCGTCAGGCACTCCGAATCGTTCCACAATTTCAAACGGATCCGATATATCCTTGATTTGCTTCAGTTCATCCAGCGTATAGTATGTCTTGGGTCCCACCATATCTGATCTTAAATAATAACCAAGTGCATGAACAATTGCAACCGGCTCCGTCACTTCTTCCTCTTCTGCCAATCCGGATTCCTCTTCAATGACTGCCTCCTCTTGCTGATCCTGCGCATTGACCTCCGCCTGGATTGTTTCGTCCAGAACTTCCTGAATGACATCCTCCAGGGTTTCAGGCTCACCGACATGATCCGCTTCTGCGGTTGCATCAGTTTCCGGGCTCAGAGCGAACACCGTAATGCCGGACACACACAGGAGAGCGGCCAGCACCACACTGCACACAATACCAAATTTTTTCATGGAAAACCTCCCTTTCATGTTTTGACTTGTTTTGTTCTCTCTTGTTTACATTTTGGGCATTTGACCCATTCCGCCAATATTATACAATGTAAATTATTTCTTGTCAAGTCTTTGTAATAATTTCCTTATGTAACGATTCTGTGAACGCAACTTGTCTACTTCGTAACTTTGCAAAACCCTCTTGCAATTTGACATAAAATGTTGTAAAATATATAATGGGTCAGGATGGTAGATATTCCGTCCCGACTCCGATTGACTGTAGCACAGCGTCTTTCACTAAGTTACAAATTCACAGATATAAAAGGAGAAAAATTTATGAATCATCCCACAAACAACGCCTTCGTACTTGACTGGCTGAACGACATGGCCGCCATGACCCAGCCGGACAACATCGTATGGATAGACGGAAGCGAAGAACAGGCCGCCGGGCTGAGAGCACAGGCTCTGGCCAGCGGCGAGCTGATCCAGCTGAATCAGGAGAAGCTCCCCGGCTGTTACCTGCACCGCACGGTACAGAACGATGTGGCTCGTGTGGAGGGTCGTACCTTTATCTGCACCACCAAGAAGGAGGACGCAGGCAACATCAACAACTGGATGGATCCCGCCGAGTGCAAGGCCAAGCTGACCAAGCTGTACACCGGCTCCATGAAGGGTCGCACCATGTATGTCATTCCCTACTCCATGTCCATCGTCGGCTCCCCCTTTGCCAAGTACGGCATCGAGCTGACCGACTCCATCTATGTGGTGCTGAACATGGAGATCATGACCCGGGTGGGCTACAATGTGCTGGATGCCCTGGGTGATTCCCCCGACTTCATTAAGGGTCTGCACTCCAAGGCTAACCTGGACGAGTCCAACCGGTACATCGTACACTTCCCGGAGGAGAACACCATCTGGTCCATCAACTCCAACTACGGCGGCAATGTGCTGCTGGGCAAGAAGTGCTTCGCCCTGCGTATCGCCTCCTACCTGGGTCGCAAGGAGGGCTGGATGGCTGAACATATGCTGATCCTGGGTGTGACCTATCCCGACGGGCAGAAGAAGTATGTCACCGCCGCCTTCCCCTCTGCCTGCGGCAAGACCAACCTGGCCATGCTCATCCCGCCCAAGGCTCTGGCTGACAAGGGCTACAAGGTGGAGTGCGTAGGCGACGACATCGCCTGGCTCCGTGTGGGCGAGGACGGCCGCCTGTGGGCTGTCAACCCGGAGAATGGCTTCTTCGGCGTGGCTCCCGGCACCAACGAACACTCCAACCCCAATGCCCTGCATACCTGCATGAAGGACACCATCTTTACCAATGTCTGCCTGAACACCGACACCAACACCGTCTGGTGGGAGGGTCTGGACAAGAATCCTCCCGAGCACGCCATCAACTGGAAGGGCGAGCCCTGGGACTACAGAAAGTATGATAAGGCGGACAAGGTCAACACCTCCGGTGCGCACCCCAACAGCCGCTTTACCGCCAAGGCTGTCAACTGCCCCTGCCTGAGCCCGGCCTACTACCGCCCGGAGGGCGTGCCGGTGGATGCCATTATCTTCGGTGGCCGTCGTGCCAAGACCGCTCCCCTGGTGTACCAGTCCACCTCCTGGCAGAACGGTGCCTTTGTCGGCTCCATCATGGCCTCTGAGACCACTGCCGCCGCCGCCGGTGCTGTGGGTGTGGTGCGCCGTGACCCCATGGCTATGCGTCCCTTCGTGGGCTACAACATGGGCGACTACTGGGCACACTGGCTGGAGATGGGCGTCCGTATTCCTCACGCCCCCAAGATCTTCCATGTCAACTGGTTCCGTACCGATGATGAGGGCAACTTCATCTGGCCCGGCTTCGGTGACAACCTCCGTGTGGTGCTGTGGATCCTTGACCGGTGCGCCGGCCGGGTAGGCGCTGACATCACCCCCATCGGCTATGTGCCCAAGGCAGAGGACATCGACATCGAGGGTCTGGACGGCATCACCGTGGACACGGTGAAGGATCTGCTGACCGTGGACACCGATGCCTGGCTGGAGGATGTGGAGAACATCAAGGCCTTCTATGCCCAGGTGGGCGAGCGGGTGCCGGAGGCTATGTACGACGAGCTGGCCGCTCTGGAGGCCCGTCTGCGCGCATCCAAATAACCATTTCACTTTCCGGGGGCTGGCGCAAAGCGTGCGGCAGCCCTTCCGGTTCTATATCGCAGAAAGGATGGTTTATGAGAATGAAACGATTACTTGCTGTCATGCTTTCCCTGCTTTTGGTTCTCTCCTTTGTCGGCTGTGACAAGGACGAAGACCCAAAGACTCCCGCCGAGTCCGGCGAGACGGTTGCGGCCTCCACAGACAACACGACAGTGCCGGGAGAGGAAACGGTACCGGATACATCCGAGACTACAGAGACAGAGACAGACACGGTGAACCCGCCGGAGGCCAAGCCTGAGACCCAGCCGGAAACCGACACACAGCCGGAGGAGATCACCGAGCCGGAGGAACCGTCCGCTGATGTTTCCGAAACGCTGAACACCGTGCTTGAGCGTCTCGTGACCAGCGGCGGGATCAGCCTGACAGCGGACGGGAAACTGTCGGTGGTCACCACCCTGTTCGGGATGCAGGTCATCACGGATATGCCATTGTCACTGTCCCTCATAACTGCCGCCAACGGTCTGTCCGCACAGGCGCAGATCCCCATGGCCGGGGCCTATGGCCTGACTATGGTGGACGGGGTGCTGTACCTGTCCGACGAGGAAGGAAAGTATTCCTGTGAGCTTCCCAAGGCAGAGGACGAGGACAAGGACGACGCTACGGTTCCTGCCCTTCCCGCATGGGGAGAGGAGGAGCAGGCCATGATCCTTGAGAGCGTGGCGGAGCTTATCGATCAACTGACTTCCGTCGTACACATGGAAATTGACCCGCTGACCGGTTCTGTCACTGCCACAGTGTCCCTGTGCGAGGGAGCCGCCAGGCTGGCCGACGAGCTGAGAGCCGCCATGGAGGAATGGGAGACCGAAGCGGAGACCGAAGCGGAGACCGAAGCCGGGAAAAGCATCCCCTCTGAAGACGATCTGGCAAACATGGAGCTTGTGCTGGCTTGGCTGGACACGGTGGCCGCCAGTCCGGATGCCAAGCTGTTCTTCACCGCCGCACTGGACGGGGAGGATGCCTTGGTGTCTGTGTCCATCTCCTGCCCGATGGATGTGTCGCTCCTGCTCTCCCTCCTACCCGAGGATGAGGAAGGCAGTGCCCTGCCTGCCGATATGTCCTCCACCGGAGACCTGTCCCTGACCGTTACCCTGCGGTGCGGACAGATGTCTGTCACGGCACCGGAGGATGCAGAGGACTACACACAGACAGAGTGGGAGACCATTGAGGCGGCCATTGAGTCCGCTTTGGGTTCTCTTCTTCCCGACACGGACATTCCGTCAGAGGAATTTCCTGTGATAGGGGCATAAGTCAACAGACAGAAATACTTCCGGGCTGACACAACGGTCAGCCCGGATATTTTTGTTCAAAGCGTTCATAGGCGGCCAGGAATTCCGGGCTTTCCTCCCGGGCCGCCCGGGCGGAGGCGTGGGGTGTCAGGCGGTGGCGGGACAGATCCAACACGCAGGCGGCGATGTTGGAGCCGTGGTCGGCGATGCGGGTGAGATCCCACAGCTGGGAGGACCAGAAGGGGCTTAGCTCTCCCTTCGTGATGCCCGCCTGCAGGCGGCGGATGTGGGCGGTGCGGTACGCTTCCCTCCGGGCCAGAATGACCTGCCGCAGTGGCTCTACCTGCGCCCCCGCCAACAGATCCCGGTTCAGGAGAGCCGCCTGGGTCAGGGAAAGCAGCTCCCGCACCGCCCCGGCCAGCATGGCCCGCTGGGCAAGAGCCTCCTCGGAGAAGGTCAGGCTCTGCTCCGCCATGGTGCGGACGGAGGCCGCCAGGCTGACGGCGTGGTCAGCCATGCGCTCCAGATCCCCGATGATGCGCAGAAGTCCCGCCGCCTCCGCCGCCATTTCCTCTCCCAGCCGCCGCCCGCTCAGCTTGACCAGGTAGTTGCTCAGGGCATCCTCCCGGCGGTCGGTGGCCTCCTCCAGCGTCTGTATCCTTTGCCATCGCTCCTCATCCATATCAGCCGGCGGGCACATGGCCTCCCGGACGGCACGGGCAGCCTCCCCGGCCATGGTCACTGTCACCTCCCGGCACCGCTCCAGAGCCACCGCCGGAGCGGTCAGCAGTCTGTCATCCAGTAGGCTGGGTTCCTCCCTTTCCGGAGCATCCGGTACCAGCCTGACAGCCAGCCACTCCAGCACGCCGGTCAGGGGGATGAACAGCAGGGTGCAGAGCAGGTTGAAGGCGGTGTGAATACCGGCGATCCCGGGGAGAGAGGCAGGTTCATCCAGTATTGCCGGTGCCCACAGGGCTCTGACCAGCCAGAAGACAACCAGCCAGAACAGGGAGCCCAGGAGGTTGAAGGAAAGGTGTACCACCGCCGCCCGTTTGGCGTTCCGGGTGGCTCCCACCGAGGAAAGCAGGGCGGTGACGCAGGTGCCGATGTTCTGCCCCATGATGATGGGGATGGCGGCGGCATAGGACACCTGCCCGGTGACGCAAAGAGCCTGTAGGATGCCCACCGAGGCCGTGCTGGACTGGATCAGTGCCGTCAGCACCGCCCCGGCCAGCATACCCAGGAGGGGATTGCGGAACAGGAGGAACAGCTCCCGGAAGCCGGGCAGGTCGGAGAGACCGGACACCGCCTGCGACATAGTGTCCATACCGAACATCAGGGTGGCGAAGCCCAACAGGATGGTGCCTGTGTCCCGTCTCGCCGTCCGGCGACTGCCCAGGTACAGGAAAATGCCCACAAGCGCCAACACCGGAGCAAAGGCGGCGGGTTTGAGAAGATCCAGCATCCAGGAGCCGGTCTGCCCGCTCAGTCCCCCAAGGCTCAGGATCCAGGCCGTGACCGTGGTGCCCACATTGGCCCCCAGGATCACATGGATGGCTTGCCGCAGGGTCATCAGCCCCGCATTGACAAAGCCCACCACCATGACGGCGGTGGCCGAGGAGCTTTGTATCAGGGCGGTGACGCCAAGGCCGGTCAAAAAGCCTGTCAGCCGCCCGGTGGTCAGCCGTCCCAAGAGAGCCTCCAGTCGGTTCCCTGCCCGCCGCTCCAGTGCCTGCCCCATGACGCTCATGCCGAACAGGAAAAGGCACAGTCCGCCGACTGCCCGCAGGACATCAAACACATCCATCCTCTCACCCCCACGGGGGTTAGTATGTGCTGACAGTGGGCATATCATGCGAACTGTGCCGCCGCTTCCAGCGGTGAATGCTTAGGAAAACGCTGATTTAATGAGGTGGTGCAGATTCGGTACAGATTTTTTCGCCTGTGATTGCGAAAAGCTCAAGATGTACTGGATGTACATCGAGTTTTTCGGCAAGAAGCAGGCGGGAAAA
>CAMEON010000036.1 GCA_945929845.1 uncultured Clostridia bacterium | reverse complement strand
AACATAGACTCTCCCCCTTCCCCGGCGGGGAAGGGGGCCGGGGGGATGGGGCAAAGCCCAGGCGCAAAAATCCATACGGGATATGGGATTACGCAGATATGTCCCGGCCAGGCACCTGAACTGTAGCAGAGAAAGACGGGGGGCTATTTCGGAAAGTCCCCCCAAAAAGGCTGTTCAGATCAGTTTTCAAACTGACTGTTGTACAGGTTGGCGTAGAAGCCTCCGGCGGCCAGCAGGGTCTTATGGTTGCCCTGCTCGATGATGTGGCCGTCCTTCATGACCAGGAGGATGTCGGCCTCCTTGATGGTGGAAAGCCGATGAGCCACAATGAAGGAAGTGCGCCCCTTCATGAGGGCGGCGAAGGCGTTCTGGATCTTCAGCTCGGTGCGGGTATCGATGGAGGAGGTGGCCTCGTCCAGGATCAGCATGGGCGGCAGGCAGAGGAACACCCGGGCGATGCAGAGGAGCTGTTTCTGCCCCTGAGACAGGGAGCCTCCGTCCTCCCCGATGACGGTGTTGTACCCGTCAGGCAGGCGGCGGATGAAGCTGTCGGCGTGGGCGGCTCGGGCGGCGGCCACCACCTCCTCATCGGTGGCTTCGGGGCGGCCGTAGGCGATGTTGTCCCGGACGGTGCCGGAGGAGAGCCAGGTCTCCTGCAATACCATGCCATACGCCTCCCGCAGGGAGCGGCGGGTCATGTCCCGGATGTCATGGCCGCTGACAGACACGGAGCCGCTGTTCACATCGTAGAAGCGCATGAGCAGGTTGATGACCGTGGTCTTCCCGCACCCGGTGGGGCCGACAATGGCCACCCGCTGACCCTGGGTCAGGGACAGGTTGAAGTCCTGGATCAGGGGCTTGTCCGGCGTGTAGGAGAAGTCCACATGATCCAGCGTCACCCGCCCGTCCACCTCCTGCCGTGGGAGCGACAGGGCATCCGGGGCATCCGGCACCTCCGGGGCGGCCTCGATCAGCTCAAACAGACGGGCGGCGCAGGCCAGGGCGTTCTGAAGCTCGGTGATGACACCGGAGATTTCGTTGAAGGGCTTGGTGTACTGGCTGGCATAGGACAGGAAGCAGGACAGGGATCCCACCGTCAGGGTCATGCCGAAGGGGGTGTTCAGGGCGATGAGGGCACCGAACAGAGCTGCCCCTGCATACACCAGGTTGTTGACGAACCGGGTCATGGGGTTGGTCAGGGAGGAGTAGAAGGTAGCCTTGCGGGACACGCCCTCCAGCCGGGTGTTGACATCGTCAAAGGCTTCCATGGCCTCGTCCTCGTGGGAGAAGGCCACCACCACCTTGTGGCATCCGATCATCTCATCCACAAGGGCGGTCTGCTCCGCCCGGACACGGGACTGCTCGGTGAACAGGGCGTGGGTGCGCCGGGCCACAAAGGAGGCTACGAACAGCGACAGCGGCGTGATCACCACCACCCAGACCGTCATCAGTGGGTTGACCGTCAGCATGAAGCACAGGGTGCCCAGAATGGTCAGAACGCCGGTGAAGAGCTGGGAGAAGCCCATGAGCAGGCCGTCACTGACCTGGTCGGCATCCGACACCACTCGGCTGACGATATCGCCCACCGGGCGGCTATCCAGGTAGGACAGGGGCAGCTTCTGTATGCGCCGGAAGGCATCCTGCCGCAGGCGGCGCACCACCCCGAAGGTGATGCGGTTATTGACGATGTTCATCAGCCACTGGCAGAGAGCCGTGGCGGCGATGACCACCGCCGAGCGGATCAGAATGGGAGACAACCCCGCCATGTCCACCTGTCCCGGCCCTACGATCAGGTCGATGGCATCCCCGGTCAGCCGGGGCAGGTACAGCGTCAGAGCCACCACGGCGGCGGCCAACAGCAGGGAGAGCAGGAAGAGCAGGCGGTACATCTGCAAACAGCGCAGTACCTTGCGCAGGGTGGAACCGGCCTGCGCCCGGCTCATGGTATTCTTTTTCCCGGTCGGATTGCTCATGCCTCGTCCCCTCCCTTGTACTGTGATTCGTGGATCTCACGGTAGGTCTCACATCCGGCCAGCAATGACTCATGGGTGCCCATGCCCACCACATGGCCGTCATCCAGCACCACAATTTTGTCGCAGGCACGGATGGAGGAGGTGCGCTGGGAGATGATGAAGGTAGTGGGATGGTAGGGCAGGGCCCGCAGGGTCTTGCGCAGTCGGGCATCCGTGGCAAAGTCCAGGGCCGAGGCGCTATCATCCAGGATCAGGATGTCCGGGCGGCCCACCAGGGCCCGGGCAATGGTCAGCCGCTGGCGCTGGCCGCCAGAAAAGTTCCGCCCCCTCTGCTCTACCGGGGCGTCCAGCTGACCCTCCTTGCCCCGGATGAAGTCGGCGGCCTGGGCATCCTCCAGAGCCTGCCACAGGGTCTCATCATCCGCTGTCCCGTCACCCCATAGCAGGTTGGAGCGCACCGTGCCCTTGAACAGCTCCGCCTTCTGGGGCACGATGCCGATGTGAGCCCGCAGGGCGGCCGGGTCCTGACACCTGACATCCCGTCCCATGACGGACACAGTCCCCTCCGTGGCCTCGTACAGCCGGGGGATCAGGTTGACCAGGGTGGTCTTGCCGGAGCCGGTGCCGCCGATGATGCCCACCGTCTCCCCGGGGTATGCGGCAAAGGTCACATCCGACAGAGCCGGCCCGCCGCCTTCCCCGTAAGTCAGGGACACCCGGTCAAAAGCTACCCGGGGGACAGCCGTGTCAGCGTCAGCGGACACCGGGCGACCCTCCCCATCGGGGATCACGGACATACCCGCAGGCATATCCAGCACAGCACCCACCCGGTTGCTGCACGCCACCGCCTTGGTCACCAGGAACACGGTGTTGGCCAGCTTGACCAGCTCTACCAGGATCTGGGCCATGTAGTTGACCAGTGCCACCACCTCACCCTGGGTGATGCGCCCGGTATCCACGGCAAAGCCGCCCTGCCGGATGAGCAGGACCACCGCCATATTGACCAGCACATAGGTCAGCGGGTTCATCAGGGCGGACAGGCGACCCGCCTTGTTCTGTAAGCCCGTCTGTTCCCCGTTCACGGTGTCGAAGTGCTGTACCTGCTCCGCCTCCTTGTTGAAGGCCCGGATGACACGGACGCCGTTCAGGTTCTCCCGGGTGGCGGCTGTCACCTGATCCAGCTTGGCCTGCACCCGGCGGTACAGGGGGATCCCCCCCAGCATGATGCCGAAGACCACCGCCGCCAGCACCGGGATGGCCGCCGCAAAAATGCAGGCCAACCGGGTGTCGATGGTGAAGGCCATGACCATTGCGCCGAACACGATGATGGGAGAGCGCAGGGTCAGCCGCAGGGTCATGTTGATGCCGGACTGCACCTGGTTGATGTCGCTGGTCATGCGGGTGATCATGGACGAGGTGCCCACCTTGTCGGTCTGGGCATAGGTAAAGGACTGCATGTGGGCAAAAAGGTCATGGCGTAGCCGGGTAGCCGTGCCCACAGCGGCCTTGGCCGAGAAATACTGGGCGGTCACGGCGCAGGCAAGGCCCACGAAGGCCAGAAGCACCAGTACGGCGGTCATTTTCCACACATAACCGCTGTCCCCGGTGCCGTCCCCGCCCAGGATGCCGATGTCAATGATACGAGCCACCACCAGGGGCACCAGCAGGTCAAAGCAGGCCTCCAACAGCTTGAAGAGCGGAGCCAGTATACTTTCCCGGGGGTAATCCCGGAAGAAGCGGAAGAATACTTTCATACGATCTGTCGTCTCTCCTGAATAATTTCACATGAAAGGGGAAATACACCTAAAAACCGCCCTACGCAGAAGCACAGGGCGGGGAGCCGCACCGGGCGGCGGCACTGTGCAGAACTGCGCTCACAGTGCCGCCCGGATGGCGGTCAGAAGTTCATCAAAGGTCTCAAAGGCTGGCAGATCCGGGTTGTCGGCCTTGATCTTGTCCGTGGACTTGAACAGGAAGCCCGCCTTGCTGGCACGGATCATGCCCAGGTCGTTGTAGCTGTCCCCGGCGGCAATGGTCTCATAGCCGATAGACTGAAGAGCCTTGACTGTGGTCAGCTTGGACTGCGGGATGCGCATGGTAAAGCCGGTGATCTCGCCGCTACCCGCCACCTGTAAGGTGTTGCAGAACAGGGTGGGCCAGCCCAGCTTCTCCATCAGGGGCATGGCGAACTGCTCAAAGGTATCGCTGAGGATGATGACCTGGGTGTCCCGGCGCAGGGCGTCCAGGAAATCCTTTGCCCCGGGCATGGGGTCAATGGTGGCAATGGTTCGCTGGATCTCCCGAAGACCCAGGCCATGCTCCTTGAGGATGCCCAGCCGCCAGTTCATCAGCTTATTGTAATCCGGCTCATCCCTCGTGGTGCGTCTCAGCTCCGGGATGCCGCTGGCTTCGGCAAAGGCGATCCATATCTCGGGGACAAGAACCCCCTCCATGTCCAGACAAACGATGTTCATACGGTTTCTCTCCTGTGTGTTTGTATTCGGCCTTATGGGGTCGGTATGCGGCCGCCCCTTCATCCATCCGGAGCTTATTATATCACATTCCCATCGTGTGCGCAAGAGGATTTTGTGAATTTTCGGGAGAAAGATATGTGCTACAGTTTACAGTTTGTTACAGTTCAGGTGGGGGTACGGGATGCGGTGGGGAACTTCTTGAAAGAAGTTCCCCACACCCCTCAAGAACTTTCAAAACAGGTATTGTGTATGATTCGAAGCGTTATTCTGTCATATATTTGTTGTCGTTTTTCCAAAGGAGCCAGCGTTGCTGATGCCCAAAACAGCAGAAACGCCTTCGCGGGGGCCCCTCGCCCCGCTCTACGGCGGAAAAGGGAGCGCACGGCGGGGGGTAGGTGAACTGTAACTACAGTTTACAGCTCCGTTTTTTCCCTTACCTCTTGACACGGACAGGCTTCTGTGTTATAATGGGAATCGAAGCGGGATAGAATCCACGCTGACAACTCACATAGGAGGAATATCTATGAAGCACACCGTAAAACTTCTTACTGGCTGTCTGATAGCCATTCTCATCATGTCCATGATGCTGGTTCCCTTTTCCGTGTCGGCCGATGATGAGAACACCGAAGAAACAACAGAGGAAACGACAGAGGAAACAACAGAAGAAACGGTCGCAGAAACTGACACAGAGACCGTCACAGAGGCTGATACCAAGCCTGCCCTTCCCAAGCTGGAGAAAAACAATGTGATCAATGTCTGGCAGGAAGAGACCATGCGCTCGCTGTTTGGAAATGGAAACCAGACCGAGATCTCCTTCTCCGATGAAGGACTTGTGCTGACCTGGGTGCCCAGCGAGGGAGCCGACCCTTACTTTGTATTCCCCATCTACAACTACTACAAAAAGGTAGATGCCACCGTACCGACTCCGGATCAGGCCAACTATGTGGTGTTCAAGATCAAAGCCACCGGTTGTGACGGCAACTTTGAGCTGTTCACCAACAACCCTGCCGCAGGTGACTCCTCCACAGCATCCTATATCGGCAACGGTGAATGGGAGTACATTATCGTGGATATGTCCCTGACCACCCTTGTGGAGGGCAAAAGGTTGTCCACCATGCGCATTGACTGGTCTGCCTTTGATACGCAGGAGGGTGCTACCATGACCATCGGGGAGATCGGATTCTTTGCCGAATATGATGACGCTCTGGCCTTCACCGGTGTGGATATCACCGTTACGGATCCGCCTGTCACCAAGGCTCCTGTCACCGAGGCACCTACCGACCCTGTCACCGAGGCTCCCACTGCACAGGAGACAGAGGCTCCTGCCTCCGGCGGTTGCTCTTCCGTGCTGTCCGTCGGTACCGGTATGATCCTTCTGGCTGCTGCTGCCGCCGTTGCGCTGAAACGCCGGAGCATCTGAACGGGGTGCGTATCACGGAGTGATACCACCTTACGGTATGATGCCAATATGACCAAATGAAAAATCGGGGTTGAGCCTTGGTGCTCATACCCCGATCTTTTTCATTTTGATCTTCAGCTTGAGTTCGGTGATCTGATGATTCAGATCCGTGATCTTTGCCACCAGCTCGTGGGTTTTCTGCTCCAGGTCATCGGAGACAGACCCGTGGACAGGGTGTAGCTTGGCGTAGGTAGTCTCTCCCAGCTTGGTGTACAGACTCCGCCGGCGGTTCTCCAGACGGCGCACCTTGAGGTGCAGGGAGGCTGTGTCCGCCATGTCAGATACGCCTTCCCTGACGCTCTCCCACACCGCACTGCCCACAGCGGACTTATGTCCGGTGGCGGTGGTCTTTTTCTCCACCGCAGAGGACTTTTCCCCGGTGGGCTTTTCTTTTTCCTGTTCCTTTCCCTTCTCCTTGCTTTGGCTTTTGCTTATGTTTTTGTTCTCCTCCATATGTGCACCCCCTTCAGTTGATGTTGACCGTGGTGTGCGAGGGATCAAAGCTGTATGGTGGCTGTTACGGCGAAGTGGTCGGAATAGTACTGCCCCGCCACCGGAATGTCCTCGACCAGATGGCACTCCTCACAGGTTCCGTCGGTGAAAATGTAGTCTATCTTGATGGCATCCTCACCCTGCAGCTTGCCGAAGTCATGGAAGGTGCCGGGCAGGCCGGCGGTGCAATCCACTACCCCCCGTCCTGCCAGTGCCTGCGGGATCAGGCGGATCTCCGGGGAATCCGGGGTTGCGTTGAAGTCCCCGGTCAGCACGAAGGGTTCCGGGCAGGCGGACAGGTACTGCACCAGTTGCATGGCTCCCAGATACCGGGCATGGGCTCCGTGATGATCCAGATGCGTATTGACGAAACGGAAGGGCTTGTCCAGCCGGTTGTGCTTGAGCAGGGCGGTGGTCATCATCCGGGGACAGGGGCTCTGGTCGCCGCCAAAGGTGGAGCCGGCCACACGAGGCGTGGGGGACAGCCACAGGTTATCCAAAGAGATAAGCTCCGTCTCTTCCGTGCGGTAGGCGAACAGCATGGACTCCCCGTGGTAGTCCTTCCCCCGGCCACAGCCCACCGCCGTATATCCCGGCAGGTGCTCCCGCAACCAGGCCCGCATACTGTCCGTGACCTCCTGGAAGCCCACCACATCCGGCCGCTCCCGCTCCAGCACCTCGGCTACCCGGTGCGCCCGGTTGAAAAACATATTGACTCCGTCCGACTCGCAAACGACACGGAGATTGAAGGTCATGAACCGCAAAGACTGAGACATGGTATATTTCCTCCTACCTTGAACGAACTGTCTTTTCGTGCCCATAGTATATCATGTTTCACCGGAAAAGTCAAGAATATCGCAAAGTTTTTAAGGAAACGCTGATTTAAGGAAACGCTGATTGAATGAGGTGGTACAGATTCGGTACAGATTTTTTCGTCTGCGATTGCGAAAAACGCAAGATGTACTGGATGTACATCGAGTTTTTCGGCAAGAAGCAGGCGGGAAAAGATGTGCCGAAGATGTGCCGCCGAATCAATCAGCGGTTCCTTAATGAGAATGTGTTTGGTTTATACCATGGCATATTACAAATCTCATAGCCCCATCCCCCCGGCCCCCTTCCCCGGCGGGGAAGGGGGAGAGTACTATTTTTTTCGCAAGGGGCCTGCGGCCCCTTGCATCCCCGCCATTACACCGGATGCCAGCTGTGCTGACCTGATGTAGGATAACGCCGGGCGCATTTGCCGGGGTTCCGGGGACGGTAGTCCCCGGCGTAAAAAACTTTTATCTCCCCCTTCCCCGGCGGGAAAGGGGGTCGGTGGGATAGGGGAAAAGTCTATACAGCATAAAGGATAATTGGGATGTATTACTGTCACGCGCCTGAACTGTAACATCTCAGTGACAGTTCCGCCGGGGTATGGAGTTACGGCGGTGAACTTCTTGATAAGAACAGCCATACGGCAAACTTCTGTTCCCTGCGCCCTTCAAGAACTGCAAAACATTTTATCATGTACCGTCCGGCGTATGATTCCCTCCCTTTTGTTCCATACTATGGGCAGACCCTATGGGTATTACATCCGGGGATGGCTCCGGATAAAGGGAAAGGAATGGTCTTCTTATGACGAAACCGCAAATCATGAAATGCTGTGGCCGTGAGATCCTGGATTCCCGGGGCAATCCCACCGTGGAGGCCACGGTGGTGCTGACTGACGGCACCGTGGGTGTGGCCAGCGTGCCGTCCGGTGCCTCCACCGGACGGTATGAGGCACTGGAGCTGAGGGACGGGGACAGGAGCCGCTACCGGGGCAAGGGTGTCCGGGAGGCGGTGTCCCATGTGTCCGACATTATATCCCCCTGCCTGTCCGGCATGTATGCCTGCGAGCAGACGGATGTGGACAACGCCCTCTGCCGTCTGGATGGCACCGGGGACAAGTCCAAGCTGGGTGCCAATGCCACCTTAGCTGTGTCCCTGGCCGTGGCCCGGGCGGCGGCCAACTGGTACCGCCTGCCGCTGTACCGCTATCTGGGCGGGGTGGATGCCCACCGTCTGCCGATCCCTATGATGAATGTGCTCAACGGCGGTGCCCACGCCTCCAACAATATGGAGATCCAGGAGTTCATGATCGTCCCCGTGGGTGCTCCCTCCTTCGCCGAAGCCCTGCGATGGGGCAGCGAAATATACCACATTCTGGGAGATCTGCTCCGGCGGGACGGTCACAGCACCGCCGTGGGGGACGAGGGCGGCTTTGCCCCCGACCTGAAGTCCGACGAGGAAGCCGTGTGCTACCTCATCCGGGCCATCGAAGCCTCCGGTCACACCACCGAGGAGGTGAAAATTTCCCTGGATGCGGCGGCCTCCGAGTGGGCGGACAACGGCGTCTTGAAGGGGGATAACGGGGATAGTCCCCAAGACACGGATAACCGGGAGGGGTACACCATGCCCAAGAGTGGGGAGAAGACCACCGCCCAGGCCCTCATTGACCGCTGGGCGGACTGGGCAGAAAAATTCCCCCTCCTGTCCATTGAGGACGGGCTGGGGGAAGAGGATTTCCGTGGGTGGGCGGACATGACCCGCCGCATCGGCGGGCGGGTAACGCTGGTGGGCGATGACCTGTTCGTCACCAACACCGGCCGCCTGCGGGAGGGCATCCGGGCCGGGGCAGGCAACGCCATTCTGATCAAGCCCAACCAGATCGGCACCCTGTCGGAGACGCTGTCCGTCATCCGGATGGCCGGGACAGCCGGGTACACCTTCATCATCTCCCACCGCTCCGGGGAGACCGAGGACACCACCATTGCCGACCTGGCCGTGGCTACCGGGGCACCTTTCATCAAGTCCGGTGCCCCCTGCCGCACTGACCGGGTGGCCAAGTATAACCGTCTGTTGCGGATCGAATCCTCCCTGGGCGGCTTTTGCATCAGGTAGCGGCGGGCTGGGTACGCTCCCACGCCTCCCCGGCCCGGTACTTTTCGGCCTGCATGTCGAACATCCGGGCGTACCTGCCGCCCATGGCCATCAGCACCTCATGACTGCCCTGCTCGCACAGCCGCCCGTCGGCAAAGAGCAGGATGCGGTCTGCGAAGCGGGTGGTGGACAGTCGGTGGGAGATGAAGATCACCGTCCGTTCCCGGCTGTCGGCGGCGTTGAGGATGGAGTGGTTCAGCTCATACTCGGCCACAGGATCCAGGGCAGAGGATGGCTCGTCCATGATGATCAGGTCATACGGGCGGACGAACACCCGGGCGATGGCCACCTTCTGGGCCTCGCCGCCGGACAGGTTGACGCCGCTCTGGTCTATCTCCCGGGTCAGGGGCGTATGCAGCCCCTGCTCCAGGGTGGACAGCCGCCCGGTAAAGGAGGCGGCATCCAGAGCGGCCCGCACCTCCGCCTCCGTTCCGGGCTGGCCGTCATACCGACCACCCATGACATTCTCCGCCACCGTGGCGGCGAACAGGCGGTAGTCCTGGAACACCGCCCCGATCCTTGCCCGGTAGGCCTCCAGGTCAAAGCGGTGGATGTCTATGCCGTTGTAGAGGATACGCCCCTCGGTGGGATCGTACAGCCGCATGATGAGCTTGATGAGGGTGGTCTTCCCCGCCCCGTTGTAGCCCACGATGGCTGTCTTTTCCCCCTTCCGGATGGTCAGGTTGATGCCGTGAAGCACCTCCCCGCCCCGGTCGGTGCCCTGATCGGTGTCCTGCTCCTCCCCGTCCCGCTTCTCTCCCTTCTTTATTTCATAAGCCACCACCGCCTGCTGAAGGGCGGTTTCTTTTTCCGTCTTCACCGGTGCGTAGGAAAAGCTGACATTCTCAAAGGTCAGGGTCTGGAAGGGCGGCACCTCCTCCGTGCCGGAAACCAATTGGTTCTCGTGATCCAGAAAAGCGAAATACTTCTCCAGGTACAGGGCATGGCGAGGCAGCTCCGCCAGGGCATCGCTGAGGGACTGCATGGTGCTTTGCAGGATCCACAGGGCGGATACCGCCGCCGCAAAACCGCCCAACAGCACCCGACCCGCCGCCAGATCCCCGATCATGATCAGGATGGTGCCGTAGTAGGTGCCCCGCTTGGCCACATTGTACAGCACGCCATACAGGAGGGTGGCCTTGACGCCTGTCCTCCGGTTGGCCGCCTCCAGCTCCCCGGTGGTCTTCTCCTGATCCCGGATCATCATGTCGGCTACCTGCCCGGAGCGCAACTCCTTGGCATAGTCAGGCAGGTTGAATACCCGGTCGATGTAGTCCTGCCGCCGAAAGCGGGGGTTCTGCTCGGTGTCGTACCGGATCCACATGCGGTTGCCTATCAGATCCACCACGAAGGCGGCCACAAGGTTGCCTGCCAGCATGAGGATGCTGATCCACACATTCACGGTAAAGAGCAGACCGATGATGGCCAGGGAGGACAGAAGGTGGTTGACCACATTGCCGATGGCCTCCACCACCTGAATCGCCCGGGTGTCCGACTCCCGCATGGCCCAGATGAACTGGTTGTAGAAGTCCGGGTCGTCGTAGCAGGCCAGATCCATACGCTGGGCTTTGCAGTACAGCTCCCGGTGCATCCTGAAGCGGAGCTTCCGCTCCAGCACCGGCTTCCATATCAGTCGGTACAGGTGATCCGGGATGAAGATGAGCAGGTAGAACAGGGCCAGGGACAGGATGTACACTGCCACGCCCCAGAAGTCTGTTCCGTTGTCCAACGCATTGAACATGGCACTGCGGAAGTACACGGCCAGCGAATTGATGAAGGCCCAGGTCAGGGCATATACGGCCAGGCACACGATGTAGGAGGGCTGGAGCCGCCAGACCTTGCCCAGGATCCGTATGTCACTCCGGAGGGCGGAAAAGTGCCCGGTCGTCCTTGTTGTTACCTTTTTACGCTTCATATGCCACATCCCTCCTCTCCGGGCCGCCTGCCGCCTCCGACGCTGTCCTTTCCACATAGCTCTCCGCCTGCCGCCGGAACATATCGGCATACTGCCCGTTCCTATCCATCAGCTCGGCGTGACTGCCGCTCTCCACCACCCGGCCCCCGTCAAAGAGGTACACCCGGTCGGCCAGCACCGCCGAGGACAGCCGGTGGGAGATGAAGATCACCGCCCGGTCGGCACAGGCCCTCATCATGTTCTCAAACAGCGTGTATTCCGCCACCGGATCCAGGGCGGAGGTAGGCTCGTCCAGTATGACGAAGGGAGCCGTCCCCGCAAAGACCCGGGCCAGCGCCACCTTCTGGGCCTCCCCGCCGGACAGTACCTCGCCATGGGAGTCAAACTCCTTGGTCAACACGGTGTCCATGCCGTGGGGCATCCGCTCCACCCGCTCCAGCGCACCGCTCTGCCGCAGGGCTTCGGTGACGGTGGCCCTGTCCTGCGCCTGGGCTTCCCCCTCCCCGGACATGGGACGGCGCAGGATGTTCTCCGCCACCGACATGCCCAGGAGCTTGAAGTCCTGAAAGACCGGCTCAAAGTCCGCCCGCCAGGAGGACAGGGTGTAGTCCTCCATCGGGTGCCCATCCAGCGTGATCTCCCCGCCGGAGGGCTGGTACATATGCAGAAGCAGTTTGACAAAGGTGGTCTTGCCGGAGCCGTTCTGTCCCACCAGAGCGATCTTCTCCCCCGGGGCCACGGTCAGGCTGACATCCGACAGGGCATCCTTCTCCGCCCCCTGGTACCGATAGGCCAGGTGGCTGACGGCGATGCGCCCCGCTCCGGCGGTCAGTCCCTCCGGATTCTCCCGGATCTTGGGCTGGTAATCCAGGAAGCTACGCAGGTTGTCTATGAACAGGGCGTGCTCATGGAAGGAGGCAATGTTGCTGACCAGTCCACTCAGGAACATGGACACCGAGCCGATGGAATTGATCACCACCAGGCAGTCCCCCGCCGTGATGGTTCCCCGCACCAGCGTGGCGTACACGGTGTAGAAGGTGGCACCCAGCACGGTGGCCACCTCGTGGGACATTTTGATGATGTAGTCCAGCACGGAGATCTTCTTCCCGTACCTCTTCTTGATGCGGATGAAATCATCCAGGGTGCCCTGGTAGTCGTCCAGCATCTTGTCCGGCATATGGGTCAGGCGCATCTCCTTGGCGTACTCATTCAGGTAGAAGCACCGCTGGACATAGTTGGTATGCCAGTCCACCCGCTTCATGTCGTTGCTCTCGGCCACGGACAGCTTGTTCCGCCTGGTGCGCAGGAAGCCCACCGCAAAGGGGATCAGGCCGAAGATGATCAGCACCGGGTCGATGGTCCAAAGCAGAGCCACATTGGCCGTCAGGGAGAACACCTGGGTCAGCATCCGCTCCAGACTCCACATGACCTGAAAGGCCCGGTTGTTCACCTCGCTCATGGCCTTGACATACTTTTCATAAAAGGCCGGATCCTCGTAGCAGGACAGCTCCACCGACCGCATCCTGGCGTACAACAGCTTCCGTATCTTCAGCGTCAGCCGCACCTCCATCGGCCACCCCACGCAGTTCCAGAACCAGCTGACCAGGAATTGCAGTGCCAGGTGAAGCACGAACAGCACCGCCACGAACAGGTACAGCCAGCCGGTGCGGCCGCTGTCCTTCAGGCTGTCCACCACCACCTTGAGCAGGTAGGAGCCGCTGAAAAATTCCATGGCGGCCCACAGCATCTCGATGCTCACATCCAGCGCAAGGAAGCCCGGCGATGCCTTGTGGATCAGCTTCAGCATAAAGAGATTGTTCTCCCACACCCGCCTCAGCTTGATGGATGGCTTCTTCTCCTTTGTCTCTGCCTTTGTCTTTGTCTTTGTTTCCTTCTTTCTCTTACTCATGGGATCCTTTCCGTTTCGTCACAAATCCTTGGCCCTGCTCCCTCTGCTCTGTCCGTTTTGCCGGTGCGCTCCGGCTCCGGCACCGGGGGAGCACAGCTATTCAGGGGGCGTTCTGTCCTCCCCCTTGTCCTCTGTACCATCCCCGGCAAGGGCCGCACAGGGCAGGGCGGCCGAGGTCAGGGGCGGCATCCGGTCGCCGCCCACTGCCATACTGTCTGCGCCGCCAGGGCGGATCACCAGTACCAGCTCCCCCTCCGGGCAGGCATACACCTCCCCCAAACGGAGCCGGCGACCCTCAAACACCGCCACCCGCAACTGTCCGTCGTCCTCCCAGGGCAGGCCGTCCACCGGAAGAAGCCCCTCCCCGGACTGGCCGCTCAGGAACAGGGTGTCTATGCTCACCCCGAATACCTCGGCGATGACCGGAAGCAGGGACAGGTCGGGGAAGGAGAGCTGTCGCTCCCACTTGGACACCGCCTGAGAGGACACCCCCAGGCGGAAAGCCAGCATCTCCTGCGTCATGCCCGCCGCCCGTCGCAAGGCGGCGATATTCTCCCCTATATGTGAAAAATCATAGCTTGCGTGGTTTCCTGCACCCATTGGTCATTCCTCCTTCATGTGGTCGGGCCGCCATGCCGCCGGAGCAGATGCGCCTCCATCTGCAGACCGTCTTTTATATTGTACCATATCCCAGCCGACCCGTCAATCGACCGGTAGTTGAAAAACCCGTACTGCGCATAGAATACCGTTACAGTTCAGGTGGGGGACGGGAGAACGCCTGGGCCCTTCTTGAAAGAAGGGCCCAGACCCCCAAGAACTTTCAAAATATCTGTATATTGATGTTCGGTGCGCCGTTTAGTAATATATTTGTTATTGATCTCCCAGGAGATTCTGCGTTGCTGGCACCGAAGGCAAATGAAACGCCTTCGCGGGGACCCCTTGCCCCGCTCTACAGCGGAAAAGAGAGCGCACTGTGGGGGGTAAGTAAACTGTAACGGAGTACCAACGAAAAAGCGGAGACGCTTACCGATCTCCGCTTTCCCGTTTACTGTGTACCAGGCCGTGGCTTACTTCAGGCTGACGACCACTTTCTTGCCTGCCTGCAGGGTCTGATTCTTAATGGAATCGAAGGCGTTGTTGCTACCCTCATCCTCATAGTATGCCTTCCAGGTGCTTCCGTTCAGCTCCCCGATGGTGGTGAGCAGGTCATTGGCATCAAAGCACTCGCCCTCGTAGCCCTTGGCGGCGCAGTACATCTCGATGGCATCGCCCAGGGTACCGTTGCAGGGCACATCCATGGTGTCCACGGTCTTACCGTCGGCGTCCTTGATGATCAGGGTCACGGTAATACTTTCGGTCTTGGTGGACTCGGATTCATCCTCTTTGCCGCCGTTGTCACAGGCAACGAAAACCACACTCATCATGCAGACGGCCAGAATCAAGGCCAGAATTTTTGTGAACTTCATATCATACCTCCGTATGCAACATTGATGCTGATATTATACTACATCTCTGCGCAAAAGTCAACCGGTTGACGAAAAATTCACCTTTTATACAAATTTTTCAATCTGTTTTTATGCAATATATGCATATCCTGTTGACCCTGTCCTACCCATGTAGGTTCACCGCCAGTTGCAGGAAGAACAGGAAGACCAGCCACAGTATGTACAGACCGCCAAAAAGCAGGCAGATCCGCCTGACCCTCACCCAGGAGAGCAGACAGAGGACAGCCATGGCTATGCACAGACCCAGCATCAGCCAGGAAAGCCACAGTGCCTGGGCACGGAACAGGAGCGGGTACCACAGAAGCCCCAAAAACAGGGAAAGCAGAAAGTACATCCCGCCCCGGAACCGCCAGACCGACCGGGCGGGGCCGCCGCCCCGGTCACAGAGAACCAGGCCGCCGGCACAGCCAAAGAGGAAGAACCCCGCCAACCAAAGAAGCCCCAACAGCCACACCGGCGGGATCAGCGCCCCGGCACCCAGGGCATGGATCAGGGTGTGGGGACTGCCCGCCCACAGCCGTATCGCCAGGGCGACCCCTGCGGCCAGGCCACCTCCCAGCCATATCCCCAACGGATGACTGCCCCCCAGGACTTTGCCTCCGGTGCTGTGCCTTGTCTTTCCCATACCGCTCTCTCCTTCCCGTCCCCGTCCCGGCTCTGCCGGGAGTGGCAGGTGCGTGACATTTCCGGAACCCTGTGTCATTCTATGCAGGATCCCCCCAAGGTATGCCCCACGGCCAGCCGGTCTGCGGCGGTTCGGTTCCGGTTTCGGCGGGTGAGTTGGTGTCAAGCTCGGTTTGTTCGGGTTTGGTGAACTCGGTCGCCACCGGTTCCGTTTCCGGCAACACCGTCTCCGCCGATCCGTCCTCCGGTAGCCAGCTTTCCTCCTTCTGCACACCGTGGGCATGGCAGACATCCGTGGGCTGAGTACCCCGGACAAACCAGCCGGTCTCCAGCCGATCCTCCTCTGCGCATCTTGCGGACGGGATCCGACCGGTGGTGCGGCAGTAGGTGACACGGATCAGATCCGCCGGCAGGGTGAAGTCTGTCTTCTCCGGGGCACCGGTGTACGCCTGCTCACAGGCGGTCATGACGCTGTCCCATACGCCGAGGCAGGGATTTCCCTCTGTGCCGTCCAGGGGCATGGGGTATTCATACCCCATCCACACCCCGCACAAAAGGCGGGGTGTGTAGCCGATGAACCAGCGGTCACAGTTGTTCTGTGTGGTGCCGGTCTTCCCCGCCGCCTGGATGCCGCTGTCCCCGGGAAAGGTCAGGCGGTTGGCCGTGCCCGCAGAAACCACTCCCCGGAGCATCTGGGTCATCAGCCCGGCACTCTCCCGGGACAGCACCACCTCCCCGCCCGGTTGGTTCTCCAAAAGCACCCGTCCGTCCTGATCCACCACCTTGTGGTAGGACACCGGGGCGTGGTACACTCCCTCCTCAAAGATGGTATAGGCGGCGGTCAGCTCCCGGACAGTCACGCCCCGGCTCTGCTGGCCCAGGGCCAGGGAGGATATGGTCATGTCATTGACCCGTCCGTCCCCGGCAGGCCGCAGGCTGGTCATGTGCAGGGTGTCATGGAGGAAGGTGAAGGAATTCTCCATACCCACCTGCTCTAAGAGCCGCACGGACACCGTGTTGAGGGAGTGAGTCAAGGCGTAGGCCACCGTGGTTCGCCCCCGATACAGCCCGTCGGCATTCCTCGGCCAGGGCACTCCGCTCCGGCTGGTCACCGGTTCATCGTCATAGACGCTGGCCCAGGTGATAAGACCCCGCTCCAGGGCGGGGGCGAACACCGACAGGGGCTTGATGGCGGAGCCTGCCGGACGGCGGGTGTCCGTAGCGAAGTTCTGTACCCGGCTCCCCTGCTTCTCCCCCACAGCTCCGGCCACAGCCAGAATGTCTCCGGTGTGGAGGTCGATCAGGATCAGGGCAGACTGGGGCTGTCCCTGATCCCCCGCCGGAAAGTGATCGGTGTCCCGATAGTAGTCCTCCACCAGCCCCTGTAGTGCCTCGTCCATGGCGGTGTATATTTTCAATCCCCCGGCGTACACCAGGAGGGATGCCTGCTCGGCGGTATAGCCCAACCGCTGTTGCAGATCCCGGATCACATCCGAGATCACCATGTCGGTGTACCAGGAGGACACCGTCTCCTCTCCCGTCTCCGGCAGGTGCAGAGTCACACCGGCTGTCATGGCCGCCAGCCGCTCCCCCTCGGTGATATACCCCTGTGTCTGCATCTGGGACAGGATCAGCGCCCGGCGGGCCTTGTTGTTCTCCGGGTGGCGCACCGGATCGTACCGGGTGGGGTTATTGGTGATGGCGGCCAGGCAGGCGCACTCCGCCAGCGTCAGCTCGGGGACGGTCTTGTCAAAGTAGTAGGCCGCCGCCGCTCCCACGCCCCGGCAACCGTGAGCCAGATTGATGATGTTCAGGTATGCCTCCAGGATCTCGCTTTTGTCCGCCTGCTTCTCCAGCTCCAGTGCCTGAAATATTTCTGTGAATTTGCGATCCAGCGTGTACTCGTCCCGCCCGGTCAGATTCTTAATCAACTGTTGGGTGATGGTGGAGGCACCGAAGGACCGTCCCTGGCCGCTGATATAGTTCAGCCCCGCCTCTGCGGTGCGCAGCAGATCCACCCCCGCATGGGAGAAGAACCGCTTGTCCTCAATGGCCACGAAGGCCGCCACCAGATGGGGCGGGAAATCGTCATAGGGCACATACACGCTCAGCCGCTCGGGGCACACCTCCCCGCCGGCGGCGAGGTGCGGTTCCCCGGAGCGGCCAGCCCGATCCTCCGGATCATAGGCATACAGCACCGCAGGCTGGCCGCACAGCCGGTACTCCGGCAACCTGCTGTCCCCGGCCTGTCCGGCATACCGGCTCAGGTAAGCGGCCCCGGCCGCTGTGGCGCAGGCGGCAAACAACAGGCAGACCGACAGGAATATGAGAAGGAAACCCATCGCCCGTCTCATGAAACCACCTCCTTACATGTCCGGCCGGATGTGCAGAAGCATGTCAAATGAATGGCTCCGCATCCGCCGCACACACAGTTATTGTGTCATGAGCCGTGCATAATTAAACGGTTCCGGGACATGATAAATAACGACATGAGCACCATGTTTTGACGGTGCCGGGGCTTCTGTCCCCGGCGGCGTCCACCTTTGGATGAAAGGAAGCACTGATTGATTCGGCGGCGCATCTTCGGCACATCTTTTCCCGCCTGCTTCTTGCCGAAAAACTCGATGTACATCCAGTACATCTTGCGTTTTTCGCAATCGCAGGCGAAAAAATCTGTACCGAATCTGCACCACCTCATTCAATCAGCGTTTCCGAAACGGAAAGGAAAGGTACGATCATGAAAAAGTTGACAAAGATCCTGCTTGTGTGCACCCTTGTCCTGGCCCTTGGCGGCTCGGCGCTGTCCTCCGCTCTGGCCATTACGGTCAGTCAGGCTCTCAAGGATCTCAAGCAAAAGAATGTCTGTGATGTCATCACCCTGCGCGCCCGGGTCAGCGAGCTGGAGGGAACCTTAGGTAAGGGACTGTCCGCCCTGGCGGACAAGGCCGCTCAGGTATTTGCCCCCGCAGAGGATGACGGGAACGGCGAGAACGACGGTCAGGCTGTGGAGGCTCCTGCCGGAGAGCAAGACCCAGACAGGGTCGCCGGAGAAGTCACCCTGAACGAAGCCCATGCCGCAGAACCAGCCGCAGAACCGTCTGCCGACCCATCTGCTGACCCGGAGGCCGCCCCGTATGTGGTGGCGGAGTACCGGGGCATCATCGGCGTGTTTGACGGGGAAGGCAACCTGTTGCGCACGGTGAATGTCAGCGTATCCACCCTGCCCGATGCCGACCGGGCGGCTCTGGCTGACGGCATCCAGGCAATGAGCTGGCAGGATATGATGGACATCGTGGGACAGTACCAGTGACAATGAAAAAGAGGGTATGGACTGCCGCCGACTGTCTGCCGGGCAGTTCATACCCCTCTCCTGTTTTCCTATCATTCAGGCTCTTTGACCTGCGCCTCGTACTCGTCCCGCAGGATGGCGCAGGTGCCTATGGTGCGGTACGCACCCTTGACCTTCATGGACTCTCTGGCCCAGCCCTCAAAGGTCATGCCCACCCGCTCCATCAGTCGGCGGGAGCTGTCGTTCCCTTGTATGAACCGGGCCTCGATGCGATGCAGGGACAGTTGCCCGAAGCCGAAGTCCAGCACCTGCCGGACGGCCTCGGTAGCCAGCCCCCGCCCGCCGAAGTCCGGGTTGAGCACATACCCGATCTCGGCGGAATCCGACTGGTAGTCAAAGCTGGAAAAGCCGCAAGTGCCGATCATGCGCCGGTTTTCCCGGCACACCACCGCCCAGTCAAAAAAGTCCCCGG
This sequence comes from uncultured Clostridia bacterium, assembly GCA_945929845.1. Taxonomy (GTDB): domain Bacteria; phylum Bacillota; class Clostridia; order Oscillospirales; family CAG-272; genus CAMEON01. Next base: position 4,492 of record CAMEON010000036.1, on the reverse strand, counting down.
TGCGGTACCGCTGGCCGATGTAGGTCAGGTACTCCTTGGTGTGGGCTATGTCAGCGTGGGGCATCCACAACAGGTATTCCGTCACCTGCGGACGGTGGGCATAATCAAACATATCTTCCGCATCCGACACCTTCATGCCCCGCAGGGTCAGTCGGGCGGTCTCCAGCGTAGGGATCTTGGAAAACAGCGTGTATACAGTCTCTTTTTTCATGTCTGCGCTCCCCATCTGCACCGTCCTGTTCGGAACTGTCCCGGATGAACCGTCCTGTCCGTGTTTTTCCTGCGGTGCCTGCTCATTATACTCCTTTTTCTTCCGCCTGGCAAGGGGCTTGTGGAAAAGAATTCAGAAAAATCCTCGAAAAGAGGTGACAGACGGGGAAATTCATGATATAATAGGGTAATACTTTCCGTATGCCTGCCAATGATCCACCGACAGGCAGAAAGGACGCTCTCTTATGGATGCTCCCTGGCTATTCACCACCGCCGCCCCGGTGCTTCTGGACGGTTGGACGCTGGCCGGTCGCACGGCCAGGCAGATATACAATCGGCATCGCATCACCAGCGACTGGTTCGGCCACGGTTGGTCCCCGGTCCTGTCCGCCTACACCAAACGGCACCCGCTGGATTTCGGGGCATTGTCCGACCCATGGCGGGTGGAGCTTCTGTGTCGGTTTGCCGAATCCCCGGCCATGCGGGGCAACCTGATGGCACTGATCCCCTGCTCCCGGGAGGCAAAGGCCTTCATGACCCGGTGCGCCGGGGCACTGGAGCGTGCCTACATTCTCCTTCCCCTCCCGGATCGGCAGACCGACCCCCTCTCCGGGCTGATCCGGCACGGCGGCTATGTGCCCGCCGACAGCACGAGTCCGGGCTGAGTGTCCGTCTGTCCCGGCAGATGATCCTCCGCACCCCCGCCTACTCCCTTCTGAAAGGAAATCCCCGTCATGAAAAAGCCCCTGTCCAGCCTGTTGCCGGCTCTTGCCGGATATGAGCTGCTGTCCGATACCCCCGCTGCCCGGGCGGTGCTGGACAGATCCGTGACCATGCTGTGCTATGATTCCCGCAAGGCCCACGACCTCAGCCTCTTCTTCTGCCTGACCGGCACCCAGTCAGACGGGCACCGGTATGCTCCCGCCGCCTACCGGGCTGGTGCCCGGGCCTTCGTGGTGGAGCACCCGGTAGAGTTGCCGGAGGATGCCCTACAGATCCGGGTGCTGGACACCCGGTGCGCCCTGGCGGACGGGGCGGCGGCCTTCTATGACCATCCGGAGCGGGAGATACAGCTGGTTGGTATCACCGGCACCAAGGGAAAGACCACCACGGCGCAGATGGCGGTGTCGGTGCTGAACCGCTGTGGCATACCCACCGGGTACATCGGCACCAACGGGGTGGAGTTCTCCGGGATGCACTTCCCCACCGTCAACTCCACCCCGGAAAGCCTGGTCATCTACCACTACCTGCGGTACATGCTGGAGGAAGGTATCCGAGTCTGCGTCATGGAGGTGTCCTCTCAGGCTCTGTGGAAGCACCGGGTGCGGGGGCTGAGCTTTTCTGTTTGCCTGTTCACCAACCTGTCCCCGGATCACATCGGCGGCGTGGAGCATCCCTCCTTTGCCCACTATGCCGCCTGCAAGCACAGCCTGCTGACAGACTACGGTGCCAGGCTGGTGATATGCAATGCGGACGACCCTGTGGCCGCAGACATGATGCAGGGCGTCACCGCCCGGTCGGTCTTCTTCTCCACATCGGACAAGCCCGACAACGCATTCCCTCAACTTCCCCCCGTCCGGTGGCGGGCCTCTCAGATCTCCCCGGAGCACCGGGGGGATCGGCTGGGGGTGCGCTTTACCTGCATCAGGGACGGTCATGCCTATGCGCCACGGTTCCTGCCCCTGCCCGGCCCCTTCAATGTGCAGAACGCCCTGGGGGCACTGGCCATTTGCCGGGACGGATTCGGGCTGAGGACAGATACCATACTGGACTGCCTGGAAAATATGACAGTTCCGGGCCGGTTTGAGATCATTACCTCCCCCCGCCTGCCCGGTGTCACTTTTGTCATTGATTACGCCCACAACGGGGCCAGTCTGGCCTCCACGCTGGATGCCCTGCGAGCCTTCTCCCCCACCCGGCTGATCTGCCTGTTCGGCTCTGTGGGTGAGCGCACCATCGGTCGGCGGCGGGACATGGCTCTGGCGGCGGCTTACCGGGCGGATCTCTGCATCCTGACCTCGGACAACCCCGGGTCGGAACCGCCCGAACACATCATCGGGCAGATAGATGCCGCTTTCCCCCCGGATGCTTGCCCCCGCCTGTCCGTCCCTGACCGGGCGGAAGCCATACGGACAGCCGTGAACATGGCCCGCCCCGGCGACATCATCCTGCTGGCTGGCAAGGGGCATGAGAATTACCAGCTTGTGGGCACCCGCTCCCTGCCCTTCTGTGAGCGGGAGATTTTAGAGGAGGCGCTTTCGTCCCGCAAGGAGGCGAAGTCCCTCTGACTTGCGGTCTCCCGACACGGTCAGTTGGCAGTCTCCTTGGGTCTTGTCAGCTTCTTCATCCAGCGGAACCGGTTGACTTTGATGGCACCGGGGATGCACTTGAACACCTGGTCGGCGTTCAGGCAGCAGATGACAGCCACCGGCGACCATTTCCACACGAAGGCCGCCATCACCGACAGGGGAATGACAATGATCCAGATGCTGACAAGGTCATTCCAGAAGACGAACCGGGCATCCCCGCCGCCCCGGATCAGTCCGGTGATGGTGGGCATTTCGTAGGCTGTGCCAAACCCGGTGACGCACAGCACCAGGATGAAATCCGAGGCCAGCTTGCGGGTCTCCGATGTCAGGTCATACAGGGACAGGATGGGCAGGCGCAGGGCGAACAGGAGGGTGCTGGTACAGAGACCGATGCCCAGGAACATCAGTTGCAGGGTCCTGGCGTAGGACTTGATGCGATCCATCTCGCCGCTGCCGATGGCTGTACCGATCAGGATGGAAGCCGCTGAGGCTGCTCCCACCGAGGCCACCTTGAGCGTCTGATACAGAGTGGAGGCCACGGAGTTGGCCGCTATGGCCAAGTCGTTCATGTGCCCCAGGATCGCAGTCTGGAGAGCCACCGCCACGCCGAACATAAGGCCTGTGAACAGGAAGGGACAGCACAGCTTGAGGTAGTCCCGGATCAGCACCCAGTCGGGGCGGAACAGCTCGGAGATACGCCAGGACAGCTTTTTGTCAATCGCCAGTATGTACACCACCACGATGACAAGCTCAACCACCCGGGCGGTGAGGGTAGCCAGTGCCGCACCGGTAACGCCCAGGGCCGGGGCACCCCAGTGCCCCTCAATGAGCAGGTAATTCAGGGAGATATTGGTGACAAGGGTGGCCACAGACACCCAGAAGCCTACCCGCACCGTCTCCACGCTCCGCAGGACAGCCAAGAGAAGCTGGGTCATGGCAAAGAGCAGGTAGGTGTACTTGGCGATCCGCAGGTACGCCACGCCCGCCGCCTGGATGGCCGCATCCTTTGTGAAGATGGCGACTATGCCCTCCGGCGTAAGGCAAGCGGCCAGGAAGAGGGCAAGGGAAAGGGTGGCACCCAGGAGCAGGGCGCCGACGGCAAACCGCTTGATGGCCTCCGGCCGCCTGGCCCCCCAGTACTGACTGCCCAGCACCAGGACGGCATCCCCCGCCCCCATGATCAGCTGCTGGAAGACGAACTGGATCTGATTGACGGCGCTGACCCCGGACATGGCGGTCTCGCTGTATGCGCCGATCATCACATTGTCCGCCAGGTTGACGCCCAGGGTGATGACATTGTACAGCACCAGCACCGACCAGATGGAGAAAAAGCGTTTGTAAAAGGCCGGATCGTGAACCAAACGATGTTTCATGGCAATATGTACCTCATGCTTGCAGGGCGGCGCAAACCCTTTCGCCGACCTGCTTTTGTTACACGCAAAAAGCGAACCGTCGCCGGTTCGCTGATTGAATACAAATCACTTGTACTTTCTCTTGCGCGCTGCTTCAGACTTCTTCTTGCGCTTTACGCTGGGCTTTTCATAGCACTCACGCTTGCGAAGTTCGACCAGGGTGCCCGAGCGGGTGACCTGACGCTTAAAGCGACGGAGCGCACTGTCCAAGGACTCGCCCTCTTTGACTCTGACTTCTGCCATCTCTGTTTTCCCTCCCCTCGCAACAGCCGGAGATAATCGCCGCCGGACGCCATATGACTTCCCCTTCAGCGAATTCACGCATAATTATACCGTATTTTTCTCAAAATGTCAAGAGGTAATTCCAAATTTGCTGATTTTTTTGTTATAGCTCGGTTACAGTTCAGGTGCTTGACTGGGACATATCTGCGTGATCCCATCAAATGCGCCCGGCGTTATCCTACATCCGGTCAGCACCGCTGGCGTCCTGCGAAAAAAAGCGGGGATGGAGCCGTAAAAAAAGTCCCCCGCAGAAAAGGTAAAATAAGGCAAACAAAAAGG
>CAMEON010000035.1 GCA_945929845.1 uncultured Clostridia bacterium | reverse complement strand
ATCAGGTAATAAAGTTTCATTTGTTACGCCGTAGGGGCGAACTGTGTTCGCCCGCTACTGTTACCATTTACAAAAACTTTGCCGTTCAGATCAGAAATATGTCTTGATTTTTCGGTTGAAGTATGCTATAATACTATGTATTTATACTTTAGTTAACATTTATTAATGGGACGAAAAAAACTGACATAGAAAGGAATCTCACATGGCATACCTTGATGAACTCAACCAGATCTGGCAGATGGTAAGGGACAGCTTCCGCCCAGAGTTGACGGACACTATCACGGACCTGTTTCTGGGCGGTCTTCGGGTGACGGGGTTGGAGGACACGGTACTGGTCATGTCCGCCGATTCCATGATAAAGATCAGAACCGTGAATGCCAAGTACAAGCCGGAGATGGAAAAGCGGTTTTCAGACATTTTCGGGTATGATATCACCATACGCTTTGAATGTGCGCCGTCCGGCCAGACGCCGGGCTTCATGACAGGCCGGGCGCCGGGCGGTGTGCAGACTGCCCCCGGGCAGGTGCCGGAGCAGGAGCCGGTACAGCCGGACGGGCAGGCAGGGGCAGTCCTGCGCCCCGTGAGCAGTCCTGAAGCCCCGTACCGGGAGGAAGTGCCTCCCGCCGGGGGCACAGCCCCCGCAGGCCGTACAGGTAACGATGCCGGGGGAGAACCGGGTCTGCCCGCAACCGCAACAGGGGAAGCCGCCCCGGACGGGTCGGAAGGTATACCGGCAGGCACACCCACCGGCGTGCCCATCGGCTCCACCATGCCCCCCTTCAACTTTGAGTACACCTTTGAAAACTTCATTGTGGGCTCATCCAACAAGTTTGCCCACGCCGCCTGTCTGGCGGTGGCCGACCACCCCGCCCAGTCCGGCAACACCTCCTCTCCGGACAATCCTCTGTTCACCTACAATCCCCTGTTCATCTACGGCCCCTCCGGTCTTGGCAAGACCCACCTGCTCTACGCCATCACCAACAAGCTCCGGCAGAAGAACAACAAGATCAAGGTGATCTACATAAAGGGCGAGGATTTCACCAATCAGATGATAGACAGCCTGGCCAGGCAGGCCATGAAGGAGTTCCGGGACAAGTACCGCTCCTGCGATGTCCTGCTCATCGACGATATTCAGTTCATCGCAGGAAAGACCTCCACCCAGGAGGAATTCTTCCACACCTTCAACGCCCTGTATGAGGACAGCAAGCAGATCATCCTGACCTCCGACCGGCCGCCCCGGGAGATCAAGACCCTGGAAGACAGGTTGAAAACACGCTTTGAGTGGGGGCTGATCGCCGACATCCAGCCGCCGGATCTGGAGTTGCGCACCGCCATCATCACGAAGAAGGCGGATCAGGTCAATGTGTCCATTCCGGACGATGTGCTGGCCTTCCTGGCGGAGAATCTGCGCTCCAACATCCGGCAGATCGAGGGGGCCATCAAGAAGCTGGGTGCCATGAGCTTCCTGTCCGGCAACCGGATCACCATGGAGGTGGCCAGAAGCTGTATTTCCGAGCTTCTGGGCGGCGAGGAGCCGGTGACGGTCACGGTGGACAAGATATTCTCTGCCGTGTACAGGAAGTACAACATCAAGCGGGAGGACATCGTCAGCACCCGCCGCACCAAGGACATCGCCGCCGCCCGCCATGTGTCGGTCTACCTGGTTCGCCAGATCACGGATATGTCCCTGCCCAATATCGGCAAGATCTTCGGCCGTGACCACTCCACCATCCTGTCCTCCATCGACACCGTGGAAAAACGAATGGCCCAGGACAGCGTCTTCCGGGCAGAGATCGAGGAAATGTCCAAGGAGATCCGGGGGCTGTAAGGAACGGGGGAACGAGGGGAACGGGGGAAACGCTCGGGACCCTTCTTGTAAGAAGGGTCCCGAACCCCCGAAGAACTTAAAAACAGGTTTTATGTTCTGTTCGGTATGTGATTCTGTTGTTCTTTGGTGCCCCTGTTCCAATGTGGAAAAAGTATGACATATCAACAGCTTCTGCACAGCTTTTCCGCAATATGCCTGGCCGGATGCGTCATTTTCCCACACTCTGTGGAAAAGTGTGTGGGAAAGAGGTGAGTTTTCCACAGCCTTGGGGAAAAGTCTGTGGAAAAGGGGTGGAAAATGCGGTGCATCCGTCACGGGGTGGCGAAAAATATGTTTCGGCACTTCACATTTTTACCTGTGGATGTCCTGTCGGAAACCCATATTCCACGCCTGTGGACATGTCCGGTTGCGGTGGACAAAGATAGGTTTCCGCCACCGGGTGCGTCAGGTCAGTCCGGATCTTCTCCACAGACCGGAGTGGACAACCTCTTTCCCACACCGACCCCTTTTTCCACAAAAAATGCCGTTTCTCTCTCCACAGCGACAGCATTTGCCCCCAAGGGAGCGGATGTCACCCACTTTTTGGACACGGACAGGACATTCCACAGATTGTCCACGGTCTGTCCACGGCCTTTTTCACAGGAGCGGGCCGGCTGACTGCCGGAAAATGCCCGGACAGGCAAGGATTTTCGGTTTTTCCACAGTATCCCGCCCCCTTACTGCGGTTACTGCTGAAAGATATACGGATAGACAGATAGACTGTTCTCCCTGATAGAGAGCGCAGGGCCGGGCAAACGGGTGAGGGGTGACATTCCCTAATCGATACATCTTCCCCCGCAGTGTGCACCCCTTTCCACCGTAGAGCGGGGCGAGGGGCCCCCGCGATGGCGTTTTTGATTTTTTGGAGACCAGCAACGCTGAATCCCTGAAAAACGATAACAAAAAATATGACACGATAACGCTCCGAACAGCATTTCATACATGTTTTGAAAGTTCTTGAAGGGTCTGGGAAACAGAAGTTTGCCGTACGGCAAACTTCATGCAATTGCACTGTGCACAGTGCAATTGCTGTTCTTCTCAAGAAGTTTCCCAGCGCATCCCCGTATCCCCCGCATCTTTACCGTAATACCTACATAGAATACTTTGATGTGTCGCAAGGCACGGGAAAGGAGTTGAAGTACATGAAGATCGTATTCAAAAAAGAATCCATATGTGCGGCGGTGACGCCGCTTCTCAGTGGTGTATCCACCAAGATGACCATAGCGGCGGCCGAGGGCATACTGATCCGGGCGCAGGTACCGGACACCTGTGTACTGACCACCTACGACCTGGAGAAGGGTGTGCAGATCACCATGACGGGGGATGTGCAGGTTCTGGAAGAGGGAGCCGCCATCCTCAACGCCTCCAAGTTCGGGCAGACCGTCCGGGCCATGGAGGGGGGCGACATTGTCCTGACCGTGGACAGCAAGCTGTGTACCACCATCGCCTGCGGGCTGTCCTCCCAGACCATGATCGCCCTGCCGGCGCAGGACTTCCCGGAGATCCCCCGGCTGTCCTCGCCGAGCGGATTTGTCATCTCCCAGAAGCTGCTGAAGGAGACCATGAGCAAGTGCATATACGCCATGGGTGTCAACGATCAGCGGCCGGTGTTCAACGGGCTGTACCTGAACATATCCGATGGGCACATGGACATGGTGTCCTGTGACTCCATCAAGATCGCCGTTTGCGGTGTCAGGGCGGACATGGAGAACCTGAACGCCGACGGGGAGGCGCTGAACTTCCAGTTCATCATCCCCAACAAGTCTGTCAACGAGCTGTACAAGCTGCTGGACGAGGAGGAGGGGCACATGGCCCGCATCTACATGTCCAGGAAGAATGTGGTCATCGTGCTGGAGGATCTGGTGTTCTTCTCCAAGCTGATCGAGGGGAAATACCCGGATTACAACCGGGTCATCATACGGAACCACAAAATCACCGTGCTGGTGGACAGGGAGTGCCTCATCGGTGCCCTGGAGCGTGCGGCTCTTGTCACAGAGGAAAAGGTGCCGGGGGCAGTCCGACCCCATGTGAAGCTGCAGGTGGAGGGCAATGTGCTGAAGATCACCGCTGTCTCCGGCACCGGCAGCTCCTACGACGAACTGTCCATCGCCCACACCGGGGAGGATGTGCTCATCGCCTTCAACAACCGGTACCTGATGGACAGCCTGCGGGCCTGCCGGTCGGATATGGTGAAGATCTCCCTGACCTCCTCCATGACCAGCATCAACATCGAACCTGCCGACCCGGAGACGGACGAGAACGGAGAGGTGGTATGCCAGGATCTGTTCTTCCTTTTGCCGGTGCGGATGAAGGAATGACCCTGCCCCTATGGTCTGCAAAAGCATCCGGATAGAGAATTTCCGGAACATCGGGGAGGCGGAGGTACACTTCTCTCCGGGGGTCAATGTGCTGTACGGGGACAACGCCCAGGGAAAGACCAACCTCCTGGAGGCGGTGTACTTCACCGCCCTTGGCAAGAGCTTTCGCCCGGCCAGGGAGGCGGAGCTGATCCGCTTCGGTGCCGAGGGGTGCCGTATCCTCAACACCTTCTCCGATAGCCTGCGGACGCAGACCCTGTCCTACCGCCTGTCGGGGGGTCGGGGGCGGCGGCTGGTGGAGCAGAACGGGGTGCGGGTGACACGGATGTCCGACATGGTGGGGGCTTTCCGGGTGGTGCTCTTCTGCCCGGAGCATCTGTCCCTCATCCAGGGGGGGCCGGAGCTGCGCCGGGGGTACCTGAATGTGGCTCTGTCCCAGCTCCGCCCGGTGTACCTGCGTGCCCTACAGAGGTACAACCAGATCCTGAAGGAGAGGAACAGCCTGCTCAGGCGGGCACAGGAGGATATGGCCACCTTCCGGGCCACGGAGCCTATGTGGTCGGCCCAGTTGGCCCACGAGGCGGCGTTGATCGCCGCCATGCGGGATGTGTACATCAGCCGGGTGAACCGGCTGGTGGCCGCCTGCTTCTCCGACATGACGGAGGACGGGGAGGTGCCGGAGCTGACCTATGTGAACTCTCTGGGGCTGACCGGCGAGGCGCTGGCCGACCGGGCGGATGTGGAGGCCAGGTACCTCTCCCTCCTGAGCACCCGCCACGACCGTGAGATCGGCGCAGGAGCCACTTTGTGGGGCATCCACAAGGACGACATCGCCGTGACGCTGAACGGCCGCCCGGCCCGTCAGTTCGCCTCCCAGGGGCAACAGCGCTCCCTGGCTCTGGCCATGAAGCTGGCCGAGGGCGACATTTCCGCCCAGGAGTCCGGCGGGGATCGCCCGGTCTTCCTCTTTGACGATGTGCTGTCCGAGCTGGACAGCCGCCGCCGAGCCTACCTGATGGGGGAGCTGGAGGGCAGACAGGTCATCATGACCACCTGCGACCCCTCCGCCTCCGGCATCGCCGCTGACCGGGTGCATACCATCCGTGTGACAGAAGGACGGTACGAGGAGAGCGGTAGCGGGAAATGATGGTATATCGGGGCTTCGCCCCGAACCCCACCGGAACCTTTCTTGAAAGAAAGGTTCCGGCCTCCAAAGAACTTTCAAAAAATTTGTGAATGGATTTGAGGCAAAGATGAGAAACAGGAAGCCGGAGAAAAGAACTTCGGCATCCGGGATGGTCTTTCCCCACTTTAATCTTTCCTGAAAGAAAGATCCAGGCCTCCAGAAACTTCAGAAATGAGGCCAGCCCAGCCAAGGAATAGGGGGGTCCGGGGGGAAAGAACTTCGGCGTCAGGTATGGTCTTTCCCCCCGGGGCAGGGCCATCGGAAATGGCACCCTCTCCCTCATGCCAAAGATAATAAAACACAGGAGGCCATGCAGAGCGTATGTACCTGCACATAGGAAATCAGAAAAACATCCGGGAGAAGGACATCATCGGCATATTCGACGCTGACAGGACCACCACCTCCTGGGTCACGAGAAAGTACCTGTCCGAGGCCCAGCGGCGGGATCTGGTCAGGGCGGCCAATCAGGAGATACCCAAATCCTTCGTCCTGTACCGGGATGCGGTCAGCGGGAAGTACAAGGTGTACTTTTCCCAGCTCTCTACCGCCGCCCTGGTGGGTCGCATCGGCGGGGGAACAGTCAGGAACATCAGAAAGGAATGATCATAAAAATGGCGGATACAGAAGCAAAAAATACGGTGGAAGCGGAAGAGGTATATGACGAGAGCCAGATACAGGTGCTGGAGGGGCTGGAGGCCGTGCGCAAGCGGCCGGGTATGTACATCGGTACCACCTCCATCCGGGGCCTGCACCATCTGGTGTACGAGATCGTGGACAACTCCATCGACGAAGCACTGGCGGGGCACTGTGACAAGATCCAGGTGATCATCAACCCGGACAACAGCGTGACCGTCACCGACAACGGCCGGGGCATCCCGGCGGGCATCCACCCCAAGGAGGGGATCCCCACCCCGGAGGTGGTGTACACCATCCTGCACGCCGGCGGTAAGTTCGGCGGCGGCGGCTACAAGATCGCCGGCGGTCTGCACGGCGTGGGCGCTTCGGTGGTCAACGCCCTGTCGGAGTGGCTGGAGCTGGAGGACACGGTGGACGGCATCCGCTACACCGAGCGGTTTGAGCGGGGTCATGTGGCCCGTCCCTTCCGGTGCGTCGGCCCCTCCGATCCGGAGCGGACTCACGGGGTGTCCGTGACCTTCAAGCCGGATCCCACCATTTTTGAGGAGACGGTGTTCGACTACAAGACCCTTCTGAACCGTATGCGGGAGCAGGCGTTCCTCAACGGCGGCGTGCGCATCGTGTTGAGGGATGACAGACCCCAGTATGACAGCGAGGGCAAGGAGCTGCCTGCTCCGGAGGAGGATCTTTGCTACGAGGGCGGTATCCGGCACTTTGTGGAGTACCTGACCGAGCATCAGAAGCACGCCACTCCCTGCCACAATCAGGTGATCTACATGCGGGGGGAGAAGGGCACCAGCGTAGCGGAGGTGGCTTTGCAGTACAACGAGGGCTATGACGAGTTGGTCATGACCTTTGCCAACAACATGAACACCATTGAGGGCGGCACCCATGAGACCGGCTTCCGTTCCGGCCTGACCCGGGCCGTCAACGACTACGGCAGGAAGACCGGCATCCTCAAGAGCAGTGACAAGAACCTGACCGGCGAGGATGTGCGGGAGGGACTGTGCGCCGTGGTGTCGGTAAAGCTGGAGAACGCCCAGTTTGAGAGCCAGACCAAGGCCAAGCTGGGAAACTCCGACATCCGCACCCTGGTAGAGAACACCGTGACCACCAAGCTGGCGGAATTTTTCGAGGAGAACCCCACCGTGGGCCGGGTGATCCTGGACAAGGCACTGGCCGCCTCCCGGACAAGGGAGGCCGTCCGGCGGGCCAGGGAGGCCACCCGGCGGGGCGGGCTGTCCGACGGCTCTTCCCTGCCCGGCAAGCTGAAGGACTGCCAGGAGAGGAGCGCCGAGCTGACCGAGCTGTACCTGGTGGAGGGAGACTCCGCAGGCGGCTCCGCCATTCAGGGGCGAAATCCCCGGTTCCAGGCCATCCTGCCCCTGCGGGGTAAGGTGCTGAATGTGGAGAAGACCCGGCTGGACAAGGTGTACAGCAACCAGTCCCTGCTCCCCATCATCCAGGCCATCGGCTGTGGCATCGGGGATGAGTTTGACATCAACAAGCTGCGGTACGGGAAGATCATCATTATGGCGGATGCCGATGTGGACGGCTCCCATATCCGCATCCTGATCCTGACTTTCCTGTTCCGGCATATGCGCCAGCTCATAGACGAGGGTCATGTGTACTTCGCCCAGCCTCCCCTGTACCGCATATACAGGAAGAACATGAAGGGAAAGAATGACCGGTACGCCTTCTCCGACCAGGAGCGGGATCGGATCATCGCCGAGATGGGCGGCACCAATGTGGAGGCCGACCGGTACAAGGGTCTTGGTGAGATGGACGACACCGAGCTGTGGGATACCACCATGAATCCGGCGCACCGCACGCTGCTGAAGGTGAAGATTGAGGATGCCATGGTCTGTGACGAGATGTTCTCCCTGCTCATGGGGGATAAGGTGGAGCCCCGCCGGGTATTCATTGAGGAAAACGCCAAGTTCGCCGAAAATCTGGATATTTAAGGCGTCCCTCGGTTTTCCACAGGAAAAATCCACAGCTGTGGAAAACCGGAAAGTTGTCCACAGGAATCAAAAGGAAACTGAAAAACTGTTGTCGTATAAGAGAAAAATTTGCTGTCGGTCTTTGTCGCACCTCTATGTCACCTGTGACAAAAATGTCGTATGCAGGCGGCGAAAGGGGAGGACAAGCCGTGACGCAGGGTGTGAGCATCGGTTTTCCACAGCTTGTGGGAAACCGTGTGGAAATCTTCCGGAGTAAATGAAAAAAGTGTGACAGCCCATGAAGTATTTTCAATTTCCGGTGACAGTTTCCTTTCCCCACCCGGTTGTGTAAAATGCGTGTAAAACAGGATATGAAGGGAGCGGTGAGCAGAGGTGCAGGTGAAGAATAGATTTTTTCTGGTCTGTCTGTGTATCGGCCTGTGCATCGCCCTCTTCACCGGTGTGTTTGCGGTCATGGGCTGGGGCGACCTGCTCCGGCAGGTGGGCGGCACGATCCTGTACCCCTTCCAGTGGGTGGCCGCCCGGGTATCGGCGGCGGCATCCGGCTTCGGGCAGTATTTTACGGATGTGAACAGGCTGTCAGAGGAGGCGCAGGCTCTGCGGGAGGAGAACGAGAGCCTGAAGGCGGCCTTGCAGGATGCGAAGCTGATCCGTGAGGAGTACACCTGGCTGTACGGCTACCTTGGGATGAAGGAGGAGCACAGCAGCTACAGTCTGTGTGCCGCCGTGGTGACAGCCCGCACCCTGTCCGGCGACTATGCCGTAGAGCTGACGCTGAACAAGGGGAGTGCCCACGGGGTGGCCGTCGGTATGCCGGTGGTCACGGCAGAGGGGCTTGTGGGCATGGTATATGAGACAGAGCCGGTCTCCTGCCGGGTCAGAACCATTCTGAACACCTCCGCCTCGGTGGGGGCTGTGACCGCCCGGGCCGGGGAGAGCGGCTTGTGTGAGGGGAATTACAGTGCCCTGACGGCGGGGCGGGCCACGCTCCGGTACCTCTCCGCCGAGGCGGATGTGGCGGTGGGGGACAGCGTGATGACCAGCGGGGAAGGCAGTGTGTACCCCTACGGCATCCCGGTGGGTCGGGTGGTGGCTGTGACAGCCAACGGCTACAGCCGCACCACCGAGGCGGCGGTGGAGCCGTTCGTGGATTTTACCGACCTGGATCAGGTCATGATCCTGACTGGTTTTGATCGGTATGCCGAGGGCATGCAGGATCCGGCGGGAGGCGGTGACTGATGGCCGGCATCGGTGGCCGCCGTAACCGTGGGCGGAGCGGAGGTATCGGCGGTGAGTCCCGCCGGGATCGCACCGCCGGGGGCTATCTGGCCAGGCAACAGATGGAGATGTGGAAGCTGGCCCTGTCCGGTACGCTGGTGATCTGCCTGCTCCTGGCCCTGGAGGGCACGGTGTGTGCCGCCCTGCGGTTGCCCCTCCCTTCCCTGCCTCCCGGCAGTCCCTGGCTGGCCCTGCTCTTCGTGCTGGCGGTGGGGTTTCGCCTGGATAAGGAGGCTGGCGGGCTGTTCGGGCTGATCGCCGGGTTCCTGGCCGACTGTGCGGCGGGGAGCGGCGTCATGCTCCACCCGCTGGTCTGGTTCCTCATGGGCTGGTTCACCGGCCTGTGCGGACGGCGGTTCCTGGCTCACAACCTGCCCTCCTACCTGATCTTCTGCGGGGTGGGCGGCCTCCTTGAGTGCCTGACCCGGGCGTTGCTGTATGCACTGTCCGGTGCTTCCCTGCCCTCCCTGCCCTTCCTATGGCAGGATGTGTGCCCGGATCTCATCCTCTCCCTGCTCTTTTCTCCCCTTATGCACCTGCTGGTGCGTGGGGTATACGGGAGAGGAATGGGGAGTACGGGGAGAACGGGGAGAACGGGGAGAACGGGGAGTACGCTGGGGTCTTCTTGAAAGAAGACCCCAGACCCCCAAGAACTTTCAAAACAGGTTTCATTAAGAGTGTGAATCTTTCACACAAAGGTAAAAATACATCGTTGTAAGCATTTCATATGTTTTTTCCGGAGGATGGAAAGTGGAAAAGTACAGTAAGAAAAAGGAATTGGAACAGGAGAGGGAGAACGAGAGCCTTCTCTTTGAGAACCAGAAGATCGTGGATGTGAACATGGAACAGGAGGTGAAGAAGTCCTTCATCGAGTATTCCATGTCCGTCATCATGTCCAGAGCCCTGCCGGATGTGCGGGACGGCATGAAGCCGGGTCAGCGCCGGGTCATGTACGCCATGTATGAGGATCACCTGACCTACGACAAGCCCACCCGGAAGTCGGCGACCACAGTGGGTAATGTGCTGGGTCGGTATCATCCTCACGGCGATGCCTCGGTGTACGGCACCATGGTGCACCTGGCACAGCCCTTCTACATGAGGTACCCGCTGATCGACGGCAAGGGCAACTTCGGTTCCGTGGACGGAGACCCGCCCGCCGCCTACCGGTACACCGAGGCCCGGATGACAAGGCTGGCTGACGAAATGTTGCGGGATCTGGACAAGAATGTGGTGGAGATGGTGCCCAACTTCGACAACCGTCTGAAGGAACCCTCCGTTCTGCCCGCCCGCTTCCCCAATCTGCTGGTCAACGGCTCCATGGGTATTGCCGTGGGTATGGCCACCAACATCCCCACCCACAACTTAGGGGAGGTCATCGATGCCACGGTCTACCGCATGGATCACCCGGACTGCTCCATCCCGGAGCTGATGCAGTACATCAAAGGCCCGGATTTCCCTACCTACGGCACCATATATGGCACCGCCGGCATCCGGGAGGCCTACATGACCGGCAAGGGGCGGATCACCGTCCGATCCAAGGCCGAGGTGGAGGAGGACAAGCGCCGCATCGTGGTCACGGAGATACCCTACGGTGTCAACAAGAGCCTTTTGGTGGAATCCATTGCCGGCCTTGTGAAGGACAAGCGGATCGAGGGCATTCAGGATCTGCGGGATGAATCCGGCCGGAACGGCATGCGCATTGTCATCGAGCTGAAGCGGGAGGCCAACGGTCATGTGATCCTCAATCAGCTGTACCGATACTCTCAACTCCAGGACACCTGCGCCGTGAATATGCTGACCCTGGTCAACAACGAGCCGAAGGTGCTGAATCTGGCGCAGATCCTGGACTACTACATTGCCCATCAGGAGAGTGTCATCACCCGCCGGGTGAAGTACGATCTGGACACGGCACTCCACGATGCCCACATTTTCGAGGGCTACAAGCTGGCCATTGACAACATCGATGAGGTGATCTCCATCATCCGCTCCTCCCCTGACACGCCCACAGCCAAGGTCAATCTGATGAAGCGGTTTGACGGCCAAAAGACGGAGGGAGAGCTGGATCTTGCGGCCTTTGCCGCTGGGGAGAATCCCGGGCTGTCCGAGGAGCAGGCGCAGGCCATCGTGGCTCTGACGCTGGGGCGGCTGTCCGGTCTGGAGCGGCAGAAGATCGAGGACAGGCTGGTCAGTCTGGAAAAGGACATTGCCCGCTACCGGGACATTCTGTCCGACATCAACAAGGTGAAGAAGATCATCCGGGACGAGCTGCTGGAGATCAGGAACCGGTACGCCGACGAGCGCCGCACCCGCATCGAGGCGGTGGCGGATGAGATCCTGGACGAGGATCTGGTGGAGAAGCACACCTGCGTCATCACTCTGACGCACGCCGGGTACATCAAGCGTCAGCCCACCGAGGTCTACTCAGCCCAGCACCGGGGCGGCAAGGGCATCACGGCCATGACTACCAAGGAGGAGGATTTCATTGAAAAGATCCTGTCCCTCCACTCCCATGCCACCTTGCTGTTGTTCACCAACACCGGGCGGGTGCAGACCCTGCGGGCCTTCCAGATACCGGAGTCATCCCGGACAGCCAAGGGCAACAACATCGTCAACCTGATAGACATGAAGGAGGGCGAGAAGGTCACGGCCATGATCGGCGTGGACGGCTTCAGCGAGGGTGAGTACCTGATGATGGTGACAAGGAACGGTATCATCAAGCGCACCCTGCTGTCCGAGTTTGAGTACCAGCGCAAGGGCGGCAAGATCGCCATCACCCTGGACGAGGGGGACGAGCTGTTGTTCGTCCTGCACACCTACGGGGACAGCCAGCTACTGATGGCCACCGCCACCGGAGCCGCCGTCCGCTTTGCGGAGGAGCAGGTGCGGCCTATGGGTCGGTCGGCCCGGGGCGTCATCGGTATCGCCCTGCGGGGGGATGACCGTGTGGTGGGCGCTGTGATGGTGGATCCGGAAAAGACCCTTGTGACGATTACAGAAAACGGATACGGCAAGCGCACGCCCTTTGACGATTTCCGGCTGATGAAGAACCGGGGCGGCTACGGCGTGGTCTGCCAGAACTGCACCGGCAAGACCGGGCGGCTCTGCGGCATCATCGCCGCCTCCGAGAGCGACGACCTGATGATGATTACGGATCAGGGTGTGGTCATCCGCACTCCTGCCTCCGGTCTGTCCCTCCTGTCCCGCACCGCCTCCGGTGTGATCGCCATGCGGCTGGAGGACGGGCAGAAGGTGGCCAACATCACCCGCATTGACCGGGAGGACGAGGAGAAAAAGAGTGGCACAGCCGCCGTACCCTCTGCCGTGACGGAGGCAGAGGATGTACCGGACACGGAGCCGGCAGACGCAGAGGAGGACACGGAAGACCATGAGTAAGCACAAACGGATGCACCGCACGCTGGCTTTCCTGCTTCTTTGTCTGATTCTTGTGACTTCCCTTCCCTCCTGCGGCTCCAAAGCACCGGAGCTGGAGGAGGTGTACGACCGGCTGGTGGAGCTGATCGACCGGTCGGTGGAGGTGAATGTGTTGCTGTTCGGTGCCGGAGTGCCGGTGTATGAGCGGGATTCGGAGGAGGATGCCCTCATTCACCGCTACTTCGGCCTGGGGGACGACAGCGTGCTGATGGTCTCTGCCTACGCCCGGTATACTTCCCTGGAGGACATGCAGGCGGCCATCCGGGAGGTGTACAGTCCGTCCTATGCGGAGTCCCTCATTGAGACGGTGTTCACCGGGTATGTGGCCGGGGACGGCTCCGTGGTGGCACCCCGCTACACCGAGGGCACCTACGGTCTGCTCTGCAGTGCGGACTACCAGCCCCTTGTGTCCGGTGTCCGCATCTTCAACTACGCCACCATGACCATAGAACCCTCCAGTACCTCCACCTACCTGAAGGTCTCCGTGCTATCCCGCCAGGATGACCCGAATAGCCAGTGGATGAAAACCACCCTCTCCTTCGCCTACGAGAACGGCAATTGGTTCCTGGACGGCCCAAGCTGTTGAGGGGACGGGGGAACGGGGAGAGCGTTGGGGAGCTTCTTGTAAGAAGCTCCCCAAACCCCGCAAGAACTTCAAAAAAATTTTTTATTTTTTTACTCATAATATAAACAAATGGTTTATATAATCATATATAGTTTATAAAATGGGGTGAAAAGTATGAGGAAAGGGGTGCTCCTGACCCTGACGCTGTGCCTGTTTACGGCGACGGTCTGCGCTGTGGCGGAGTCCGGGGAGCCGGGGGCATGGTTCCTGACGGTCGGCGACCTGGTGCCTGCGGAGGGGGACGACGGGGAAACGGCGGTTGCGGTCTACACGCTCTCTGTCTGTCTGATCCCCGGCCAAGGGTCAGAGGGAGCCACAGGCCCCCGGGGTCAGGTCGGGGCGGTGCTGTTTACGGTCACACTGCCGCCGTCCTGGCAGCTCTGCGATGTCGGCCCCGGCGGCGGGGCGCAGGGTGCCACCGTCACGGTCAGCGACCGGGCGGGGGAGGGAATATGGTGGCTCCTGGTGGACGGCCCCATGGAGCTGGCGGGCGGGGGAGAGCTGGCGGTATTGACTGTGAAAGTCCCCTCTGCGGGGGAGGCTTCCGGAGGCACCGTGACCGTTTGTCCTGCACCGGACAGCCCATACATATATTATTTGAAGGAGAACGGGCGTATGACGGCCATCCCTCTGGCAGGTTGCACTACGGAAATATGTCCCCGCAGGACGCAACAGGGGACAGACCCGGCAGAGAGCGGTGCGGAAAGCGAAACAGGGACAGGGGCAGAAACAGAAACAGTAACAGGGATGGAGACGGTTCCGGTCACAGATATCGAGACAAGTACGGAGCCGGAAACAGATCCAGAGACAGAGACAGAGACAGAGACAAAGATCCCGTCCAGGGCGGTCTATGTGGGGTGTCAGGAGGCGGACTGCGGGGAAGGATCATTCAGCGTGCGCTTCCTGTTCCTTGTGCCGGAGGCCGGGGCAGGGCAGGGGAGCGGTGCGGTGTGGGTCAGCGGGGGAGGAACAGCGACCCTGTCTGTATCCACGGCCACGGCTGTGACCGCCCGGGAAGGAAGAAAAACTGCCGTGACGGAGCCGGAGGCGGGGTATCTTTTCTGCATGCTGACCTACTCTGGCCTGCGGACGGCGGGGCGGTACACCTTCACGGTGGACACGGGGCAGGGGCTTATCTGCATTTTTTATGAAAACGGAGAATACAAGGGAATGGTTCCGTGAATGGCATGGAGTCAATGTGTTCAAAATTTCACAAATAAATTTGGTAAATCCGCTGAAACTTTTCAGGAATTCGCAAATTGACAAAATATCTGTTGACAAAAACAGCATTTTGGTATAGAATATCACTGTCGTTGACCCTACTTTTCTAAAAAAGGAGAAAGCAATCATGAAAAAAGCGTTTCGTTTCGTGTCCCTTTTCCTGTCTTTGCTGATGATTCTCACCTGCTTCAGCGGGCTGACCATCGTCGCCAGTGCAGCGGGAGACGAAGAGATTCAGTACAAGGATCAGCAGATCGCTCTGTTTGCTGGCGGCCAGGGGAACCCCCATGGCAGCTATAAGAACGGAGAGTCTGTTGCCGTCCGGTATACCGTGCCGGAGGGTGATACACTGAATTACTTCTTCTTCCACGCAGTGGCAACCTATGCGGATGCCAACACCAATGTGAAGGCCTCCGTCTATCAGTGGAATACGGATTATGCCACCACCGTCGCCGGTGAGGCTATCTTCTCTGTGGAGAGTGCACCCCATGCGGACAATGCATCCCTGCAGATCAATGTGCCTGAGGGTGTGACCGTGACCGGCGAGGTTCTGCTGGTTCTGGAGAACTCTTCTACAGAAGAGGGCAAACAGATGACCCCCTGGGCTGCCAGTGAAGGCGGCGTGGAGGGTGTCACCTACTACGCCAACGGCTCTGAGTGCTCCGCATTCTGCGTGTATGTGAATGTCCGCACCATCGAGTCCATTACCAGAAATGAGCAGGTTGCCCTGTTCAATGGCGGCCAGGGTAATCCCCATGGCGCATACAAAAACGGTGAGTCTGTCGCTGTCCGGTACACCATCCCGGAGGGTGCCACGCTGAACTACTTCTTCCTCCATGCGTTGGCTACCTACGGTCAGACGGATACCGATATCACGGCCACTGTGTATCAGTGGAACACCGACTATGCCACCACCGTGGCCGGTGAGGCTCTGTTCTCCGTAGAGGATAAGAACCATGGAGACAACGCACCCATGCAGATCAATGTGCCTGAGGGTGTGACCGTGACCGGTGAGGTTCTGCTGGTTCTGGAGAACACCTCCGCCGCTGAGGGCAAGACGATGACCCCTTGGGGTGCCAGTGAGGGTGCCGCAGACGGCGTGACCTTCTACTCCAACGGTGCTGAGGCTTCCGCATTCTGCGTGTATGCCAACATCCGCGCTACCTTCCTGCCTCAGCCTCCTGATCCCGCTGAGAGCCAGATGGAGTCCACCTTTACCATCGACTTCGGCGTGTACTCCGATGATCCTATCACAGATTACGGCATGGCGCATATGAATGCCCTGGCCGCATTCGATACCATGAACAGCGGGTACATCACCTTCAAGGCTAACGGCGGTGACCCCTGGACCTGGCTGGACAACGCCGACATGGCTGGCTTCAAGGCTCTGAACACCAAGGTGGTTGACTTTGCTGTGATCAAGTACCGCACCACGGCAGATGCCACGGGTGAGTTCTATGTCAACCGTGCGGACGGTGTGAGCATGGGTCAGGCCGGCTCTCATGCCTCCTGGAACTATGTACCTGATGGCCAGTGGCATACCATCGTTGTGGACTGCTCCGAGGTTTGGGGCAACACCGATACCAAGATCACTACCCTCCGTCTGGATCCTCTCGCCGGTGATGTGGACGGCAAGGAAATTGATATTGCTTCCATTACCTTCTTCTCCAACAAGGCGGCTGCCGAAGCGTATGCCGAGGCTCAGAAGGTCGTCGTGCCTGTCAAGGGCGAGCTGATCGAGGGCGATCCCGCCGTATTCCAGATCGGCGACAGCTTCTTCACCGCTGACAAGTGGTTCGAGCTGATCGAGAATCTGGTCGAGGTGGAGCCTGTTACAGGCGATTACACCGCTATGAGCGGCACGATGTCCTCTGATACTCTGTTCGTCACCCCTGTGGGTGAGGGAGAGAAGACCCTGCAGGACGGCAATGCTCAGAGCTACATCGCAAACACCCTGGGCGGCGTGATCAGTGCTGCTGAATACTCCTCCTTCGCTGTGCGCGGCTGGTACGGCAGTCCTACAGAGGGTGCTATCGAGGCTTACGGCTACGCCTTCGGTGACGGTGAACCTGTCTTCAGTGCAGACTTCATCAATGAAGCCGAGGATGCTGTGAAGGGTGCCGCCGGTACGCAGGACGCTACCCGGTACAAGATCAATATTGATATTTCCAGCCTTGCCAGCGGTACATACGATGTGTCCATACTGGTCAAGCACACCAACGGCAATGTCTTCGAGCTGATCAATTGGGGCGACATCAAGGTAGTCGTCGGTGACGGCAAGAACTACCAGTCCATGGGCTTTGTTGATGCCGAGGGCAACGCCTACACCATCGAGAACGGTCGTGTGTTCAACGCCGAGGGCATTGACACCGGTCTGTACGCCGCAACCCTGGCTGACGGCCGCACGGTCGCCTATGGCCACCTGATCAACCTGACCTACCAGGATCCTCTGGCCGGTGCTGTGGAAATTGACGGCCGCAAGTACATCTACGACCAGAAGATCCAGGTGACGGATGTGATGGTTCCTGTGGATCCCGAGGACAATTCCGTCGTCACTTCGATCGATGTACCCAATGTCCCTGCCATGTCTCCTGACACCCTGTACCTCGACGAAACTGTAGTGAAAGATGGTGGTGCCCATGACTATATCGCCAAAGTGCTGGGCGGTAAAATCAGAGACACCGACAAGACCATGGGCTCCTTCTCCGTCCGTGGTTGGGCTCATACCGGTAGCACCACACCCATCGTGGCCTACGGCTATGCCCTGAACGACGGCGATATTATCTGGGATGCGGGCTGGGTTGAGAGCGATACCAGTGTGTCTAATGTCTTCCCCAACACCAATGTGATGCGCTATATGATCAGCATCGATGTGTCTTCTCTTGAAGAGGGTATATACAATGTGTATCTCTATATGAAGCTGGAGGACGAGTCCATTTACAGACTGAATGTATGGGGCGACTTCCAGTTCGTCAAGGGCGGAACCTGGAATCACATCGGTTACACCGACGGCACCAACACCTACGATGCGGATTCCCTGATCTACACCGAGGGTGACACCAAGTATGTGCTGACCAATCCCAAGGATGTGACTGACGGTCTTGTGGCCGGATATGACTATGACACCCTGATCGAATCCGTTGACATCGATTTCGCCACAGCTATTGAAAGTGCCAACAGAAACCAGGAACTGACCGGTATGGATGTTCTGACCACCTGGCCCGCTGCCGGATACGATGTGGAAGGCACGCCGATGATGGCCATGTACGGTGATACCAGCTATGTACTGTTCTCCTCCCTGCCTTTCGCAGAGTACAACACGGTGGAGATCGTCATCGGTACCGATACCGGTGTAGATAAGAACATTGCTATTGGCTTTATCTCCGACAAGACCCAGCTGTACGGGATGGATGTGGACAATCTGAACCTGACAGCCAATATTGCATACGGCATTGCCGGCCCTGCCTCCGAAGGCAAGCCTAACCTGTCCGGACGCGGCAACGGCGGTGGCTGGAACTCCACGGAGCGTCTCATCCGCATCAACATCGGTGATATCGATTATGACGGTGAGGTTGCCCTGAGCATTTCCACCACCGGCGGTAGCATCGCTGTGATCACCAAGCTGTCCTTCGCCAACTACGCTACAGAGAAAGTCAAGGGCAAGTATGTCTACGACGAGACGCTGACCTATGTGGCTTCTCCCAAGACCCCCATCAATCCCAATACCCTGAAGCCCGTGTACATCGTGGACGGCGAAGCTCTGAACACCAACGGTGGTCAGAGAGTGGAGGATGCCGTGTACGATTACGAGAAGGGATGCATCCGCTATACCGCTACCGATAACGACCCCAACTCCACCAGTAATCTGGTGCCCGCAGGGACCCAGATCGGACGGTACTTGGTGGTCAAGTATCGCACCGAGACTCCCGCTTCCGGTGAGTGCTTCACCGGTGTGGGTGCCGGTGCCAGCGGTGGCTCCAATGTGCCTTTCGGCGATTACGAGGCTGACGGCCAGTGGCATTACAAGGTCGTTGACCTGAGCCGGTCCGGCGATATGGACGGCACTTATGTAGTCAACCACTTCCGTAACGACTTCGTGCAGGGCGCAGGACAGTGGCTGGAGGTTGAGTATTACGCATTCTTCAACACCGTTGAAGAGGCTGAGTACTATGCTTCCCATGATATGCATGTCCTGCCTCAGCCTCCCAAGTACTTCACCGCTACCTTCGTGGCTGACGGCGAAGTGGTGGGTACCATCGAGTTCAAGGAAGGTACGACCAAGCTGACCGGTATCCCCAAGGTTCCCGCCAAGGAAGGCTACACCGGCGCATGGGAGGAGTACACCCTGGCTGATGCCGATATCACCATCAATGCTGTCTACACTGCTAAGCAGGAGGAGACAGTGCCTGAGACCCAGCCCGGTGGAGAAGAGACCGAAGCACCCAAGGGTCAGTTTGACAGCGTGGCTCATCTGACCGGCTTCTTCAAGGATGCTCATAAGAGCTATGTGAGCGTGGAGCAGTGCACACCGACCTACAACGAGGACGGTTCCCTGACACTGACCGGAAATTGGAAGGAAGACGCTGGTACGATCAATCCTTCCGTGTCCTTCACCTACTGCCAGTTGATGTCCAAGAACTATGTCAATTATGGTGCCGAGTACGGCGAGATGTCCAAGCTGCCCAATGCCAACGGCGAGTTTGGCGTGGTGGTTCTGAAGGTTAAGGCTGATGCCGCTTGCGCAGGTTCGGATCTGACGCTGACTTACATCATGGGTAGGACCCGTGACAGCAGCTTCGTCTACTCTGAGAAGCCTCTTGTCGGCAACGGCGAGTTTGAGTATGTGCTCTTCGATCTGACGGATGAGGACATCTTCAAGTCTGACTTCATCAACACGCTGAAGATCACCTGGATTTCCGACGGCGAATCAACAGCTGAGAATGTGGGTGCAAGCCTGACCATCTACGATCTGTACCTCTTCGCTGACAAGGCTGCCGCTGAGGCTGCCCTGGAGATTCAGTGGCCCGAGAAGGAAACCAAGCCTCCGAAGCAGACCACCGCAGAGCCTGTCACCACGGCTCCCGAGGCTCCTACCGGCGAGGGTGAGGAGACCACGGCCGAAACCAAGGAAGGTTGCAAGTCCGTTGTGGCTGCATCCGGCTCCATCGCTCTCCTGTTGGTTGCTGGTGCTGCCTTCGTGGCTACTAAGAAGAAGAAGGAAGACTGATTCCTTCTCTGACCCAATATCATTGACCCAAAAGGGAGGGCCTTCCTTGCGAAGGCTCTCCCTTGATTTTTGATTTTGGATTGTTATCCGGGAGGGAACTTTCTTGAAAGAAAGTTCCCTCCCGCACCCTCCTTCAAAGAACTTCAAAAAAGGATTTGAAAGGATTGTACGCCATACACCTGGCAGAATGATCACTCAACCATAGAAAGCGTGATTGCCGATGGTCATGATGTAGGGGCGGGCACGCTTGATCCAGGAGGAGGTGGCGATGGCGGGATTGAAGAAGTAGAGGGCACGGTCAGAGAGGGTGTACCCCTCCAGGCAGATCTTGGCGGCCATGACAGCGGAATCCGTGGGGGTGTTGTAAATGGAGCCGTTGGAGACCGGAGAGAACTGCACGCCATACTTGGTGTCAAAGATGACATCCTTGACCGTGTTGGGGAACTCACTGCTCCGCACCCGGTTCAGCACCACATTGCCCACAGCGATCTGACCCTCCAGCGGCTCCCCCCTGGCCTCGGCAGATATGATGCGGGAGAGCCAGTACAGGTCGGTGCCGTTGTATACCTGGCTGGCGGAAGGAACCGCCGCCGGGTTGCCGGAGGTCAGGGACGCTTGATACCAGCCCTGCCTGACCGTCAGCTTGGCGTTCATGGCGGTGGCCAGAGAGGGCAGGGGAGCGAATATCCAGCCCCGCAGGCTGAGCACCTTGGCTCCGGTGTATAGAATTCGCCCGTTGACCGTGATGTAAGGGTCTCCGACCTTCACCTGAACCGACAGGTTGGTTCCGGTGATAGTCACCTGCTCCGGCGAGGCGGTGTAGGAGACGGTGAAGGAGCCGAACAGATTGACGAACCGTTCCACGGGGACATATATGGTGCCGTTTATTTCGGCGCAGGCACCGGTCAGTACCGGGGTGCCGTTCAGGGTCAGAGACACCGCCATGGCACCCGCCGGGTAGCTGTACTGGGGAACGGCCGCCCTGGCTCCGGGGTACACGGAATACGGGGCGATGGAAGCGGCCTCGGCCGCCGTCTGGGTGGCGGGGACAGACAACTCCACCGAAGCGGCACCCACCGTCAGGGGGGCGGAGAAGATCAGTCCCCCCGCCAGAGCCAGCGACAGAGCCAGCGGCCCTGCCACATGGCAGGCCGTATGGCTGACCGCATGGGCGGCCTTTGACCCGAAGCGGTAGACGGCTTTGCCATTGCGTCGGGCTTTTCTTGTTCTTGCTTTTCTCATTCTTTGTTCATTCCTTTCTGTTTTGATGTTCTGAACCGGCGGGAAGCCGGTGCTTCCACGCACAACCATGCCCGGTTCAGGGCGTTTTCCCTTCCTTTCTTTCACTATTTGGTTGGCTTCTGCTTGTATTGTAACAGATTTCATGCGCCATTGCAACCCACAATATATGGAAAGCGGGGGAGACGGGGGGAACGCCTGGGGATTCTCAAGAAGTTCCCTACCGGTTACAGTTAAGGAGGGGGGCTATGAAATTGACACATAAAGCTATGTTGTCCTGTAGGGGCGACCTGTGGTCGCCCGGTTCCATATCCGCCCACAGCGTGATGCGCAAAGTATGGAACCAAAAGGTTATTCTATGGTCAAGCACCTGAACCGTAACCCCCCACCGCATTACAGTTCACCTACCCCGCAGTACGCTCCCTTTTCCGCCGTAGAGCGGGGCGAGGGGCCAGAGCAAAGCTCAGCGAAGGCGTTTTTGCTATTTTGGGCGACAGTAACGCTGGATCCCCGGAAAAGCGATAACAAAAATATGACAGAATAATGCTCCGAACAGTACACAATACATGTTTTGAAAGTTCTTGAAGGGTGTGGGAAACTTCTTTCAAGAAGTTTCCCACAGTATCCCCGTACTCCCCGCACCCTACCTGAACTGTAACCCGCCGTTCTCATAAATATGAGAATCATTCTCAAATCTATTGACAAAAGGGAAGATATGTGGTATACTGTGTGCCTGAACGAAAGAAAGGTGAGGGAAGGAAATGGGAACCTACAAGACAGAGGGACGGCAGAGGCTGTTGTCCTTCCTGCTGAACAATCCGGACAAGCAGTTCACGGTAGAGCAGATAGACCATGCGCTGAAGCAGGAGGGCGACACCGGGCGGACACCCATGGGGAAAAGCTCCCTGTACCGTCAGTTGTCCGCCCTTTGCGAGGACGGCACCGTGCGGAAGTACCGGAACGACACCCAGTCGGCCTTTGTGTACCAGTTCGTAGGGGATACCGACTGCACCCACCATTTCCACCTGAAGTGTCTGGTCTGCGGTCGGCTGATCCACCTGGACTGCCCCTTCAGCGAGGAACTTCTGTCTCACATCCGGCAGGATCACCACTTCCGGGTGGACAGCGGGCGTTCCATCCTGTACGGCTGCTGTGAGGAGTGCGCCGGAAAGTAAAAAAAGAGAAATCAGAAACAGGAAAAATGAGAATGAATTGCAAAATGAAGAGAACCTATAAATACAAACCCGCCCGGGTCGTCACCCTGTGCCTGGCGGTGCTGCTGGCCGTGCTGTGCCTGTGTACCGGGTGCGGGAACACCACCCGCACTGACCCGTCGGAGGACGGAGTCCTGCGTGTGGTCTGTACCACCTTCCCGGGCTGGGAGTTCTGCCGGGCGGTGACGGGAATCCAGGCGGATGACGCAGGAAAAGACGGCGTGGAGGTGCTTATCATCAGCAAGCAGGGGCAGGATCTCCACGGCTATGAGCCCAGCGCCGCCGACATCGGACGGATCGCCACGGCGGATGTGTTCGTCTATGTGGGGGGCACCTCGGATGCCTGGGTGGAGAATGCGCTGAAGGCCGCCGGAAACCAGAGCCTTGTCACCGTGTCCATGATGGATGTCTGCCCGGTCATGGAGGAGGAGATACCGGAGGGAGCCGAGGATGACCATGACGATCACAGCGACGGCGATCACGGCACGGAGGTGGAGTACGACGAGCACATCTGGACCTCCATCCGGAACGACCGGTTGATCGTGCAGGCCATCGCCGACGCACTGGTTCAGGTTGACCCGGCGCATGAAGAGACCTACCGGGCCAATGCCGCCGCCTACGATGAGCAATTGGCGGAGCTGGATGCCGCCTACACCGACACGGTGGCCGGAGCCGCCCGGCACACCCTGTTGATCGCCGACCGCTACCCCTTCGCCTACCTGATGCGGGATCTGGGACTGACCTGCTACGCCGCCTTCCCCGGCTGTTCCTCCGAGACCCAGGCCTCCTTTGCTACCCAGGTGTTCCTGGTGGAGAAGGTAAAGGAGCTGGGCTTGCCCTGCATTTTCATGGTGGACAACGGCCAGGGCTCGGTGGCGGCCTCTGTCAGTCAGCAGACCGGCGCAGAGGTACTGCGCCTCTGGTCAGGCCAGACCCTGCCGGAGGATCCGGACATGACCTACCTGGACATGCTGCGGGAGAATCTGGAGAACCTGAAAAAAGCATTGGGGTAAAAGGAAAGTATGAAACATACAGATACAGGTACCCTGCCGTCCGGGGTGCTGTTGCGGGCCACCGACCTTGTGCTGGGGTACGAGGGGCGACCCATTGCCTCGGGGCTGAATTTCACAGTCAGCGAGGGGGATTACCTCTGCATCGTGGGGGAGAACGGCTCGGGAAAGTCCACGCTGGTCAAGGCCATTTTGGGTCTGCACCCCCCTTTGGGCGGGCGGCTGGAGTGTGCCCCGACCCTGCGGCAGGAGGGGATGGGGTACCTGCCCCAGCAGACCCCGGCACAGAGGGACTTTCCCGCCTCGGTACGGGAGGTGGTGCTGTCCGGCTGTCTCCGGCGGCTGGGATGGCGACCCTTCTTCGGCAGGACGGAAAAGCGGCTGGCCAATGAGGCCATGGCCCGGCTGGGCATCACCCCGCTGGCCAACCGGTGCTACCGGGAGCTGTCCGGCGGTCAGCAGCAGCGGGTGCCCCTGGCCCGGGCTTTCTGTGCGGCGGGACGGATGATCCTTTTGGACGAGCCGATCGCCGGGCTTGACCCCCTGGCCATGCAGGAGATGTACACCCTGATCGCCGACATGAACCACCCCACTGCCGCCCGTCCCACGGCAGGACGCCCCCATCTGGGGCCGGGGGTGGCGGTGGTCATGGTGACGCACGATGTGCCGGCGGCCATCCGGTACGCCTCCCACATCCTGCACATGGAGGGGCAGTCTGTTTTCTTCGGCACCACGGCGGAGTATCTGAAAACGCCCCAGGGGATGCGCTTTGCCGGGCAGGGCGGGGAGGTGGTATCATGATGGCGGGCTGTGTGGCGGTGCTGGCTTCCGGCACCTCGGTTTTTGATACCCTGCGCACCTACCTGTCCTACGCCTTCGTGCGGTACGCCCTGATCGCCGGGGTGCTGATCTCCCTGTGCGCCGGACTTTTGGGGGTGGTTCTGGTGCTGAAGCGGTACTCCATGATCGGGGACGGCCTGTCCCATGTGGCCTTCGGTGCCATGGCTGTGGCCGCCGTGCTGGGCTGGGCACCGATGGCGGTGGCTCTGCCGGTGACGGTGGGGGCGGCGGTGCTGTTGCTCTTTGCCAGCGATGGTGGTGTCATGAAGGGGGATGCGGCCATC
>CAMEON010000034.1 GCA_945929845.1 uncultured Clostridia bacterium | reverse complement strand
TCGCAATCGCAGGCAAAAAAATCTGTACCGAATCTGTACCACCTCATTCAATCAGTGTTTCCTTAATCAACACGAAGCACGGAATGATGCGGCTTTTACAAATCCATCTGTCCAAGTAACGCTTCTTGGTGAATACATTCCCGGTTTACTCACGCCCTGGCCGTCTGCTCCCGGGCGGCCCGGAGGGTGTTCTTCATGAGCATGGTGATGGTCATGGGGCCGACGCCGCCGGGCACCGGAGTGATGGCTGAGGCCACCGGCTCCACCGAGGCGTAGTCCACATCCCCGGTCAGCTTGCCGTCCGGGCGGCGGTTCATGCCCACATCAATGACCACGGCACCTGGCTTGACCATATCCGCCGTGAAGAAATCCGCCTTCCCGATGGCCGCCACCAGGATGTCCGCCCGGCGGGTGATCTCCGACAGGTTCCGGGTGCGGCTGTGGCATACGGTGACGGTCCCGTTGGCCTGAAGCATCAGCATGGCCATGGGCTTGCCCACGATGTTGGAGCGACCCACCACCACGCATTCCTTGCCCTCGCAGGATATGCCGCTCCGGGTCAGCAGTTCCATGATCCCCGCCGGTGTGCAGGGCAGGAAGGCGTACTCCCCGATCATGATGCGCCCCACATTGTACGGGTGGAAGGCATCCACATCCTTCCGGGGGTCAATGGACAGGAGCAGCTTCTCCTCGTCCAGGTGGGGCGGCAACGGGAGCTGAACCAGTATCCCGTGGATCTTCTCATCCCGGTTCAGCTTGTCCACCAACGCTTCCAGTTCCGCCTGGGTGGTTTCGGCGGGCAACTCGTAGCCCTCGGAGTAGAAGCCCACCTGCTCGCAGGCCGTCCGCTTGTTCCGCACATACACCCGGGAAGCGGGATCCTCCCCCACGATCACCACGGCAAGACCGGGTGTGACCCCGGTCTCTTCCTTGAATTTTGCTGTTTCGGCGGCGATCTCCGCCCGCACTGCCTGGGAAATTGCCTTCCCGTCTATCCGCATGGCCATGTCAATGCCCTTCCGTGTCCTCCGG
The DNA here is from genome assembly GCA_945929845.1 of uncultured Clostridia bacterium. GTDB lineage: Bacteria > Bacillota > Clostridia > Oscillospirales > CAG-272 > CAMEON01. Next base: position 23,366 of record CAMEON010000034.1, on the reverse strand, counting down.
GGACACAGCTTCCTTTCCTTCTTGACTCTGAATGTCCCCGCCGTCCTGTCCGGCTTGGATGTCTTCGGTTCCTGCTTCTGCTTCTGCTGCACGCTCCTGCTGACCGTCCCCGATGTCCTCTCCGGCACCGTCCTGCTTATTGGCGGCGGCATTGCTTCCGGCGGTGTCGCCAGCTGTTTCTGTGTCGGCGGCAGTCACACCGGCCCGGGCAGGCTGGAACCAACGAACCTCAAACAGGTCTGCCGGCAGTTTCCCTTTCCGTTGCAGGATGAATCCGGCAATCAGGAGGGCACTGCCCGCCAGGAAGCAGACGAGACCCACCACCTGGGAGATCCGGAAGGGGCCCACATACAGGCTGTCCGTCCGCAGTCCCTCGATGAACATCCGGCCAAAGCCGTACCAGGTCAGGTAGGACAGCACGATCTGCCCGTTGAACTTCTTGCGCTTGTAGCTCAGCGTGATCAGGACAAAGCCAAGCACATTCCACAGGGATTCATACAGGAAGGTAGGGTGGTAATACTGCATGACCGGGCCGGTGAAATCCGACACAAGACCCATGCGGAAGGGGTAAAGCAGGCTTCCCTCCGGCACCACCTCGCCAAAGGCTTCCCCGTTGCAGAAGTTGCCCCACCGACCGATAGCCTGGGCGATCATCACGCCGGGAGCGATCATATCCATGACCTTGAGAATATTCATCTTCTTGATCCTGCACACCGCCAGGATGGTCAGAATACCGGCGATGATCCCGCCGTATATGGCCAGGCCGCCGTCCCATATGGCGATCACATCCAGGAAGGAATGGTAATTCCCCCAGGTGGTGGCCACATAGTATAGTCTGGCTCCCAGTACGCCGAACAACACAATGAATATGGCCAGGTCAAACAGGTCGTCCTGGGTGACACCCTCCCGTTTGGAACGCCACAGGGCGTGGGCAAAGGCAACGATGATGCCGACCATAATGATGACCCCGTACCAGTATACCGGTCTGCCGAACAGGGTGAAGGCCACACGGGAGAAGGAGAATTCCCCGATCCCAAGGCCTGGGAAGCTGACTGTTGTCATGTTTTCCATGATTCATTCCTTTCTTATTTCTGCCCCGCCGTGCAGGGCTTGATCACAGACAGAGCGTACTGCCCCGGTCTGAATGTAGTCAAAAACAGGTGTTCTGCCTCCACCAGAGTAAGCCGCTCCGCCTCCGTGAAATAGTCAAACAGCGAAAGGCCACCCAGAGTACAGCACAGCACAGATTCGGCGATGTCCTCCGCCGCATCAAAGCCGGTGACGAAATCTGCATACTGGATCCGGCGGGCTCTCTCAAATTCCTCTGCCGTAAAGCCCTCCCGGTGCCGCCTGTCCATGTAGGCAAGGAAGGCGTCAAACACCGCCTCCGGGTCATCTGCCTCCCCGGTCAGGTCGTAGAGGGCACATCCGGTCTCCACGGTGAAGTCATAGGACAGACCCTGGGAGACAAGTCCCCTTTCAAAGAGGTCATTGTAGAAAGTCCCTGCGTCCGAGAACAGCATCTCCTGCAGGACGGCCATGTACAGCTCCCGGCGGAGCCTGTCCCGGGGGCTTACCGGCGGGAACGGATCCTTGATGCCCAGGCAGAACAAGGGTTTGGCCACCGGCATGGATGCGCTGGCCCGCCTGCGCCACACCCCGGGCGGCTCGTCCAGGATGTTGGCTCCCGGCCCCCGGCGGGGGCGGTCGCTATGGCCTGGGACTAACCGACCCGGCTGTCCGTCCAATGTCCGGCACACGGTGTCCCACACTGCCTCCGGCGTGATCGGCCCTGTGACCGACAGCACCATATCCGGCAGGGTGTACCGCCTGTCAAAGACCCTGTTCAGCCGTTCCGGGGTCAGGCCTGCAATGGAACGCTGACTGCCGCACACCGGCTCCCGGATGGGGTGCCTCCGGTACATAGCCCGGAGCAGGTTGGCATAGCAACGGCTCCAGGGATTGTCGGTGTCCATGCGGATCTCCTCGGCGATGATGGCTCGTTCCCGCTCCACAGAGGCTTCGGTCACATACAGTCCCCCGGTCAGCCGGAGCAGGACAGCCAACGCCTCCTCAAAATGCTCGGTGCAGGTGAACTGGTAGGCCGTCCGGTCGTAGGTGGTGAAGGCGTTGGCATCCGCCCCCAGGGCAGCAAAGGCACTGTCCGCATCGCCACCGTCCGCCGTCTCGAACATCTTATGCTCCATGAAGTGGGCGATGCCCGGGCACTCATCCGGCCCCCGGCGGTCAAGGGAGCCATACCGTACCCCCAGCGTGGCGTAATAGGTCGCCTGCGCCCGGGGATAGACAGCCACACGCAGTCCGGAGGGGTGGAGGGCCTCATAGTAGCACTCCCCCAGCTCCGGCAGGGTATGGCACAGGAACGGTGCTTCTCTCCTCTCGCTCATCATGCTTCCCCCGTTTCCCATGGCTCTGTTTCTGTTTCTGTTTCTTCGTCTTTGTCTTTTTCTGTGTCCTCACAGCCGTCCCCGCCTCCAAGGTAGAACAGCGTGTCCGGCACAAGGCAGGCGGCGGCCTCTGCCACCTGTGTCTCTGTCACACGCCGGACTGCCTCCAGGCAATCCTCCGGTGTCTCGGTCTGTCCCCGCAGGGTGCGCCAGAACCAGAAATGCTCCAGGGAGGCAGGGTTGTCCGTACACTGCCTGTACTCGTTCATGAGGGAAGCCCTGGCCAGCTCCAGATCCTCCTCCCGGATGTGTCCGGCCCGGAGAGCCTCCACCTGCGCCCGGATGGCCGCCTCGGCGGCGGCCCGATGGGCAGAACTTGTGCCGCACAGGACGGTCAGCACCCCCTTGACGGCGTCAAAGGAGGAGGTACAGTCATAGCACAGACCCTTCTCCTCCCGCACATGCCGGAACAGGAGGGAGGACGGCATATCTCCCAGCAGTTGGTTGAGCATCCGGGCGGCGAAAAGACGCTCCCGTCCCCCCGGCTCCCCGACCTGGCTGTCGGTGATGCCGGAGGCCCAGCCCATGCACAGCCAGCCCTGGGTCAGTGCTCTTTCCTCGGTGCAGGTGCGCAGGGACTGCGGGGTGGGGTGGGCTGTCATGGGCGGCAGGGTCAACCCACACGGTGCCCAGCCAAAGAAGGCTTCCCGGACTTTCCGGCACACCGTCCCGGCATCCGCCCGCCCCACATAGAAGATCTCTACCCGAGCCTTTCCCAGCCACTGCCGCCAGGTATCTGTGACATCCTCTGCCGTGAGGGTCTCCACATCCTCCACCGTCCCCATGGTGGAGAGGGCGTAGGGTTCCCCGGCGTAGAGGATCCTGTGGTACCTGCTCTCCGCATAGGTCTGGGGATGATCCTGCATGGCCCGGATGCTGTCACACAGGGAGCGACGCTCCCGCTCCACCACGGCTGACCGGAGCAGGCCGTCCGAACCCAACCGGGGGTGCAGGATCAGCTCCGCCAGCACATCCATGGTGCCGCCCAGGATGTCCATGCGCCGGTCGGCGGGGGGAAGGAAGGTATCCTCCATCATCTCGGCGGTGAAGCCCAGCACATGGTGATCCCCCCAGGGGAAGCCGCGGGTGCGGATGACCGTGCCGTACAGGTCGTCCAGCCGCCGGTTGAGGGAAGCAGTGTCCGGGTACCGCTGGCTTCCCTGCCCCATGACATCAAAAAGCAGGCTCATGGCCGGAGAATGTTTCGCATCCAGGGGGAAAAGGGTATAGAAGCTCAGCCGGGCGGTCTTGAAGCGGTCTGTGGTCAGCGTGTGAAGGAAGACCGTTTCATGGAGCCGGACAGTGGTGGGTGTGGGTGTCTGGATCATGAGAAAAAGCTCTCCTTATGCACATACGGATGGTCGGTCAGGCTCATGTATGCTTGATGCTGTCCCAGATGGCGTCCAGCTCACTCATGGGCAGATCCTCCATGCGCTGACCCCGGGCCAGTACCGCCTGCTCCACCCGGGAGAAGCGGTCTATGAACTTGTCCGTGGCGTGATAGAGGCATTCCTCCCCCTTCACCCCCAGCTTGCGGCACAGGCTGGTCACGGTCAGGAGCAGATCGCCCATCTCCTCCTCCACGGCGGCCTTGTCCCCGCTGTCAGCGGCGGCCCTGACCTCGGCGATCTCCTCGTCCAGCTTACGGTATACCTCCTCGGTGCTACCGAAGTCCAGGCAGGCTGCCTTCTTGCCCACCTTCTGCGCCCGCATGAGGGCTGGCTCCATGGCCGGGATGGAGCGCAGGGTGTCGGTGAGGGTCACACGCTCCGCACGCTTTTCCACGCCCTTGAGCGCATCCCAATTGGTCAGCACCTCCTGGCTGTTCTCCACATGCACTTTTCCGAACACATGGGGATGGCGGTAGATCAGCTTCTCGCAGATGTCGTTGGTCACATCGTACACATCAAACCGCCCAGCCTCGTCCTCGATGCGGGCATGGAAGACCACCTGAAGCAACACATCCCCCAGCTCCTCCCGCAGGTGTACCGGGTCGTCCTTGTCGATGGCCTCCACGGCCTCATAGGTCTCCTCAATGAAGTCATTGCGGATGCTGTGGTGATCCTGCTCCCTGTCCCAGGGACAGCCACCCTCCCCCCGCAGAAGCTCCATGATCATGACCAGGTCGTCAAAGGTGTACTGCCCCTTCTTCACCCCCAAGAGGTGAGCCATCTTCTCCTCCCGGGAGGCGGGCAGGGCAGTCTTTTCGGTTTCCATTCTATTTTATCCATTCCTTTCTGTCTGAAACAAGCCCAAGCCGTTCAGACTTCCTTTGGTTTCTTGCGTTTCATAATATACAGGACGGCGCACAGTCCGGCACCGTACAGCACCACCACCCCGGCGATCCGGAGAAGGGTGGCGACGGGGGCGGCTATGTCCGGGGTATACCGGCGGGCGATGGCCAGCACCGGCAAGTGAGCCGCCACGGAAAGCCCCAGCGGTAACAAGAGTCCGGCCAGCCCCTGCTTCATCCCGGGTAGCATATCCGGGGCATAGCGGGCAAGGAACATGGCGTTGACGGCCAGGATCAGTGTGTCGCATACCAGGGAGCTGATGGGAGCACCCAACAGCCCCAGGGAGGGAATGCCCAGGAGAAAGTAAGCCAGCACCGTCTTCACACCGGTGCCCACCAGCATGGCCACCACGGGACATCCGGCGTGTCCGGAGGCCTGAAGCATGGCTCCGGTCACGGTGATCAGGCAGGCAGCGGGCACTGACAGACCCAGCACCCGCAACCAGGGGGTAGCCAGTGCCACGGCGGCAGGCTGTCCGGAGAAGAGCAGACCCAGAATGTCCCCGGCGAAAACGCACAGACCCAACCCGGCCGGCACCGACAGACACAGCGTCAGCCCCAAGGCGGAGGAGGCGGTACGGCGCACCTCCCGACGGGCGTTCTCCCGCTCCCCCGACTCTCCGGCGGCCCGCATCCGGGACAGGGCTGCCGACAGGGCAGGCACCGCCGACATGGCCACCGAGGTGGTCAGGGAGGGCAGGATGTTGAACACCGGCACCGCCAGGGTGGAGTAGCACCCGTACAGGGCGTTGGCCTCCCGGGCGGTCAGCCCGGCATCCTGCACCCGGCGCAGGATGAGTGCCAGATCCACGCATTTGGTCAGGCTGATAACCCCGGCACTGACCGTCACCGGTACCGCCGTCCACAGCAGTCGGCGGAGCACCACCCGTCTGCCGGGGATCTCTCGATCCGTGAGAAGCACCGCCTCCTCTCTCGGTTTGCCTTTTCTCTCCGCCCACCGCTTGTGGAGAGTCAGGTACAGCACCGACAGGGCGGTTCCCACCGTCAGCCCCAGCACAGCATAGGCGGCGGTGGTGGGAAGATCGGCACCCTTGGACTTGGCATATCCGGCGAACAGCAACCCCAGGAACAGCTTCCCCATGGCCTCGATGACCTGGGACACCGCCGTGGGCACCATGTTCCGCTGTCCTTGAAAGTACCCACGGAAGGCCCCGGACAGGCAGATGAGGAACACGGTGGGGGAAATGGCCCGGATGCAGGCGGCGGCCTCCGGGTTGCCAAGGAGCTTCCCCAGCGGTTCGGCCAGCAGGAACATGGCACCGCTCCCCAGGGAGCCGACGGCAAGGAAGACACCCAGCGACACGGAAAATATCCGTCTGACCGTGGGAGCTGTGTGGAGACAGCCGTCCTTCCCCGTGGCTGTCACCTCGGAGATCAGCACGGACATGGCCACCGGCAACCCGGCGGTGGACAGCACGCAGAGCAGGGCGTACACCTCGTAGGCGGTATTGAAGTACCCCATCCCCTCACTGCCCAGCCGGTTGAGCATGGGGATCCGGTACAGAAGGCCGATGACCTTGACCAGGACGGCGGACAGGGTCAGCACGCTGACCCCGGAAAGGAAGCGACTACCGGAGCGGCCGCCGGAACGCCGGGCAGCCATGGGGCGGAAGAACTTCATAGAACGGACACCTCACATACAGGGCTGGGGCACAGGTGTGCACCCCTCCCTGTATTTTATGAGGAAATCAGTCCATACATACCGGTATAAATTCCCTGTACAGAGAATCCGACGACAGGAGGCTTGAGGGAATGCCCTCCACCCCCGCCACACGGCGGACTATCTCCCCGGCCAGTGCCTCCTCCGGCCCCTTGACCGGATGCTCCGTCAGCAACCGGCGCAGATGGGGCGCCAGCATATGCACCTCGTAGGCCATGGTGGAGTCTATGGTGAAGTCACAGTCCCCGGCGAAGGGCAGGATGGCCGCCTCCTCGTTGGCCCGCACCCCCTTCCACAGGGACAGGGTGAAGGCCGGGTCAGCCCCCCGCAGGGCCGCATCCCGTACCAGCCGCCGCAAAAGGCGCAGACGGTTGGGGGTGAAGACCTCCTCCCCCACGGTCACGCTCCGGCAGGCGTTGATGAACACGCTCCGGGAGGGGACGCCGGACAGGAGGGCGGTCACCTGGGGATAGACAGCCTGAATGCCCTCAAAGAGGAACACCGGGCGTACCCCCGCCGGGATCTCCAGTGTCCGGTATGTGCTCCTGGTACCGGCCTTGAAGTCGTACACCGGGAGCTGTGCCCGGCCTGAGCGCAGAAGCTGGTCTATACACTGCCGGAGGGTCTCCCTGTCCAGCGTTTCCGCTGAGTCATAGTCCGGCTCCCCGTCCCCTGACCGTGCCAGCAGGACATGGCGGTCATAGTAGAAATCGTCCAGCGATATAGGGTAGACCGTCAGGCCGTCGGCCTCCAGTGCCTCGGTCAGCTTCCCGGCCGCCGTGGTCTTCCCTGCGCAGGTGGGGCCGGACAGCCGGAGTATGTGCACATCCTCCCCGGCGCATGCACGGCTGACCTCCCCGGCCATGCGGGTCAGTCTGTCCTCGAAATCCTCCTCACAGACCTTCACCAGTGCGGCGGCAGTCCCGGGCGTGTCAAAGGTCAGGGGCAGGGTCATGGTTTCGGCCATGCGGATGGCACCCGCTGTATTCATATCTGTATTCCTGTTCACGGAAAACCTCCTTTCGTTGCGTATCCGGAATGCAGGGTGGGCACACCAGCGGTCAATCCACCAGGTGCCGCTCCTTATAAAATGCCTCGATCCTCCGGTTTTTATCCTTCATGGCGTCCTCTCCGGCGGCATCCAGGTACTCATAGGGGTACTTGGGGTTGAAGAGGCGGTTGATGTACTGGGCAGAGCCGTCTGCCGGGTAGTAGTCCACCAGCTTGGTGACCGCACCGGCACCGACGGCGAAGATGGAGTGGACTTCCTCCATCATGTAGATGTTGTACAGTCCCTCATACCCCGGCAGAGAGAAGCCCACGTTCTCAAAGTTACCCACCGTATTCTTCTGACGGTACATATAGTACGGCTGATACCCCTCATGTATGCATTGGATCTGGGAGTAATCCACACACTTCCCGGTGTCCCCGCCCCGCATGGAGTATATGCCGTCCCCGGTCTTGCGCAGGTCGGCGGAACGCTTGACGCAGAAGGTGTGCACCGTGATGTTCTCCGGCCGGAGCTGGATGATCTTATCAAAGGACGCCGCAAAGGTGGAAAACTTATCCCCGGGCAGGCCGGCGATGAGGTCGGTGTTGATGACGGGGATCCCGGAGGCACGGGCGATCTCAAAGGCCTTGTAGAACATTTCGGTGGTATGCGCCCGCCCGATGTTGCGCAGTACCTCGTCGCACAGGATCTGGGGATTGACGCTGATGCGGCCCACCCCCATCTCCCTGGCCACCGCCAGCTTCTCCTGGTCTATGGTGTCCGGCCGTCCGGCCTCCAGGGTATACTCCTCCAGTGCCCGCACATCTGTCAGACGCTCCACCGCACCCAGGAGGTACCGGAGCTGCTCCCCGGTCAGGATGGTGGGCGTCCCTCCGCCAATGTACACTGTGCGCAGGTGCAGACCCAGCCTGCCGATCACCTCAAAGGTGGCCTCCAGATCCCTTACCAGCCGTATCAGGTAGTCCGGGATCAGGGACAGGAGCCGCTTGGAGGTGTAGGAAACAAAGGAGCAGTAGGCGCACCGGGTGGGGCAGAAGGGGATGGAGATGTACACCGAGCAGTCCTTTCTGTCCGGTGTACCGATCAGCCTGGCCTCGTTCACCGCTACCTCGGTGGCCAGATTCGCCTTCTTGGGGATGACAAAGTAATCCTTGGACAGCTCCTTTTTCACCCGTGTCTTGCTCATGCCCTTCTGCAAAAGCTCTGTGGCCACCTTGGAGGGGCGGACGCCGGTCAGCATTCCCCAGGAGGAGCGGTACCCCATCAGGGTCTCGCAGACATTGGTCACGGCATCCCCCAGGGCGATCTTCTGGATCCGCTCCTTGGTGTAGCCCTCCCGGTAGTCATAGTGCCGCTGGGCTTCCGCTTTCTGTCCCCGGTAGGCCAGGGTGGCCTTCACATCCACGCCGCCCTCGCCGGGGGGATCCATGGTGACCCATAGCTGGGGGGTGTCCTCCGTGACCTCCTGGTCATCGGAAAACTTGGAGCCGGGGAAAAAGATCATGCACAGGGTCTGGATGTAATACTTGTTGACCGGGCCTTCAATATACAGTCTCATATGGTTCTTTCCTTTACTCCCGTTTTTTGTTGGCTGACTGTCTCCGCTCACCGGGCGGGGGACAGAATATCGCTGTCCATGACGATGGTGACAGGGCCATCGTTGACAAGGCTGACCTGCATATCTGCCCCGAACCGTCCGTGGCCTACATGGGACACCATGCCGGAAGCCTTTTCGATGAATCGCTCATACAACCGCTTTGCCTCCCGGGGCGGGGCGGCCTGAAGGAAGTCCGGCCGGTTGCCGTGGCGGTAGTTGGCCAGCAGGGTGAACTGAGACACCACCAGCATCTCCCCGTTCACATCCTGCACCGAGCGGTTCATCTTGCCGTTCTCGTCCTCAAAGATACGCAGCTTGACGATCTTGGCCAGCAGTCTGTCCATGTCGTCCTCGGTGTCTCCGGCCGCCACGCCCAGGAGGATCATCAATCCCCGACCGCAGGTGCCTGTCACCTCTCCGTCTACCTCTACCCGGGCCTGACTGACCCGCTGGATCACTGCTTTCATCCGTCCGCTCCTTTCCGTATCTCTGTGCCATCAGGTGAATCCCCGCACCACATCCACCACATTCTCCAGGGAACGGAGTCGGCTGACGATGGAGTTATAGTGATCCACATTCTTACAGCTTATCTTCAGGTTCATGATGGCCCGCCCGCCGCTGGCCTTTTGAGAATTGATGGCCAGGATGGACACCTTCATGTCGGCCAGTGCGCCGGATATATCCGCCAGCACGCCCACTGTATCTATGGTATGCACCTGAAGCAGGGCTTCGTACACGCTCTTGGTGCTCTCGCTGTCCCCGTCCTGCTCCCAGTGCGCCTGCTTCCACCTGTCCTCCATGCCGGGGTTGCTCATACCCTGCACGGCGTTGGGACAGTCCTTCTTGTGAATGGAAATGCCGTACCCCTTGGTGACGAAGCCCACCACCTCATCCCCGGGCAGAGGATTACAGCACTTGGCAAACTTCACCACACATCCCTCGGCCCCGTCCACCACGATGCCGCTGTTGGCCTTGAGGTGCCGGGGTCTGGGAACCGTCACCACCTCGTCCACCGTCATGTCCGGATGGGCTGTCGCCTCCTCCTGCTCCTCGGTCTGGATGGCGTTCAGCTCCTCCTGAATCCGGGGCATGATCTTGGACACAGGCAGCTCCCCATAGCCGATGATGTTATACAGGTCGTCCGCCGTGTTGTAGCCGTTCTTCTGGGCGACAGTATTGACCAGCTCCTGCCGCTTGGTGTCGCTGAGCCGGGGTGCCAGCCGCCGGATCTCCACATCCAGCGCACTGTGGCCAACCTGAATGTTCTCGCTCCGCCGCTCCCGCTTGAACCACTGGCGGATCTTGTTCCGGGCTTCACCGGTCTTTACGATGCTCAGCCAGTCCCGGCTGGGGCCGTGGCCTGCGGAGGAGGAGGCTGTCAGGATCTCCACGATCTCCCCGCTGTTGAGCACCCGGTCAATGGGCACGATCATGCCGTTGATCTTGGCGCCGATCATGCGGTTGCCCACCTCGGTATGGATGGCATAGGCAAAGTCAATGACCGTGGCCCCCTGAGGCAGGGTGCGCACATCCCCCTTAGGCGTGAAGACAAAGACCTCATCCTGGGAGATGTCGATCTTCAGGGCCTTCATGAACTCTTCCGGATCCCGGGTACCGTCCTCGGTCTCGATCAGCCGTGCGATCCACTCCAGCTTCTTGTCCATCTCCTCCTTGGAGGTGGCGCCGGACTTGTACTTCCAGTGGGCGGCGATACCGTACTCCGCCACATGGTGCATCTTCCAGGTGCGGATCTGCACCTCGAAGGGGATGCCGTCCCGGCCGATGACCGTGGTGTGGAGGGAGCGGTACATATTGGGCTTGGGCAGGGAGATGTAGTCCTTGAAGCGGCCGGGCACAGACTTGAACATCTCGTGGATGATGCCCAGCACGGTGTAACATTCCAGCTCCGTGTCCACGATGATGCGCATGGCGTAGAAGTCATAGATCTGGTCAAAGCTCTTGTTCTGGTTGTACATCTTCTTATAGATGCTGTACACCGTCTTGATCCGACCCTCCAGCGTGAAGTGAATGTTGCTCTCCTTCAGCTTCTCGTTCACCATACTGCGGATGCTCTCGATGAAGTCCAGATTCTGCCCGTACTTGCTCTCGATGTGCTTCTGCACCTCGGCGTATCCGATGGGATCCAGGTAACGCAGGCTGAGATTTTCCAGCTCCTGCTTAATTTTCTGCATACCGAGACGGTGAGCCAGCGGAGCGTAGACCTGCATGGTCTCCAGTGCCGTCAGCCTCTGCTTGGCCTCCGGCTTGGCGTCCAGTGTCCGCATATTGTGCAACCGATCGCAGAGCTTGATGAAGATGACCCGCACATCCTTGGACATGGCCAGGAGCATCTTGCGCAGGTTCTCAATGTGAGCCTCCTCCTTGTCAGCCACTTGTAAGGTGACGATCTTGGTCAGGCCGTCCACCAGCATGGCCACATCCGAGCCGAACCGCTTGGCGATCTCCTTCTGGTTGGTCTTCTCCCCGCAGTCCTCCACCGTATCGTGGAGCAGGGCGGCGCAGATGGAGTCGGTATCCAGCTCCAGTCCCGCCACGATCTCCGCCACCGCCACCGGGTGGGTGATGTAGGCCTCCCCGCTGGCTCGCCGCTGTCCGGCGTGAAGCCCGGCGGCGTACTCATACGCCTTCTGTATTTTATCCAGATCATATTTCTTTCCGGTTGCCCGGAGCATATCAAGCAGCCGGTCAATTCCCTCGTGAGCCATTTGTTCCATATATCATGCCAATCCTTGTTTTATTTCTTCTGTGCGTTACGCATCCCGGCACTGGGTACGCAGGCGGCGCAACAGCGGGGACGCATCCACCGAGGTGCGGGGCGGATCCTCCGGCAGGTCAAAGGCGAAAATGCCTTCCCCCGACTCGCTGATATGCAGTACCTGCATCTCCTCCAGGATCCGCAGGATCAGGCGCAGCTTCACATATCCCACCGTTGCCCCGGCACCCCGGTTCACATCCTCTGTCAGCTGTTGCTCTGTACAGGCGTGCTCCCCCCGCCGGGCACGGTTCCGCAGACTGGTATACACCCGGGCGATGTCCTCCCTGTCCGGAAGCAACTGCTCCTCCGGGCGGAAGGATGCCCCGGCGCACACCTGGGCCAGCCGTTCTTGTTCCATCCGTCGCATCCGGCACTGTGTCTCTGACACACGCATATCCTGCAGGATCAGTTGCAGGGTGCGCACCCCCTGATACTCATTGATATTCAGGTTGAACAGCACATCCACCCGGTCATTGACCACCGCCGGCAGATGGTAGGGGGTCATGCCGAACCACACCGCCTGCACCATCTGGCCGTCTTTATACAGGGTCAGCTTGGTATGCCGCCCGCCGCTCAGGGGAATGATGCGCTGGAGCGTCACATCCTCCATGACGAACAGCGGGGTCTGATTGGCCACGCCGTATGGTTCCAGCCGCTCCAGCTCTGCCGCCTGGGCCATGGTCAGGTCGGCCATGGTGACAAGGCATTCCGCCTCATACCGGACGGCTGTCATGTCGTCCGTCAGGTGGGCGGCGGCATACGCATTGATCTTCTGCCGGAAGGCGGGAATGTCCCCCCGGCGGATGGTCAGTCCCGCCGCCAGCTCATGGCCGCCGAAGCGGACAAGGGTGTCCTCACAGTACGCCAGTGCCTCCACCAGATTCAGACCCTTGACGCTCCGACCGGAGCCCTTGCCCACATCGTTGTCCCCCGTCAGGCTCCGGGATGCGCCGTCAAAGGAAATGAGGATGGAGGGCAGGCCGTACTTTTCCGTGATGCGGGAGGCCACAATGCCCACGATGCCCTGCATCCAGCCGTCATCCTCCAGAACCAGCACCTGCCGGTTCCAGGCCACAGCCTGCTCCCCTTCCGGCGTCTGGGCGGTCTGCGCCCGCAGTTGGGCATCGATCCGCTGGTACGCCTCCTCGGCGATCCGATTCTCCTCCGCCTGACGGCGGGTATTGATCTCGCACAGTTCCCCGGCCATCCTTTCCGCCTCCCCGGCCGTCTGGGCAAGGAGCAGATCCACCGCTTTCATAGCGTGATCCATGCGTCCTGCGGCGTTGATACGGGGAGCAATGCCAAAGCTCACCAGCCCGGTGTTGACCTTCCGCCGGGGTCTGCCGGAGGCTGTTCCGGACACCGGGCGGGTGTTGCCACTGCCGGACACGGCATCCAGCAGGGCGCACAGGCCGGGACGGTCAGTCTCATTCAGGGCGGCAAGCCCCCGGGCGACAATGAAGCGGTTCTCGTCCCGCAGGGGCATGACATCGGCGATGGTGCCGATGGCCACCAAATCCATGAACCGCCGCCCCATCTGTTGCAGAGCCTCTCCTGTGCCAAGTCCGACCCGGGCGGCCTCGCAGGCGCAGATCAGCTTGAACACCACGCCCACCCCGGCCAGGTCGCAGAAGGGATAGGTACAGTCCGGCCTGTGGGGATTGACCACCGCCGCACAGACCGGGATGTCCCCGTGGCACTCATGGTGATCCGTCACCACCGTCTCCATCCCCCGGGCGGCGGCATAGGCTACCTCACTGCACGCCGTAATGCCGGTGTCCACGGTGATGATCAGGGACACGCCCCGGGCGGCCAGATAGTCAATGCCGGCCTGGGACATACCGTACCCCTCTTTGATACGGCTGGGAATGTAGTTGATGACCCGGGCACCGAGGCCGGTCAGGTACAGGTACAGGGCGGTCACGGAGGTCACACCGTCCACATCGTAGTCGCCATAAATGGCGATGGTCTCCCCTGCCCTCACCGCCTCCAGCGTCCGCCTGACCGCCGCCTCCATATCCCGCAAAAGGTACGGGTCATGCCAGGTGTTCTCATCAGCACCGAGGAACAGCTCCGCCTGCCGGGAGTCGGTATACCCCCGGTTGCACAAGAGGCGGGCTGTCACCGGGGTGATGCCCAGTGTCTGGCACAGTCCGGCTACCTGCGCTTCCCTTACGGGATCATCTCCCCGGTCGGCCAGGAACCATATCTTCTCCCGCCGGGGGCCTTGTATGTACTCTTTCATAGGTGATGACACGATTCCTTTCTGTATGACAATGGCACCGGCGATGGGCTGTCCGGGCGCACCGCACGCAGAGGGTAAGAACCAAAAAGAAGACCGATCCATGCAGGACGGGCGGTCGTTCCCACCGACCAGAGGTCACTCCCCGGGGCGGTAGGCGGCACAGATGGCCTCCGCCACCCGGATGCCGTCCACGGCGGCACTGGTGATGCCCCCGGCATACCCCGCACCCTCGCCGCAGGGGTACACGCCGGGCTGACCCAGGGCGCAGAAGTCCTCCCCCCGCAGGATGCGCACCGGGGCGGAGGTGCGGGTCTCGGCGGCGGAAAGCACCGCATCCCCCCGGGCGTAGCCCGGCCGTTTCCTGTCAAAGGATCGCAGACCCCGGGCCAGGGTCTCGCAGACGAATCCCGGCAGTACCTGGGACATATGAGCCATGCGGTAGCGGTCCCCTCCCCCGTAGCTGGGCAGGACCCGGGTCGGCTGGTGGGTCAGCCTGTCCCCGGCAAGGAAGTCCCCCACCGTCTGCACCGGTACCCGGTAGTCCGACCCGCCGGCCAGATAGGCCGCATGCTCGATCCTCCGCTGGAAGGCGATAGCCCCCAGAGCCAGGTTTCCGTCCACCGGCTGGAGATCCTCTGTCCGCACCGACACGGCGATGGCCGCATTGGAGTTGACCGCATCCCTGGCCCGACAGCTCATGCCGTTGACCACCACGGTCTCCTCCTCCGAGGCCGCCGCCACCACCTCGCCACCAGGGCACATACAGAAAGTATATACGCCCCGGTCGCCGGTGGTGTCGGAAAAATTGTATTCGGCGGCTCCCAGGTCGGGATGCCCGGCCATCGCGCCGTAGAAGAGCGTATCAATATCCGCCCGCCGGTGCTCGATGCGCACCCCGACGGAAATAGGCTTGGGGATCACCTGCATCTGACGGCGGATCAGCATCCCGTAGGTGTCCCGGGCACTGTGTCCCGGGGCCAGGATCAAAAGGCCCGCAGACAGGCTCCCCCGGTTGGTACTGACCGTGAAGCTGCCGTCCGGCAGGCGGTCGAAGGCATCCATCCGGCAACGGTACATCACCTGACCCCCGAGACGCTGGATCTCATCCAGCATCCTCTGAACCACCTCCCGGAGCACATCCGTGCCCACATGGGGCTTGGCCTTGAGGGTAATGTCCTCCGGTGCGCCCATCTCCCGGAAGGTCTCCAGGACCAAGGCGCACCGGCTGTCATTGATGCGTGTCAACAGCTTCCCGTCCGAGAAGGTACCTGCACCTCCCGCACCGAACTGGATGTTGGACTCGGTGTCCAGGATCCCCCGGGTGCTGAACCGCTCCACGGCCTGCACCCGATCCTTCACGCCGTCCCCCCGGTCTATGATCAGAGGTGCAAAGCCCGCCCGGGCCAGGAGCAGGGCGCAGAACAGACCCGCCGGTCCCATGCCCACCACAAGGGGGCGTGCGGGCAGGGGTTTGTCTCCCCGACCCAGGGTCAGATGCCCTGGTGTGTAGGGCTTGGCTCCCGCCCGGGACAGCTCCTCCCCGGTAAAGCCCCGGCTGTCCTCCCCGACACAGCAAAGCACCGAATATACCAGTTTGATGTCCCCCTGGTGGCGGGCATCCACGGACTTCTTATAAAGGCGAAAAGAAAGCGAGCCGGTCTTGAGCCCGCACCGCTTCATCTTCTGTGCCGCCCTCTCCAGAACCTCCGGTACCGGTGTACCCACCGGTACCGACACGCCCTCGATCACGGCTTCCCTGAATGTTTGACTATCAGCACTCACTTACATACTCTCCCCAGGAACCCAACTCCTGTCGGCCAGGCCGAGCGACCCGCTCTCCTCCATCAGGGTCACATCCGTGCAGGCCTTTGGCTTCCCTGCGGGATCCTCACCCGGCACAGCCCCCCGGCGGATGTCCATGCCGGTGCAGTACAGCCAGATGAGAAAGGCCATGAGCAGGCAGATCAGCCATGCGCCCAGCCGGAATCGTATCCGCTCCCGGGACACCTCCACCTTTTTGCTCTTGCCCCCGTCACGGGACTCCACCCGCAACCTATACTTGGCCATCCTGTCCGCCTCCTTCCTGTGATTTCCCTTTGCCATCCGGCACCCCGCCGTTCCCGGCGGCACTCTGCTCTCTGCCCGTGCCGTTGGGACGGAACACCTGGGAAATGTGGTAAATACGGTCTCTCTTGCCGTACCGCTTGTTCTTCTCCTGGGTGATGGCGTCCTGGCTCACAGCTTCCATGGGCTGTCCTGTCATCAGGAGGAACAGATCCTGCCTCAACTGGTTCTGAACGATCTTCTGATTCTCCTTGTCCCGCAGATCCTCTGCCCCCCGGTTATAGTCCCGCTTGAGCAGTCCGTTATTGGCTATGGAAATGATGTGCCGCTCCTCCGAGACCACCACCACCACGCAGTCGCTGTCCTCGGTGATGCCCAGGGCGGCTCGGTGGCGGGTACCCAACCCGGCGGCTACCTCCTCGTTGGAGGACAGGCGGAGCTTACAACAGGCCGCCGCCACCCGTCCGTCCCGGATGATCACGGCTCCGTCATGCAAAGGGGAGCGATCCACGAAGATGTTGGTCAGCAGCTTGGCTGTGACCTCCGCATCCAGCTTGTCGCCCTTTTCCACATACTCCTTGAGTCCGGTATTCCGCTCCAGCACGATCAGGGCACCGTCATGCTCATTCTGTGCGATACAGCAGGCGGCCTCTGCCACTTCACTGACGATATAGGCCACATCCGCATGCTTCTTGCCGTTTCCTGACCGCAGATCCATCACCATGGTGCCGATCTTTGTCAGGCCATCCCGTATTTCCGGCTGGAAGATCACCACCAGCACTACAATGCCGAAGGAGACGATACCGGACAGGATCCGGTTGGTGGTATGCAGCTCCAGAATGTCCGTCAGGACATACAGGCCCAGCACCACCACAAGGCCGAAGAACAGCTTCCCGGCACGCCGCACCCGCCCGAAGCAGTAGGCTCCGTAAAGAAGAACGGTCAGGAGCAGGATATCCACTATATCCTTCCACCCCATGGATAGGATGGGTGTCCATATGTATTGTATCCACAAATCGCTTATGGCCGTGAAAAAATCTGCCACCGAGTACCCTCCTGTCTGCGCCTTACCCCAGGCAGGCCGTGCCGGATCGCCGGAGCCGCACCGCCTGTCTGTTCCAAACATACACTCATTTCGCCCTCGGACGGTAATATCCGATACAGAAAGTGGCACCCTTCGACACGCACCCCCCATTCCCGACACAGAGCGAACCGTATTCATTATATCACATACAGCCCCTGAAAAATTTTTTGCGCTGACATTTTAACAATTTATTTACAAACAAACGGGGCGGCATCAGGTGCAGAAGCCATGACTTGGTGCTGGCTTCTGCGCCCCCAGCCCCGCTTACGCCCCGTCGATCAGCTCACTGACCGTGACGAAATGGTACCCCCTCTGTAACAGCTCCGGGATGACCAGCCGCAGAGCCTCCGGGGTGGGGCTGTCCCGGCCGATATAGTCGTGCATGAGGATGATGTCCCCGGCCTGTACCTTATCCAGGATCTGCTGGCTTATGACTGCGGGCGGTGTGTGCGCCCAATCCCGGGTGTCAATGTCCCACAGAACCAGCCGATAATCCATCTGCCCGCTGAGACGGCGCAGGGTGGCACTCATGCTCCCCTCCGGAGGCCGGAGCAGGTGGGGACGGCATTCCCCTACATTGGCCAGAGCCTCCTCGCACCGGGTGATCTCACTGCGTATCTCCCACTCCGACAATCCGCTGAGCCGCCGATGGGAAAAGGAATGATTCCCCACCTCGTGACCCGCCGCTATGACAGCCGCCGCTACCTCCGGGTAGTACATCACATTCTCCCCCACCATAAAGAAGGTAGCGTTGATCCCGTACTCCGCCAGAATGGACAGGATCTCCGGCGTATAGCGGGGGTGCGGCCCATCGTCAAAGCTCAATGCGATCTCCATCCGGTCATTCCGGTGGCGGTAGTACACGATGTTTCCGTCCCCGGCACTATCTTCGGTCTCGGTGGCAGACACCGCCGCCGCACGGACTGCATCGGGATCCACCGCCTCGCCCGCCATGGCCTCCGTGGAGGGTGCATCCGCATGAGCCGGCATTGCCTCCGTGACCGACGGCTCCCCGGAGCGATTTCCCTGCTCCCCGGTAGAGGCAGGGGTGCGCACCAGGAGCCAGAGTGCCAGGGCGACCAGGCACAGGAAGAACAGAGCCAGCGTCAGCCAGAAGATCCGCCCACCGGCGCTTCCCCAGGCGGGGGGATATGCGGAGGGCGTACCGCCGACCTTGTGTACCTGATCCGTAGGGTCAAGGCCGTTCTGCTTATGGGTTTGATTCGCCATACATTCCCTTCCTCCGAGTCCTCTTTGTCATCTTTGTCGTCTTTGTCGTCTGTGTCGTCTGCGTACCGGTCTCACATACCGTTTCCGAGCTTTGCGTCCCGGCAGTCAGTTCGTCCAGCGTGCCGAAGCGGTAGCCCTGGGCCTTCAGCTCCCGCAGGACATCCCCCAGCACCGCCGCATTGGTGGCCGAGGTAGGGTGAAGCAGGATAACAGCCCCGTTGTGGATGTTATCCAAAATCTTCTTTTTTGCCGCCGCCGGATCCGGTTGGCGGCCATTGTCCCAGTCCGCATAGGCGAAGCTCCAGAAGACCGTCTTGTACCCCAGTGCCTGCACAGCCTTCAGCATACCCGCATCAAACTTTCCCTCCGGCGGACGGAAGTACTTGGCTGGCTCCACCCCGGCTACGGTGCGGCAGGCATCATCCAGGCGGGTCAGCTCCTGTGCGATGGACTCGGTAGACCAGCCAGTCATATTCTTATGCGCATAGGAGTGGTTGCAGACCAGGTGTCCCTCATCCGCCATCCGACGCACCAGGTCAGGATTGGATGTGACCAGATTGCCCAGGATGAAGAAGGCCCCGGTGGCTCCCTCCGCCTTGAGGGTATCCAGGATCTTTTCCACATTGCCGTTCTCATACCCGGCATCAAAGGTCAGGTAGACCACCTTGTCCGGATCCTCCGGCTTGGTATGCCCCGGCCTGTTGTCGATATAATACCCGTCCAGAGAGGCAATGAAATCAAAGGTGCTGTCCGCCCGGGGCTGGGCGTGATTCCTGGCGTGCACGCAGTACCAGTTGTACACCGTGTCCCCTGCCGCTGCCTGCACCGTCAGGAGGAAGGCAAGGCAGAGCGTCAGACAGGACAACACCGCCGTTTTGCAGGCCGTGCGCCCGGAAAAGTCAGCGGGATGTCCCGGGCTCCACCGTTTCTTGATGTCAAACATACATGCATCATCTCCTTTCAGCCATAGTGTGCGCTGTTCGGGTGCCTGTCGTTCATGCAATTTACGGAACTTCCGGTAGCTTCAGGGGTATTTTTTATGAATTTCACCAAAGTTCTTTTTTTGTTCATGGTTTTGTCACATATAGTCGTTATAATGGTATGGTTGGAATGGGTTGCACCTGCGGAGAACAGGAGGGATGCTGATGGCCGGAAATACATTCAAAAGAATGGAAAAAAAGATCACCCTGCCTACCGCTGTCCTGCCTGACCTGCAGGCCAGGGTGGAGATGTACATGAAACCCGATCCCTTCAATGTGGATAACCAGCCGTACATGATCTGCAATCTGTACTTTGACGGGGAGGACGATCATGTCATCCGCCAGTCGGTGAACCTGCCGTGGTATAAGGAAAAGCTTCGGCTCCGCAGTTACGGCGTTCCTACACCGGACTCCCGTGTTTTTCTGGAGATCAAGAAGAAGCAGGACGGTGTCGGTACCAAACGGCGCACCAAGCTCCCGTTGCGGGATGTGAAGCGGTATCTGGAAGAGGGAGTCCACCCGCCCGGACTGCCCTACATAGACGAGCAGGTGCTCCGGGAGATCGACTACTACCGCTCCCATGAGGTGGTGGCTCCTCGGGTCTATGTCAGTTACATGCGCAACGCCTTCTTCGGCCGGGAGGATCCCTCCTTCCGGGTCACCTTTGACAGCGACATCCTGACCCGTCGGTACGACCTGGATCTGGAGCTGGGCCGCTACGGCGAGCCTATCCTCTCCCCCGGAACCACCCTGATGGAGGTGAAATTCTCCGGTGCCGTGCCCCTGTGGTTCGCCCGGGTCATGAGTGAATTTGGTCTGTCCTTCCATACCTTTTCCAAGGTGGGTACGGATTTCAAGCTGTATACCTACGGGCACTCCTGTGCCTGCCGCCCGGAGGAGGAGCATATCCTCCGGCTGATACACTGATTACTGAAGGGATCTTACATCATGAATCACATACTGCAAACCATTGACATCACCACCATCACCCTGGGTCGGGCACTGACCATCCTCGGCTCCAGCCTGGGATTGGTTCTCTGCGTTGTCCTGGTCTACATGTTCACCCATCGGCGCACCGGCTGGCGTCCCTCGGTGGCCACCACCATACTCATCCTGGGGCCGGTGGTCTCCATCATCGTAGTCTGCATCGGCAGTAACATTGCCCGGGCTATCAGCATCGGCGGCGGCCTGGCTTTGATCCGTTTCCGCAACACCGTGGAGGATCCCCGGGATCTGATCTACCTGTTCCTGTCCCTGGCCACCGGGATGGCCTGCGGCGTGGGCTTTATCGGATTCGGTGCTATCGCTGTGGGCATGATCCTTCTGTTGCTTGTCATCCTGTCCATCTTCGGTCTTGACAGGCTGGGCGGTCGGGGCAAGCGGCTGCGCATCCTGATCCCGGAGTCCCTGGACTACTCCGATGTCTTTGATCCCATTCTCAAAAAATACTGCCGTGGTTTCCATCTCAACCGGGTCAAAACCCAGGACTACGGCACCCTGCTGGAGCTGGATTACAACATTGTCATGAAGAACAACAAGCAGGAAAAGCTCATGCTGGATGAGCTTCGCACCCGCAACGGCAATTTGAATATTTCCCTGGTTCAGACCGCTGTGGAGGAGCAGTAACACCGAAATGAGCTGTAAATAAGCGAAACAGAGACCGCCCGGCGGGAGCAATCCTACCGGGCGGTTTGTTTTTCTGATTGGCGTGTATCGTATTACAGCGTCCCCACGGTTCTCGGAAACAGCAGGGTATCCCGGATGTTGCCAACGCCGGTCACATACATGAGCATCCGGTCAAAGCCAAGGCCGAAGCCGCTGTGGGGCACGGTGCCAAAGCGGCGGGTGTCCAGATACTGCTCATAGGCATCCAGGGGCATATTCCGGGCGGTCATGGCGGCGGTCAGCTTCTCCAGATCGGCCTCCCGCTCGGAGCAACCGATGATCTCGCCGATGCCGGGCACCAGCAGGTCGGTGGCGGCCACGGTCTTGCCGTCCGGGTTCTGCTTCATGTAGAAGGCCTTGATGTCCTTGGGATAGTTGACCACGAACAGGGGCTTGGCAAAGTACTCGTCGGTCAGGTACCGCTCATGCTCCGTCTGGAGGTCACAGCCCCAGGACACCGGATATTTGAAATCCTTCCCGGATTTCTGAAGGATCTCAATGGCATCGGTGTAGTCCACCCGGCCGAAGTCGCTGTTCAGCACATGGTTGAGCTTGTCAATCAAGCCCTTCTCCACCCACTGGTCGAAGAAAGCCAGCTCGTCCGGGCAGTTCTCCATCACGCTCTTTATGATGGACTTGATGAACTCCTCGGCGATGCCGATGATGTCGTCAATATCGGCAAAGCACACCTCCGGTTCGATCTGCCAGAACTCGGCCAGGTGCCTGGTGGTGTTGGAGTGCTCCGCCCGGAAGGTGGGGCCGAAGGTGTAGATGCGACCCAGACCCATGGCGGCCATCTCGCCCTCCAGCTGGGCAGACACGGTCAGGCCGGCCTTCTTGCCGAAGAAATCATCGGCATAGTACGCCTCCTCGGACTCGTAGGACGCATTCCAGGGCTGGGTGGTCACCCGGAACATTTCGCCGGCACCCTCGCAGTCCGACCCGGTGATGATGGGAGCATGGACATAGCGGTAGCCGTGGGAATGGAAGTAGGCATGGACAGCCTGGGCAAGCTGATCCCGGACGGCGAACACCGCCTCGAAATACCGGGTGCGGATGCGCAGGTGCGGGATGGTGCGCAGGAACTCCTGGGTGTGCCGCTTCTTCTGCAAGGGGTACTCGGCAGGGCACTTGCCCAGCACAGTCAGCGTCTCCAGCTCCAGCTCACAGCCGTTGCGCTCGGAGGTCACCAGCCTGCCGGTGGCGGTCAGGGAGGTGCCTACGGCCATGGCGTCCATGGCCTCCCGAACGGTCTCCTCGGAGCTGCGGCTCTTGTCCACCACGATCTGCAGGTTCCGGAAAGAGGTACCGTCATTGACCTCCAGGAAGGCAACATTCTTGGAGTCCCGGGCGGTGCGTACCCAGCCGCAAACCGTCACGGTGGTATCCGCATACCCATCTGTATGGGCGAAAAGCTCTCTGATATCTGTGTGTTTCATGATCTTCCTTCTTTCTTCCTGCTTCCTGTCTCCCGGATCCCAGCCTGCCTTCTCTTCAGGGGGCAGAGGTCACGGCGGAATGGCAACAATGCCTTATTATACCACGCCAGAGCCTGTTTGTCAAGGCGCAGGAAAAGGAAATTTTGAGGGGTTGGCCGAGGGTACGGGATGCGGTGGGGAACTTCTTGAAAGAAGTTCCCCACACCCTTCAAGAACTTTCAAAACAGGTATTGTGTATGATTCGGAGCGTTATTCTGTCATATATTTGTTGTTGTTTTTTCAGAGGAGCCAGCGTTACTGATACCTGAAATAGCAAAAACGCCATCGCGGGGGCCCCTTACCCCGCTCTACGGCGGAAAAGGGAGCGTCCTGCGGGGGGCAGGTGAACTGAAACTTGGTAGAGTTACAGTCCAGCCGGATGGGCGTGGAATACCAACATATACTGTGTGTTCCACGCAGTTTTTTACAATTGTAGTACGGCGTAACAATTTAATCTTTATTTCCTGATAGCCGATATCAGGATAAGGCAAATTGATCTGGATCTGTCGTCTGTCGTCTGTCGTCTGTCGTCTGTCGTCTGTCATCTGTCGTCTGTCGTCTGTCGTCTGTCGTCTGTCGTAGGGCGGGGGCTTGCTCCCGCCGAAAGAACAATCCCTCCGTCACGCTTCGCTGATGTAACGCCCTTTACACAAGGGAGGTTTTTATCGGGGTCTTCTCCGGCGGGAGCAAGCCCCCGCCCTACAAGGATGCTTGGATCAACTTCAAATTTAAATGTATAATTTTAATCGTTACAGTGTAGTAGGGGCGACATCCGTATACGGAGCCGTATACG
>CAMEON010000033.1 GCA_945929845.1 uncultured Clostridia bacterium | reverse complement strand
GCAGGCAAAAAAATCTGTACCGAATCTGTACCACCTCATTAAATCAGCGTTTCCCAAATATCCGTTGTATGAAAGGATTTCCGGTTATGAAACATGGAATCACATGCCACCTGAACACTCTGTTCTGCCTGGTGCTTTGTGGGGTCATGCTCCTGTCCTCCTCCTGCGCCATGCGGATACAGGCCGAGGAATTGTCCGCCGGGTATATCCGGAACACCCAGGAAGCAGGACAAATAGATCAGAAGATGGAAACAGCCATGTCTGACTTCGCCTTTGACCTGTTCCATGAGACACTGGCGGAGGCCAAGGAGGGGGAAAATCAGAACATCTCCCCCCTGTCCGCCATGCTCTGCCTGTCCCTGATCGCCAACGGAGCCGAAGGGGAGACCCTGGCCCAGATGGAGGCCGCCCTGGGGATGCCCATGTCCGAGCTGAACCCCCGGCTGTATGCCTACGCCCAGAGGATCGCAGGGAACAATGGCGATGATTGCAGAGTATCGCTGGGAAATTCGGTCTGGTTCCGGGATGACCAGCGGCTGACTGTCAAGCCTGCGTATCTCCAGACCGTCGCCAACTGGTACGATGCGGAGATCTTCGCCGCTCCCTTTGATGCGCAGACCGTGAAGGACATCAACAATTGGTGTAAGAAAGAGACAGACGGTATGATCGACGAGATCCTTGAAGAGGACGGTATAAGTTATGATTCCGTGCTGTTCCTGATCAATGCCCTGTATTTCGATGCCAAATGGGCGGAGGAGTATGAAAAGAGTCAGGTGTCCGACGGGATTTTTACCAATCAGGACGGTACGAAGGCAAATGTGACCATGCTGTCCTCCACCGAGTCGGTGTACCTCTCCGGGGAGGGCTTTACCGGATTTACCAAGGACTATAAGGGCGGTCAGTACAGCTTTGTCGCCCTGCTTCCCGATGAGGGGATGGACATTGATACCTTTGCCGCCTCCCTGACCGGGGAGACCTGGCGAACCCTGTGGGGAAGCCGGGAGAAGAATACCGCGGTGGCGGTGCGTATGCCGGAGTTCACCTTCGACTATAGCCTGGAGCTGACAAATGCGCTGAAGGCGATGGGCATGACGGATATGTTCGACAGTGACCTGGCTGCTTTTGCCCCGATGGCGACCAGTACAGCCGGGAACATCTACTGCTCCTATGTAAAGCAGAAGACCTGCATCCAACTGGACAGGAACGGTACCAAGGCTGCAGCCATCACATGGGGAGAGATGAAGAATGAGTCTGCTCCGTATTTTCCCTACAGTGTCTGCCTGGATCGACCCTTTGTCTTTGCCATCGTGGACAATCAGAGCGGCCTGCCCCTGTTCCTGGGCATTATACGGACGCTGTGACGGGGCAGACCCTGATCTGACCTCGCAATCCTATACAAAAACAAATTCATTCAGAAAGGAACGAAGCCTATGAAAACCACCATGAAACGCACCTTTACCTCTTTGATTTGCCTGGTACTTTGCGGGATCATGTTGCTGTCCGTTTCATGCGCCGGGCGGAGTCAGGATCCGTTGCAGACGGTACCGGACAACCGGGAGACGGCTGAGGAACAGACGAACAGACCGATCATGCCGGAAGGGATCATGACACCGACCCAAGAACTGTCTGTAGGGTATACCCGGAGCACTCAGGATCAAGGACAGGTAGACCTGTCGTTCAGAATCGCCATGTCTGACTTCGCCTTTGACCTGTTCCATGAGACACTGGCGGAGGCCAAACCGGGAGAAAATCAGAATATATCCCCCCTGTCCGCCATGCTCTGCCTGTCCCTGATCGCCAACGGAGCCGAAGGGGAGACCCTGGCCCAGATGGAAGCCGCCCTGGGGATGCCGATGTCAGAGCTTAACCCCCGGCTGTACACCTACGCCCAGAGGATCGCAGGAAGCAACAGCGACGACTACACGGTGTCGCTGGGGAACTCTGTCTGGTTCTGGGACAGCCCACAGCTGACCGTTAAACCGGACTACCTTCAGACCGTTGCCAACTGGTATGATGCGGAGATATTTGCCGCTCCTTTCAATTTGCAGACGGTGAAGGACATCAATGATTGGTGCGGAGAAAAGACAAACGGAAAGATCAACCAGGTCGTGGATGATACGGCCGTGGACAACGATGATGTGATGTTCCTGATCAACGCCCTGTATTTCGATGCCGCCTGGCAGGATGCCTATGAGGAAGACCAGATACAGCCGGATATCTTTACCAATCAGGTCAACTCCCTCTCCATGGTGAACATGCTGTGCTCCGAGGAGTCCGTGTATCTTTCCGGCGAGGGCTTTACCGGCTTCACCAAGGATTATAAGGGCGGGCAGTACAGCTTTGTTGCGCTGCTGCCTGATCAGGGCAAAGACATTGATACCTTCGCCGCCTCCCTGACCGGAGAGACCTGGCGCACCCTATGGGCGGCAAAGGAGCATGTCCCTGTGGATGTGAAGATCCCGGAGTTTTCCTTTGAATACAATCTGTCGCTGGTGGATACACTGACAACCATGGGCATGACGGAGATGTTTGACAGGCATACGGCTGACTTTATCGCTATGGCGGAATATGAAGGTGCCAATCTGTACTGTGGGGAGGTGCGGCAGAAAACCCTCATTGAGTTGGATCGGAAGGGAACCAAAGCGGCCGCTGTCACCGTGGGCGGGATGGAACCTACCGCAGTTGCGCCTGTTGCCCCGCGTTACTCCGTCATTCTGAACCGACCCTTCGTCTTCGCCATCGTGGATAATCAGACAGGGTTGCCGCTGTTTTTGGGCGTTGTCCGGAAGCTATGACGGCAGTGACCTGCCCAAGGGCTGTTGCGTGAAGCGACAGCCCTTTTTGCATCTCTCTTTTTTCATTTTCCCCTTGCTTTTTGGAAGGAAACATAGTATAATAGAGAGCAGAAACGCAGAGAGAGGGGGGGAATGAAGCATGGCGAATGACAATGGCGGAGAAAGCCACCCGTCCGGTGAGGGGTTGGCACGGTTGAGGGCGGCCTGCGAGAACTGTCAGGGCTGCCCCTTAGGTGCCACCCGTACCAAATTGGTCTTCGGAACCGGAAACCCGGACGCCGACCTGATGTTCGTCGGGGAGGCCCCCGGCGGGGAGGAGGACAAGCAGGGCATTCCCTTCGTGGGGGCCGCCGGCCAGCTCCTTGACCGTTACCTGTTTGCGGTGGGCATTCCCAGGGAGTCGGTGTACATCGCCAATGTGCTGAAGTGCCGCCCGCCCCACAACCGGGATCCCTTGCCCGCCGAGGAGGATGCCTGCATTGGCTATTTGCGGGAGCAGGTCAGGCTGATAGACCCCCGAATGATCGTCTGCCTGGGACGGATCTCCGCCATGCGGCTGATCAAGCCGGATTTCCGTATCACAAGGGAGCACGGCATCTTCTTTCATAAGGGAAAGTACCTGATGACCGCCGTGTATCATCCCGCCGCTCTGCTCAGAGACCCATCCAAGAAGGAGGATATGCTGTCCGATATGGAAAAGATCCGGGAAAAACTGGATCTGCTCCGTGGGGAGCTCGACACCACGCTATGAATTTTACATCCCTTTTGTCCATCGTAGCCACCCTGTTCCTGTTGCTGGCCTGTGGGTATATCTGCCGCCGCCGGGGCATTGTGGATGAGGTGGCCTCTAAGCGGCTCTCCACCCTCATCATACAGGTGGGTCAGCCCATGATGATCATCTCCGCCCTGGCCACCGCCGATTTCTCCTACGAGAATCTCAGGGACGGTGCCATCATGATCGCCGCCGGGCTTTGCGTGCACCTCTTCATGGCCGTGCTGGCCTACCTGTTCTGCGCCGGATTCAAGGATCCCGATGAGCGGAAGATCACGGAATTTTCCATGGTGTTCAACAACACCGGCTTCATCGGATTCCCCATCATGGAGGCTCTGTTCGGAGCCAAGGGGCTGTTCCTGGCCTCCTTCTATGTCATCAGCTTTCACCTGTTCGTCTGGACCTGGGGCATCGCCATTCTGGCCCGGGGCCGGAGCGACATCCGGCTGACCGTCAAAAAGGTCTTTGTCAACTTTGGCTCCATTCCCTGTCTCATCGGCGTAGCTATTTATATGTTGGCTATCCCCTTTCCGGGCTTTGCCCTGCCGGACTTCATCACCCGGTTCTTAGGGTACCTTTCCAACCTGTGCACCCCCATCTCGGTGCTGATCACCGGTGCCTTGCTGGCCACCCGCACCCCCCGGCAGATCTTCGGCTCGGCCAAGATATACTACTTCTCCTTCATGAAGCTGATCACCATCCCGCTCCTTGTCTGCGTGGCAGGTAAGCTGTTGGGACTGCCCCATGACATGGTGCTGTTCCTTGCCGCCGAGGCCGCCCTGCCCTCCGCCGCCACCATCACCATGTTCTGCGAGATATACGGCCTGGATGCCGGATATGCCTCCCAGACCGTGGGCACCTCCTCCCTGCTTTCCCTGGCCTCCCTGCCGCTGGTGCTCAAAGGAGCGGAGTGGCTGGTGGGGTTGTAGACGGGATAACAAAAAGAATCGGCCGGCGCACATCCGTGCGCCGGCCATGTTTTTTGATTTATCTGACCACGATATTGATGATCTTGTTCGGTATCACGATCTCCTTGACCACGGTCTTGCCCTCCAGCTGGGCGGCCAGCTTGGGATCGGCCCGGACGGCAGTGAGAGCCGTGTCCTTGTCGGCGTTCTGGGGCAGTGTCACCTTGCCACGCACCTTGCCGTTGATCTGGACGGCGATCTCCACGGTCTCATCCACGGTCTTAGCCTCATCGAATTCCGGCCAGGGAGCCAGCGAGCAGAAGCCCTGGCCGCCCTCCTGTTCCCATATCTCCTCGCACAGGTGCGGGGCGAAGGGGCAGAGCAGACGGACAAAGGTCATGAGCTGTTCCCGGGTCAGGGATCCGGCGTCGTCGATGTCATTGAG
The DNA here is from genome assembly GCA_945929845.1 of uncultured Clostridia bacterium. Taxonomy (GTDB): domain Bacteria; phylum Bacillota; class Clostridia; order Oscillospirales; family CAG-272; genus CAMEON01. The sequence goes on along the minus strand of CAMEON010000033.1, from coordinate 20,858 downwards.
CAAACCCATCATGGCGGCGATGGCGGTGTTGAACTTCATCTCCTCGATGTCGGAGGACACCTTCTTGATGACCTTGTGCAGGGCGGATTCCAGCACCGGGCTCTCCGTGTCGCTCACCTTGCCCGGCAGGTCGGCCACCCGCTCCAGGAACCGCTTACAGCCCCGCATACTGTTCTCCGACCAGGGGGCGGCGGCACCGTAGTCACCCATGAACAGGATGTACACCCGCAGGACATCGGCACCCATTTCCCTGACCACATCGTTGGGATCCACTACATTGCCCCGGGACTTGGACATCTTCTCTCCGTCCGGCCCCAGGATCAGACCCTGGGCTGTCCGCTTGGCGTAGGGCTCCGGCGTGGGTACCTCTCCGATGTCATACAGGAAGCGGTGCCAGAACCGGGAGTAGATCATGTGACGGGTCACATGCTCCATGCCTCCGTTGTACCAGTCCACCGGGAGCCAGTAGCGCATCTTGTCCATGTCGGCGATGGCGTGGCTGTTGTGGGGGTCTATATACCGGAGGAAGTACCAGGAGGAGCCTGCCCACTGGGGCATGGTGTCGGTCTCCCGTCTGGCCTTGCCGCCGCAACGGGGGCAGGTGCAGTTCACAAAGGATTCCACCCGAGCCAGCGGGGACTCTCCGCCCTGGCCAGGCTCAAATTCCGTGACCGGAGGCAGACGCAGCGGCAACTGATCGTAGGGCACAGGCACCATGCCGCAGGTGGGGCAGTGAACGATGGGGATCGGCTCGCCCCAGTACCGCTGGCGGTTGAAAGCCCAGTCCTTCATCTTGTACTGCACGCCGCCCTCTCCCAGACCGTGCTCGGTCAGGTATTCAATCATCTTCGCAATGGAGTCGGCTTTATTGGTCAGACCGTTCAGGAAGCCGGAGTTGATCATCTCGCCTTCCCCGGTGTAGGCCTCCTTGTCAATGTCGCCGCCCTTGATGACGGGGATAATGTCAATGCCGAACTTCTTGGCAAAGGCGTAGTCCCGCTCATCGTGGGCAGGCACAGCCATGATGGCTCCGGTGCCGTAGCCCATCATGACATAGTCGGCGATATACAGGGGGATCTCCTTGCCGCTGACCGGGTTGATCCCGCAGATGCCTTGAATCCGGACACCGGTCTTATCCTTGACCAGCTGGGTGCGCTCAAACTCTGTCTTCTTGGTGCAGGCGGTCTGGTACGCCTGGATCTCCTCCATGTTCCCAATGCGGTCAGCCATTTTGGCGATCAGCGGATGCTCCGGTGCGATGACCATGAAGGTCACGCCGAACAGGGTGTCCGGACGGGTGGTATAGATGCGGAGCTTCTCATCGGTTCCGGTCAGGCCGAAGTTGACGAAAGCACCCCGGGACTTCCCGATCCAGTTGACCTGCTGCTGCTTGATGTTGGGCAGGTAGTCCACATGCTCCAGCCCCTCCAGCAGCTTGTCGGCGTACTCTGTGATGCGCAGATACCACACATCCTTGGACTTCTGGATGATCTCGCTGTGGCAGATGTCGCACTTGCCGCCCTGGGAGTCCTCGTTGGAAAGCACCACCTTGCAGTGGGGGCAGTAGTTGACCAGGGCCGTGTCCCGGAACGCCAGACCCTTTTCAAACATCTTCAGGAAAATGTACTGCGTCCACTTGTAGTAATCCTCCTGGGTGGTGTCTATGGTGCGGGTCCAGTCAAAGGAGAAGCCCACCCGGCGGAGCTGATCCGTGAACCTTGCGATGTTCCGGTCGGTCAGCTGGCGGGGGTGTATGCCGGTTTTGATGGCGGAGTTTTCCGTCGGCAGACCGAAGGCATCAAAGCCGATGGGGAACAGCACATTATAGCCCTGCATCCGCCGCTTCCGGCAGATGACCTCCAGACCGGAGTAGGCTTTGATATGACCGACATGCATACCCACGCCGGACGGGTAGGGAAACTCCACCAGGCCGTAGAATTTTGGCTTATCGGTGTTGTCCTGGGCCTCGAAGATATGGGCCTCGTCCCACTTCTTCTGCCACTTGCTCTCAACGGCTGAAAAATCGTACTTCATGGTTGTATATCCTTTCCTTTTGTTACACTTTGACGGCGGGCAAACAAAAACCCCGCCTCTGTATCAGAGACGGGACACTCCCGCGGTACCACTCTGCTTGACGCAGGCCGACAGGCCGGAACCTGCACACTGCATCCACTCAACGGCAGGAACCGTACCCTGCCATGCCCTGTAACGGAGGGCTCCGTCCTTCCTGTGCCGCACAGCGGTCTCAGTCGGCTGCTCAAGGGTGAGATGCTCTGCTTCCCCTGCCGTGTCGCACCACCCCACGGCTCTCTGTCAGTCATCCGCAGATCAATTCCCCATCATCGCTCTACCGTTACATTATAATACGGAATTTCCTGTTTGTCAAGCATTTTTGAAAAAATAGTTGTGCTGTTCAAGTGCTTGACCGTGATGTATCCGGTTGATCCCATTCATGCTATAAATCTATTAGCCCCATCCCCCCGGCCCCCTTCCCCACCGGGGAAGGGGAGATGAGATTTTTTACGCAAGGGGCCTGCGGCCCCTTGCAACCCCTCCTATTACACCGGAAGCCAACTGTCCCGGCCGGATGTAGGATAACATTCCACACCGGGTGCATTTACAGGGATGCCTCTTTCCACCGGAGAAGAGGACAGCGGTTCTCGGTACCCCTGTTCGCTCTTCCTACACTGTAACATCCATAAGGAGCAGTAACTGACCGACGCAGGGAGCGGGGATGCAAGGGGCCGCAGGCCCCTTGCAAAAAAATTAATGATTCTCCCCCTTCCCGGAGGGAAGGGGGTCGGGGGGATGGGGCAAAAAAACTATGCGGGGTATGGGATAGCGCAGATATGTCCCGGTCAAACATCTGAACTGTAACAACTGTCAACGCCGAATGCCCACAGCCATTCTGACAAAAATCATTCCGGGTCTTTACAAAAGGCGGTTTTGATGGTATAATGGGGGCAACAGCACAGAAACAGAAAGGAGAGGATGACTTGCATATCATACTGACGCTGGACGACGGGAACGGCATGATGTTCAACCACCGCAGGCAGAGCCGGGATCGGGTGTTGCTGGCCCGGCTGGTCGCACTGGTTGGCCCGTCCCGCCTGCTCATGAGCCCCTACACCGCAGGGCTGTTCTCCGGAGGTCTGCCCGCCGGGGCGGAGGCGGAGGAGGACTTCCTGCAAAAGGCCGGGGAGGAGGACTTCTGCTTCGTGGAGGATGCCGACCTTTCGCCCTTGTCCGAACAGATCGGAACCGTGTATGTCTTCCGCTGGAACCGGATCTATCCCGCCGACCGAAGGCTGGATCTGGATCTGTCCGGGCGGCACATGGCGGTGGAGGATGAGTTCCCCGGTTCATCCCATGAGAAGATCACACTGGAACGGTATGACCGCTAAGCGGCCGCACCCACAGCTATGGAAAGGAAAGAATTCACCATGAAAAAGAAACTGATACGCCTGCTTCCCCTTCTGCTGGCACTGACCCTGCTCCTTGGCTCCTGCCAGTTCAGCATGGATATTTTCTTTGGCCCCGGAGAGGAGACAGTGGCCGCACCGGCAGGGGGGAACGCCTTCTCCCTGGCCGACATCCCGGCTTATCGGGGAGACCCTTATGTGGCCGTCAACAACAACATCCCTTACTTCACGGAGGATGAGATCACAGCAGCCTCCTACGAGATGTACAGCGAGCTGGACAGCCTGGGGCGGTGCGGTGTGGTCATGGCCAGCGTAGGCCGTGACCTGATGCCCACGGCACCCCGGGAGAGCATCAGCTCCGTCAAGCCCACCGGATGGATAAACCAGAAGTATGACTTCGTGGACGGGCAGTATGTGTACAACCGTTGCCATCTCATCGGCTTCCAGCTCACCGGGGAGAACGCCAACGAGAGAAACCTGATCACCGGCACCCGGTACATGAATGTGGATGGTATGTTGCCCTTTGAGAACATGATCGCCGACTATGTCAAGGAAACAGGCAACCATGTGGTCTACCGTGTGACCCCCATCTTTGAGGGCAACAATCTGGTGGCCTCCGGCGTGCTGATGGAGGCTGTGTCCGTAGAGGACGGCGGCGACGGCGTGACCTTCTGCGTGTACTGCTACAATGTCCAGCCCGGCGTGGATATTGATTACTCCGATGGCTCCAACCGCCTGGCCGGTACCTCCACGACAAAGGCTGGCGGACAGGATGAGGCGGTGACAGAGGTGGTGGTCTACATTCTGAATGTAAGCTCCCATAAATTTCACCTGTCCTCCTGCTCCCAGGTGGCCTCCATGTCCGAGGCGAACAAGGAGACATACACCGGGGACAGAGACGACCTCCTTGCCGAAGGGTATTCCCCCTGCGGTACTTGCAAGCCATAGCGTTTTCCGACTGCAACGCTGGCTCCCAGAAAGTACAAGAATATGGTAGAACGACGCTCCGAACAGGACACAATACTTGTTTTGAAGTCTTTGAGGGGGTCCGGGGGAACTTTCTTCAGAAAGTTCCCCCGTCGTTCCCTCACCGTTGAACCGTGAATATTTCTGGGAGAAAAGAAAAAGCACTTGCATTTTTCCGCTGTGTAGGATATAATATATGCAGTGCGCCCATGCGCTCCGGCCAAGGGCGAAGAAGGTATTGTGAAAGGAAAACAGAAAGAAGATGAAGGCTCATATTCAGATCGCCATAGACGGCCCCAGCGGGGCAGGGAAGTCCACGCTTTCCCGGGCGGTGGCAGAGAGGCTGGGTATCGTGTATGTGGATACCGGTGCACTGTACCGCACGGTGGGTTACTTTGCCCGTAGCCGGGGCATCTCGCTGGAACAGATCGATGCCGTGGTTCCCCTGCTTCCGGGGGTGTCTGTGGAGGTGCGCTATGAGGACGGCGTGCAGAATGTGTACCTGAACGGGGAGAACCTGGGCAACCGCATCCGGGAGAATGAGATCTCCAAGTATGCCTCCGCCGTGGCGACCCTGCCAATCGTGCGGGCATTCCTGCTGGACACACAGAAGAGGATCGCCAGGGAGAACAGCGTGATCATGGACGGCCGGGACATCGGCACGGTGATCCTGCCGGATGCCCAGGTCAAGGTATTCATGACTGCCTCCGACGAGGCCAGGGCACGCCGCCGTTGCGCCGAGCTGGCGGAGAAGGGAATGCCTGCGTCCTATGAGACCATCCTTGCGGATATGAAGGCCAGGGACGCACAGGACAGGAACCGGGCGGTTGCCCCCGCCGTGGCCGCACCGGATGCGGTGCTGTTTGACAATTCAGAGCTGACCTTTGAGGAGAGTGTGGAGTCACTCATCCGCATCATCACCCACACACTGGAGCAAAAGGGAGTGGCTTTGTCATGAGCAACGAGAAAAAGAAAGAGCAGAGCCAGAGGCAGAAGCCGGAACAGACTCAGCCACAGCAGGCGGAAGCAACAGCGTCCACCCCGGAGGAGAAGGCCGCCGACCGTAAAGCCCTGAACCGGAAGAACTGCCGGAGCGGGCTGTACCGGGTGGTTCGCACCCTCTTTGCCGGGCCGGTGCGGCTGTTCGCCCGGATCCATGTGAGGGGAAGGGAGAACGAACCCCGCCGGGGGGAGGGCTCCTACCTGGTCATCTGTAACCACCTGACCTGGTTTGACCCCATCCTCCTGTGCGCCGCCCTGTCCCAACAACAGCCCCACTTCATGGCCAAGAAGGAGCTGTTCCGTGTGCCGGTGTTCGGTCAGCTGATTCGGGCCTTGGGTGCCTACCCGGTGGATCGGGGCGGGGCGGATGTAGGGGCTATACGGCACACCATCCATATGCTGGAAAGCGGGGTCACGGTGGGGATGTTCCCCCAGGGGCACCGCCACAACGGGGAAGACCCACGGAAGACCCAGGTCAAGCCGGGGGCGGCCATGATCGCCCTGCGGGCGGGGGTGCCGGTGCTCCCGGTGTACATCAAGGTCAAGGACAATACCGTCAAGTCCTTCCGTAAAAAGACTGTCATCATCGGCAAGCCGGTGACGATTGAGGAAATGCAGTACGACCCCCATAGGGAGGGGGAGTTCCGGCGCATCACCGACATGCTGTTCGAGCGGGTGTGTGCCCTGGGGGATGAAGCCCCCGACGGGCAGTGACGGCGGGGCGTGCCGGGGATATGCCCCGGGAAGGCGAGAGGACGGTGGGTAGCCGGGACTGTCAGATCATCGTGGCAAAGAACGCCGGCTTCTGCTTCGGCGTAGGCCGGGCCACAGCCGCTGTGGAAAAGGAAATGGCAACCGCCGTGCCAGGGGAGCGCATCTTCACCCTGGGGCGGCTGATCCACAACCAGACCTACACCCAGCGTCTGCGGGACGGCGGCGTGGCGGTCATTTCCGCAGAGGATATCCCCCGGCTGGTCAGGGAAGCCACGGCGGAAAGGCCGGTCAAGGTGTTCGTCCGTGCCCACGGCATGACAGCCGAGACCGAAGCCTGCCTGATGTCCTGCGCCGCAGCCAATCCGCACTTTTCCTATGTGGACTGCACCTGCTCCTATGTCAGGAAGATCCACCGCATCTGCGCCGAGCAGTCCGCCCTCAATCAGGTGTCCGTCGAACGGACGGGGGAGGGAGACAGATTCCTGCTGGTGCTGGGTTCGGCAGACCACCCGGAGGTGGTGGGCTTTCTCAGCCGCTTCAAGGGGGAGACCTTCGTCTTTCCTACGGCCGATGCCCTTGCAACCCTGATACGGGAGGGGAAACTGCCCCAAAATGAAAAAAACAGGGTGCAGAAGTGTCCGGTGATGGTGGCGCAGACCACACATAACCTGGAAGAATGGGAAAAGTCAAAAAAAGTTCTCAAAAATGTCTATACAAATTCATTATTTTTTGATACAATATGTAGTGTGACGGAATCACGCCAGCAGGAGGCCGCCTCGCTTGCACGCGAATGTGATATCATCATCGTAATTGGGGGCAGAGACAGTTCCAATTCTGCCAAACTTTTTTCGATATGCAGGAACATTTGTGCTGACACCGTGTGGGTGGAGCGAGCCGATGAGCTGACCGTACAGATCCCGTTCTCCTGCCATAAGGTAGGGATCGTGGCGGGTGCATCAACCCCCCGCGATATTATTGAGGAGGTTACAAACAAAATGAGCGAACAGACCCAGACCGAAAATTTTGAAGAGTTGCTCGAGGACTCATTCCGGACATCGTCTACTACAATAAATACAGGAGATACCGTGACTGGCACAGTTACCGCCATCAATGCTGGTGAGATCCAGCTTGACCTGGGCGCCAAGGTGACAGGCGTCATTAAGCTGGATCAGATCACCGATGACGCTTCTGCTAAGCTGGATGAGATGTTCAAGATCGGAGACAAGGTGGAAGCATTCGTGATCCATGTCAGCGATGCCGACGGCTTCGCTACGCTCTCCAAGAAGCGCGTGGATTCCGACAAGAACTGGAAGAAGATCGTGGAAGCCTACGAGACCCAGGAGACCCTGGAGGGTAAGGTCATCTCCGTCAACAAGGGTGGCGTGGTTGCCCTTGTGTATGACAACCAGGTGTTTATTCCTGCCGCACACTCCGGTGTGCCGAGAGACGGAGATCTGTCCACCCTGGTGGGTCAGATCGTGAAGCTGCGGATCCTGGAGATCAAGGACAACAAGAAGGCCAAGGGTTCCATCCGTCGGGTGCTGGCCGATGAGCGCCGGGCACGGGAGAAGGAGTTCTGGGAGAACATCGAGGAGGGCAAGGAGTACCTGGGTACCGTCAAGAGCATGACCAGCTACGGCGCATTCGTAGACCTGGGCGGCGTGGACGGTATGGTGCACTGCTCCGAGCTGTCCTGGAAGCACATCAAGTCCCCGGCCGAGGTGGTTTCTGTGGGCGACCAGATCCGTGTGTTCGTCAAGAGCTTCAACGCAGAGAAGAAGCGCATTTCTTTGGGCTATAAGACCCAGGAGACCAATCCCTGGTACATCTTCACCCATCAGTATGCTGTCGGCGATGTGGCTTCCGTCAAGATCGTCAGCCTGATGCCCTTCGGTGCCTTCGCTGAGATTGTGGACGGCGTGGACGGCCTGATCCACATCTCTCAGATCGCAGACCGCAAGATCGGCAAGCCCGCCGATGTGCTGGAGGTAGGCCAGGTGGTGGATGCCAAGATCATTGACATCGATTCCGAGAACCAGAAGGTCAGCCTCTCCATCCGTGCCCTCATTGAGGAGGCCAAGCAGTTGGCTGAGTCTATGGCCGATGCCGCCGACGAGGCCGATGAGGCAGAGGAAACAGCCGCTCCGGAGGTTGAATCTGCACCTGACGCAGAGTGAGCTTCCTACTTTACTATGAAAAGACCGTGCCTTTTCTGAGGGCACGGTTTTTTCTATGGATCCTGCACGGGCATGTACGGTATTCCGTGCGCCGCCTCACTTCGTAATGAGCCGTGCGATCCAGGTTCTATGTACCTTCATGGCTCCGACGGGGCAGAACTCCTGACAGCAGAAACAGCGGATGCACGCATCCCGATTGATGACCGCCTTGCCCTGGCAAGCGGCCTTGCCGTGGCGGACGGCCTTGCCTTCCCCGGCTGATTGCTTGCCCTGGATGGTGATGGCCTTGGCCGGGCAGACGGCGGCACACTTGCCGCACCCCACACACTCAGCGGCCTTCAGCTTGGGTCGGGAGGACAGCAGTCCCTTGAGCAGGGCGCCTGTCAGCTTGCCCCGGGAGCTGAACAGCAGGCTGTGCCGCACAGCCACATTCTTGAAGTCCCGGATGACCATGGCTTCCAGCTCCCGGGGCCAACCGTGGCCGGAGCTTTCTGTTGCTTCTGCCACTGCTGATGCCGTGTGGCCGGACATATCCAACAGGCACAGGGGAATATCTCCTGGCTCCGCAGGGATCCTGCCCCGCTCCCGGGCACAGAGCAGGGTGGGCACCTCCTCCACGCCAAGACCGATGATGTGGGCGCAGACCGCATCCACGCAGTGGGGGGAGGTTGAGGCCAACAGAAGCCCGATATGCCGGGGGGTTCCCTTGGTGGGGCCGTTGCCCTCCATGCCCTCCACCGCATCCACCAGACATAGCTTCACCCGGTCGGCGAAGTAGTCGTTGATGTCCACCAGCATGGCGGCGAAGTCCGGCATCTGGGGGAAGCGGAAGTGGTACTCCGGCTTCATGGTGCCCGGGATGACCCCGAACATATTCTTGGCCGCCGCCGACATGCCCATCATGCCGTGGGATTTGAGCTTGCAGAAGTCTATGATGGCATCGCACGCATCCAGCCAGGCGGTGTAGGTGAAGGACTTGAGCACCTTTGCCTCGGGGAAGGCGGTCTCGGTGGTTTCGAAGTTCTGGTTCAACTCCGCCCCCGCCGCCACGGTGTCCGCAAGGCCGGTAACATCGTAGATGTGGTTGACATACCCGGCGGTATACAGCCCTCCGGGACTGTCGCCGATGAGGATCCGCCCGGCACCCCGTTGCTTCAGCAGGGTGACCAAGGCGCAGAGCAGGGCCGGGTGGGTGGTGGCAGCCTCCTCCGGCTTCATGGCGGAGACCAGATTGGCCTTGATGCCCACGGTCATGCCGGGGGTGACGAAGTCCAGCCCGCCCATGGCAGAGAGCAGGCCGGACAAAGCCGCCTTTACCGTGGCGGCTTCATAGTCAGCGCAGGGCGCAAGAAAAACCGACGGGCAGACGCAAGACCCGCCCGTCGGGCAGGAGACATCCGAATGACTCATGGCAATTTCTCCTTACAGGTAATCTGCCGGACGGACGACAGCCCCCGGCAGGGTAAAAACAGCCTGTCCCTCTCGAAAGGAAGGGACAGGCGGGGAAGATCAGTCGGTGATAAAGGGCAGCAGAGCGGCCTGACGGGCACGCTTGATGGCGGTGTTGACCTCTCTCTGGTGCTTGGCGCAGGTGCCGGACACACGGCGGGGCAGGATCTTGCCACGCTCGCTGATGAAGTGTCTCAGCTTTGCGGAATCCTTGTAGTCAATGTAGCTGACCTTGTCTGCGCAGAAAATGCAGACCTTTCTTCTCTTGTTGCGCACGAAGGGACGAGCCGGGCGTGCGGTGTTCTCTGTTCTATCCATCTTCATTTCCTCCATGCCGGTCTCAAGCCCGGGGAACTATACCCTCACGGCTTTGCCGGATACTGTTGTTTCATTGGTGTGTGGTGACTGTACGGCCGGGACAACCGCCCCGGGCTACGCCTTCTGTCAGAAGGGCAGATCGTCGTCAGTCTTGATCTCCTCAAACTTGGGGGCGGATGCCGCCGGAGAGGAGTATGCAGGGGTGGGAGCGGCGTAAGGCTCCTGCTGACCGCTGTAGCTGTCAGAAGAGGAACGGCTTTCGACGAAGTTCACCTCGTCGGCCACGATATCCGTCATGTACCGTTTGACACCCTGCTGGTCTGTCCAGGTGCGGTTCTGAATGGAACCCACCACGCAGACAGCCGAGCCTTTGCGGAAGTACTTGGCCACAAACTCGGCGCGCTCACGCCAGGCGGTCACATTGAAGAAATCCGCCTCCGGCTGACCCTGCTGGGAGTCACGGGACACGAAGCGGCGGTTCACGGCCATCCGGAAGGAGACCACACTGATGCCGCTCTGGGTTTGCTTGAGTTCGGGGTCGGCCACCATACGCCCGGCCAGAATAACCTTATTCAGATTGAGGGACATATGGAACCTCCTTGGATTTGAAAAATCAGGTACTGCCTGTCAGTCCCCGGCGGACAGACCGACCGGGACAGGACGGGCGGCGTTGCTCACTGTGCGTCGGCAGGGGCGGCTTCCTCTGCGGGAGCGACCTCCTCGGCAACAGCGGCTTCTGCGGCGGGAGCAGCTTCCTCAGCCACAGCCTCTGCGGCAGGCTCCTCAGCGGGAGCGGCGGCCTTGGCGACCGGCACGAAGTCCAGACGCACCGTGACCTGACGCATGATGCTCTCGTCAATGGTGAGCAGACGCTCCAGCTCAGAGGGGAAATCCGGGGCGCTCTTGAAGGTAGCGACCACATAGTAGCCCTCCGGCTTGTCGTTGATGGGGTATGCCAGGCGGCGCTTGCCCCACTGTGCAACCTCGACCACTTCCTCGGCGTTGGCATTGATGATGCCGACAAACTTCTCGACCGAGGCCTTGGTTGCCTCCTCGCCGTTTGATACATCCACGACGAACAGGCACTCGTAATACTTGTTGACCTTTTCCATGTTAAAAACCTCCCTATGGACTATAAGACCGCATGTAAAGGATTCCATGCAGTAAGGAGACGGACTGCAAGTCAGGGCAGTCCGTACCGAGCAAACATTATACCACGGGAAAGCCATCTTGTCAAGGCCTTTTACAGGAAAAATTCGCTGTGCCTTTGTAACATTTTTGTAACAGTCCGAACGGTGGTTCGGATGACCCTTGACAAGCCCCTTGAAATCGGGTATAATAAGTAGTCAAAATGCGGCTGTTGCTGTACAGCCGCAGGTGCAGAGCAAGCACACAGAAAGAGGAAATAACGGGTATGGTAGATAAACGGATGCTCACCCCCTGCGGGGAGCAGGAAAGGGAGGCGGCGGCCGGTCTTGTGCGGGACTGGAACCTGGCGTATGCCCGGAGCATGGGACACAGCCGGGGTGTCTATGTGGCCACCTTTGGCTGTCAGCAGAACCAGGCGGACAGCGAGAAGCTGCTTGGCATGGCGGTGGATATGGGGTACCGGCCGGTGGAGACGGCGGAGGAGGCGGACCTGATCCTGGTCAACACCTGCGCCATCCGGGAGCACGCCGAGAACAGAGCTCTGGCCATGGTGGGGGAGTATAAGCATATCAGGGAGCGCAACCCTGACCTGATCATCGGGGTGTGCGGGTGCATGGTCTCCCAGGAGCATCGCCGGGAGAGCCTGCGGAAGAGCTACCCCTATGTCACCTTCACCCTTGGTACCTCCTCCCTCCATCAGTTCCCCCGGGTGCTGTGGGAGAGCATCGAGAAGGACTGCCGGGTCATCCGGAGCGAGTGCCCGGAGGACATGGAAAGCGAGGTCGCCGAGGGGATCCCGGTGCACCGGGCCTCCGGGTACCGGGCCTGGGTGTCCGTCATGTACGGTTGTAACAACTTCTGCTCCTACTGCATCGTCCCCTATGTGCGGGGGCGAGAGAGGAGCCGGGAGAAGGCCGACATCCTGCGGGAGGTGCAGGAGCTGGTGCAGGCCGGGTACCGGGACATCACCCTCTTGGGTCAGAATGTCAATTCCTATGGCCGGGGGCTGGCGGAGCCCTGCGACTTTGCCGACCTGCTCTCTGCGCTGGATGCCATCCCCGGCGACTGGTGGCTGCGCTTCATGACCAGCCACCCCAAGGATGCCAGCCGGAAGCTGATCGATGTCATGGCGACCGGAAAGCATATCGTACCCACCTTCCACCTGCCCCTGCAATCCGGCAGTGACCGGGTGCTTCATGCCATGAACCGCCGCTACGATATGGCCAAGTACATGGACACCGTGACCTACATGAAGGAGAGGATCCCCCGGCTTACCCTGACCTCAGACATCATCGTGGGATTCCCCGGCGAGGAGGAGGAGGACTATCAGGCCACCCTGCGGGCACTGGAGGCGGTGCAGTTCGACATGCTGTTCGCCTTCATTTACTCCCCCCGGAAGGGAACCCCCGCCGCCGGGTGGGAGCAGGTACCCCCCGAGGTCAAGAAGACCCGGTACACCCACCTGATGGAGGTGCAGGACGGCATTTCCCTGGCCCGTAACCGGGAGCTGGTGGGGCAAGTGGTGCGGGTGCTGTGCGACGGGGAAAGCAAGACCAACCCGGCACTGTACAGCGGGCGCACCGAGGGGAACAAGAGCGTATTCTTTGCGGGCACGGAGGCCATGGTGGGTCGGTTCTGCCAGGTGCTGGTGGAGCGTGTCGAACCGTACGCCCTGCACGGTCGGGTCATTGACGGATAAAAACCATAAGAAAATATATGACAGGAGAAAACAAATATGAGCGAAATGGCAGAGAACCAAAAGCAGGCACAGCTGGACACGGCCAATGTGTTCGAGTTGGCCATGGTGCTGGGCAAGGCCCTGAAGAAGGACCCCCGCATGGTGCGGATGGATGAGGCCCGGGAGGCCTACGAGAGGGACCCGGAGCTGTCCGGGCTTCTGGCCGAGTATGAGGTACAGCAGAAGGCCATGGAGAATGTGGCGGCGGACGGGGAAGTGAACCCGGAGATGGTGCAGATGATCCAGAACAGGATCGACACGCTCTATAAACAGATCGCCGGGCATCCGAAGTTTCTGGAGCTGAACGAAGCCCAGGATGCGGTGAATCAGCTGATGAATGCGGTGAACAGCACAATCACCTTTGCCATCACCGGACAGGCACCGTCCTCCTGTACCCACAACTGCGCCACCTGCGGCGGCGGTTGCCACTGACGGACGGGGTGCCGAATCAAAAGACCAGAGCGAAAAAGTCAAGAAAGGGGACTGCCTTCCATGACGCCCATGATGGAGCAATACTTCCAGGTCAAGGATCAGTACAAGGATTACCTCCTGTTCTACCGGCTGGGAGACTTTTATGAAATGTTCTTTGACGATGCCATCACCGCCTCCAGAGAGCTGGAGCTGACCCTGACAGGCCGGGACTGCGGGGAGGCGGAGCGGGCACCCATGTGCGGTGTCCCCTTCCATGCGGCGGATGTGTACATCGGCAAGCTGATCGAGAAGGGCTACAAGGTGGCCATCTGCGAACAGATGGAGGATCCCTCCCTGGCCAAGGGGCTGGTCAAGCGGGAGGTGACCCGGGTGGTCACCCCGGGCACGGTCATTGAGAATACCCTCCTGCCGGAGCAGAAGAACAACTACATCTGCGCCATCTACCTGACCGAGATGGAGTACGGCCTCTGCTTTGCCGACATCTCCACCGCCCAGGTGTGCGCCACGGTGCTTGACGGCGACCAGATGGAGGAGCACCTGCTCAACGAGCTGGGCACCTACTGCCCCCGGGAGGCCATTCTCAATGTCAGTGCCCGGCGGTGCGGCGGTGCGGCAGACTTCCTGTCCGGCCACGGTGCCCTCCTGACCGACAACCAGCCGGGGCGGTTTGAGTACGCCGCCTGCGCCGAGCGGGTGAAGGAGCGGTTCGGACAGACGCTCCGGGAGGAGCTTTTGCAGAACAAACCGCTGGTGTGTGCGGTGGGGGCACTCCTGGACTACCTGACCGAGACCCAGAAGTCCGACCTGTCCTACATCAAGGAGCTGACGGTGTACAGCGAGGGGCAGTACCTGGGGCTGGATCTCAACACCCGGCGGAACCTGGAGCTGACCGAGACCATGCGCACCAAGGAAAAGAAAGGCTCCCTGCTCTGGGTGCTGGACAGAACCAGAACCTCCCCCGGTGCCCGCCTGCTCCGGAAGTGGGTGGAACAGCCCCTCCTGTCCCCGGCTCACATCATCCGCCGCCAGGGGGCGGTGGAGGAGCTGGTCAACAGCTACATGAAGCGGGAGGAGCTGTCCGAGCTTCTTTCCCATGTGCTGGACATGGAGCGGCTGGTGACCAAGATCGTGTTCGGCACGGCCAACGCCAAGGATCTGCGGGCGGTGGCCGCCACCACCAAGATCCTGCCGGAGCTGAAGACCCTGCTCGAGGGCAGTGAGAGTGAGGAACTCTCCCGCATCTGGCGGGAGCTGGACACCCTGGAGGATGTCTGCGCCGAGATAGACCGTGCCATCGTGGAGGATCCGCCCTTCACCGTGCGGGAGGGCGGCATGATCGCCGACGGGTACAGCGAGGAGGTGGACAAGCTTCGCTCCATCATGTCCGACGGACAGGGCTGGGTGGATAAGGTGGCTGCCGAGGAGCGGGAGCGCACCGGCATCAAGACCCTGAAGGTGGGGTACAACAAGGTGTTCGGGTACTACATCGAGGTGTCCAAGTCCTTTGTGAACATGGTGCCGGACACCTACATACGGAAGCAGACGCTGGTGGGGGCTGAGCGGTACATCACCCAGGATCTGAAGAACATGGAGGCCACCATCCTGGGGGCCAGGGACAAGGTGTGCGCCCTGGAGTATGAGCTGTTCAATCAGGTGCGTGCCTTCGTGGCGGAGCGCAGTGAGCGGATCCAGAAGACGGCCACCCTCCTTGCCCAGGCGGATGTGTACATGAGCCTGGCATCGGTGGCTTCCCGCTACCAGTACACCCGGCCGGACATCGGGGACGATGACACGGTGGTCATCAAGGATGGGCGGCACCCGGTGGTGGAACGCTTCGTCAAGGACGGCTACTTTGTACCCAACGATGTGAATCTGGACACCCATGACAACCGGCTCATGCTGATCACCGGCCCCAACATGGCCGGGAAATCCACCTACATGCGGCAGGTGGCACTGATCGTCCTGATGGCTCAGGTCGGTTCCTTTGTCCCCGCCGCCTCCGCCCATGTAGGCGTGGTGGACAAGATATTCACCAGGGTCGGTGCCTCCGACGACCTGGCCTCCGGCCAGTCCACCTTCATGCTGGAGATGAATGAGGTGGCCTACATTCTCAAGAACGCCACCCGGCGGAGCCTGATCATCTACGACGAGGTAGGCCGGGGGACATCCACCTTTGACGGCATGAGCATTGCCCGGGCCATCATTGAGTATACCGCCTCCCGGAAGCTGGGGGCGAGGACGCTGTTCGCCACCCACTACCACGAGCTGACCTCCATGGAGGGGGCTTATGACGGCATTGTGAACTACCACATCGCCGCCAAGAAGCGGGGAGACGACATTACCTTCCTGCGCAAGATCGTCCGTGGCTCCACAGATGACAGCTTCGGTATCGAGGTGGCCAAGCTGGCCGGACTGCCCAATGAGGTCATCAAGCGGGCCAGGGAAGTGTTGTCCGCCGTGGAGAAGTCCTCCCGGGCGGTCAGGGATGCGGTGGACACGGACGCACCGGCCAAGGTGCAGGAGGACGATGGTACCATCTCGCTGGATGACTGCCTCAATCAGCAGCTCATCCACGAGCTGCGGGAGCTGGATATCAACACCCTGTCCCCCTTTGAGTGCATGAGCCTCCTGTTCCAGTGGAAGAAGCAGATACAGTGACCCGCAGAGAGGCTTCTGCGGGCAGGATCACAGTAGAGAGTAGAGAGTAGAGAACAGAGAGTAGAGAACAGAGGGGAGGAAGGACAGTGGGTCAGATACAGGTACTGCCCTTTGAGGTCGCCAACCTGATCGCCGCCGGCGAGGTGGTGGATCGCCCGGCCTCGGCCATCAAGGAGATGATGGAGAACGCCATTGACGCCGGGGCGACCCACATCACGGTGGAGATACAGAACGGCGGTGTCAGCTTCATGCGTGTCACGGACGATGGGTGCGGTATGTCCGCAGAGGATCTGCCCATGGCCATCCGCCGTCACGCCACCAGCAAGATACGGGATGCCTCCGACCTGGACGGCATCCTGACCCTGGGCTTCCGGGGGGAGGCGCTGGCCGCCATCTCCTCGGTGTCGGATATGCGCATCATGTCCAAACGCCGGGAGGATCCCATGGGGGCTATGCTGGAGGTACAGGGCGGGCAGATCCTGGGTGTCACCGAGCATGGTTGCCGGGACGGCACCACCGTGGTGGTGGAGCATCTGTTCTCCAATGTCCCCGCCCGGCGCAAGTTCCTCAAGCGGGATGTGACAGAGTCCATGGCGGTCAGTGCCAATGTGGAGCGGGTGGCTCTGTCCCACCCGGAGATCGCTGTCCGGCTGATCGTGGACGGGGAAATCAGGCTGGAGACCGCCGGGGACGGGCAATTGCAGAGTGCCATCTATGCGGTATTCGGCCGGGAGTTCGCCACAAAGCTCCTGCCCCTCTGCGGGGCGTATGACGGCATCACGGTGGACGGCTTCATCGGTCGGTCAGACAATGTGAAGGCCAACCGCAACGGGCAGAATTTCTTTATCAACCACCGGTATGTCAAGTCCCGGACAGCCCAGGCGGCACTGGAGCAGGCCTATGTGTCCTACCTGCCCCAGGAGAAGTACCCCTGCTGTGTCATGAATATCGGGCTGAACCCCGCCCGGGTGGATGTGAATGTCCACCCGGCCAAGTTAGAGGTCAAATTCTCCAACGAGAAACCGGTCTTTGAAGCGGTGTACTACACCGTCCGCCAGGCACTGGAGCAGAATACCACCCGCCCCACCCTACAGAGCGGGGCCTTTCAGCCCGCCTTTGGGACGGCCACCGGGCGGCTGTCGGAGGCAACACAGCCCATTGAGACCGAGCGGCCGGAGTCGTTGCAGAAGAGGCAGATGCGGATAGATCCGGACAGCACGGCACCCCGGGCAGAGCAGGCTACCCCGGAGCGTATCACCGCCGAGGAGTATGTGGCTCGCTACATACAGGACAAGTCCCGGGGCAAGGGAAAGGAGACACCCCCGGCCCGCACCGTGACCCATACGCCAGTCGGGGAGGTTTCTGATATGAGCGGGCAGACTGTCCCGGCGGCAGGATCGGAACCCTATGGGCCGGACATACCCATGGAGGTGTACGAGGCCGAAGCCCGGCGCATGGCGGCGGGCGGGGATGCAGACCTGCCCTCCCAGGCAGAGGGGGCGGTGCCACCGCCGTCCACCGACTTCTCCGAACCTGTCGCGGCAATGGCGGAACCGGAGAGGCAGCCGACGGCTCCCTCTGTGGAGCCTCCGGCTCCTGTGGTGGAGGATATACCGCTGACAGGTGGGGAGACTGTCTCTCCCCCTCCGGTAGCGGGAACGCCTGTCCCGGACAGAGTGCCGGATGCCGGGCGGGACAGTGGCCCGTACCGCATCATCGGGGAAGCCTTCCATTCCTACATTCTGGTGGAGCAGGGGGACAGACTGCTGGTCATAGACAAGCACGCCGCCCACGAGCGCATCATCTTCGAGGGGTTGAAGGCCAACATGAAGGACAAGGCGGTGGATTCCCAGCTCCTGCTTCTCCCCATTGATGTGATGCTCATGTCAGAGGAGGTGGGGCTGATAGACGGCTTCCGCAGTGAGCTGGAGGCCATCGGATTCTCCTTTTCCTGCCTGCGGAATACGGTTCGGGTGGATGCCCTGCCCTCCGGCATTGACCCGGGAATGGTGCCGGATATGTTCACCACCTTTGCAGAGCAGTTGGGGCAGGGAACCGGAGACCCCCGGATCACCCGGGATGCCCTGTTTGAGAAGGCACTGTACCAGGCCTCCTGTAAAGCCGCAGTCAAGGCCGGGCGGGAGTACCCGCCGGAGCAGATGGCCTGGGTGGTGGAACAGCTGATGAAATGCCCGGACATCACCTTCTGCCCCCATGGCCGCCCGGTGGCCATGGAGATACGGAAGCGCACGCTGGATCACCAGTTCGAGCGGTGTTGAGTATCCGTGCGTTTCCCGGACTATACTGTATTTTGAAAAATGAAACTGTGCGGTGCCCTGTATTGGCATCTGCACAGAGAAAGAGGAAACCATGTTCAGGATTCTTGCACAAGATGGCCGTGCCCGGCGGGGCGAACTGCAAACGGTTCACGGCGACATACAGACCCCGGTCTTCATGAATGTAGGCACCTGCGCCGCCATCAAGGGCGGGGTGTCTACCATGGAACTGCTCCATGAGGTGGACTGCCAGGTGGAGCTTTCCAACACCTACCACCTGCACCTGCGCCCCGGCGACGGGCTGATACACGACATGGGGGGGCTGCAAAAGTTCATGAACTGGCCAAGGCCCATCCTGACGGACAGCGGCGGCTTCCAGGTGTTCTCCCTGGCTCAGCTCCGGAAGATCACCGAGGAGGGGGTGCGCTTTGCCTCCCACATCGACGGCAAGCGGATATTCATGGGGCCGGAGGAGAGTATGCAGATCCAGTCCAACCTGGGCTCCACCATCGCCATGGCCTTTGACGAGTGCATCGAGAACCCCTCACCCTATGACTATGTGAAGCAGTCTGTGGAGCGGACAGCCCGCTGGCTCCGCCGGTGCCGGGCAGAGATGGACAGGCTCAACAGCCTGCCGGATACCGTCAACCCCCACCAGATGCTCTTCGGCATCAACCAGGGCGGCACCTATGAGGATCTGCGCATTGCCCATATGCAGATGATCGCAGAGGTGCCCTGCGAGGGCTACGCCATCGGCGGCCTGGCCGTGGGGGAGGAGACCGAGGAGATGTACCGCATCATTGATGCGGTGGAACCCTACATGCCGAAGGATAAGCCCCGGTACCTGATGGGCGTGGGCACACCCTGCAATATCCTGGAGGCCGTCCACCTGGGCGTGGACTTCTTTGACTGCGTCATGCCCTCCCGGAACGCCCGCCACGGCAATCTGTTCACCTGGGAGGGGAAGATCAACATCATGAACGAAAAGTACATGAAGGATCCCCGCCCGGTCAGCCCCACCTGCCAGTGCCCCACCTGCCGGAACTATTCCCGTTCCTACCTGCGCCACCTGCTCAAAGCCAAGGAATCACTGGGCATGCGGCTGGCGGTGACGCACAACCTGTACTTCTACAACAACCTGACCCGGAAGATCCGGGAGGCCCTGGAGGGCGGGTACTTTGAAAGCTTCTATCAGAAGTACCATGTGGCACTGGGCGAGCGGTGCCCGGACTGACGGCGGCAGGAGAGGCAGGATAGGAGGCGAACCAGCATGAGCACACAGGAAAGGGCGGTCAAAGCCCTGATATTTGACAAGGACGGCACACTCCACGATACGGAAAGGGTATTCCATGATGCCTGGAGGCTGGCGGCGAAGGATATGCGTGTACCGGACATTGAGACCACCATACGGGACTGTACCGGAAGGAATCTACAGGACATCGGGCAGTATTGGGAGGCAAAGTACCCCGACATTTCTTTTACCGACTACCTGGCTCTGCGCACCCGGTACTTCGATCAGCTGACGGAGCAGGGCATTCCGGTCAAGGAGGGAGCCGTACAGCTGTTGAAGACCCTGCGGGAGCGGGGGTATCTGGTGGCACTGGCCACCTCCACCGGGCGCAAGACCGCCATGGAGCACCTGCGCCGCACGGGTATGGAGGGGCTGTTTGATGCCATGGTGTTCGGAGATATGGTACAGCGGGGCAAGCCTGCGCCTGATATGTACCTCACCGCCGCCGGGGCACTGGGCTTACCCCCGGCGGTGTGCGTGGGGGTGGAGGATTCCCCCAATGGCATCCGATCCGTGTACAACGCCGGGATGCGGGCCATCATGGTGCCGGATCTGACCGCCCCGACCCCGGCCATTGAAGCCTTGCTCTGGGCAAAGTGCGACTGCCTGTTGGATATCCTCCGGGTGCTGGACGAGAAGGACCCCCGCCCGGCGGGGGAAGCACCACGGCCATGAGCAGGCTGTTGTTGGTGGACGGCAGTAACCTTTTGTTCCAGATGTTTTTCGGTATGCCCGCCCGGATCACCGGGCGGGACGGCAGGGCCATGCAGGGAACGCTGGGCTTCGTGGGGGCACTGGGCAGGATCCGCCGCATGACACAGCCCACCCACATGGCGGTGCTCTTTGACGGGGAGCACCCCAATGACCGCACCGCCCTGGACGGGGCGTACAAGGCCAACCGACAGGATTATGCCCAGGTGCCGGATGAGGACAGTCCCTTTTCCCAACTGCCGGACATCTGCCGGGCACTGGACTTCATGGGCATCCGGCACACCGAGATCGCGGAGGGCGAGACGGACGATGCCATCGCCGCCTATGCCCGCACCCTGCCCCGGGGGTGGGAGCTGGTGATCTCCTCCTTTGACAGCGACTTCTTCCAGTTGATCAGCGACCGGATCAGCGTGCTCCGCTACCGGGGGGACAGGACAGTTCTCTGGGATCCTGCCCGCCTCCGGGAGAAGTATGGCATAGACCCCGGGCAGTATGTGGACTTTAAGGAAACGCTGATTTAATGAGGTGGTACAGATTCGGTACAGATTTTTTCGT
>CAMEON010000032.1 GCA_945929845.1 uncultured Clostridia bacterium | reverse complement strand
TTTTGGCATTTTGCATAAAATTTTGATGGGCGTGAGGGGTAGGTGAACTGTAACAAATCCGCATATAAAAATCCGCAAATTTTCAAAAACCCCTTGACAAAAGGGGAAAAGCGTGGTATACTATCTGCGCAAATGAAGAGAGGCTCCCGGCCTCCACCGTACCGCCAATGCGAGTCCGGTCAATAGCCGCACCGGTTGGTGCGGGTCATCTGTCCCGGACATTGTGTTGTGCGGGAGGGATGTCGTGTGTCGGGGCAATCGCTTCGGCACGTTATTTTATTTTGCAAACACAGGGAGGTGCGTATCTATCGGCACGAATGCAAAGGAGGCCCAGACTCTTATCAATGAAGCCATTGAAGCAAGAGAAGTCCGGGTCGTCAACGCAGAGGGGCAGCCTCTTGGGATCATGAGCTCCAGGGAGGCACTCAAATTGGCATACGAAAAGGATCTGGATCTGGTTCTGATTGCGCCCCAGGCTCAGCCGCCGGTCTGTAAGATCATGGACTACGGCAAGTTCTGCTTTGAGAAGCAGAAACGGGAGAAGGAAGCCAAGAAGAAGCAGCAGACCGTGGAGCTGAAGGAGATCCAGCTTTCCTGCCGTATCGACACCCATGATTATGAGACCAAGCTCAACCAGGCGCGGAAGTTCCTGACCTCGGGCAACAAGGTCCGTGTGGTCATGCGATTCCGGGGTCGGGAGATGAGCCATATGTCCATCGGACGGGATCTGCTGGATAAGTTCCTGGCAGACACCCAGGATGTGGGCGTGTGCGACAAGAAACCGGTGTTGGACGGACGGTTCATGAGCATGGTCATCAATCCGGTACCCGCCAAAGCCAAGTGAGTTCCCGTGTGCCGCTCCGGTACCGGGAAGCACGCCCGGTGTGAGCCAGCGCACCCGGCTGCCAGTGATCCGGCAGCCAACATACAACCGTTCATGTTTTTCGGTCCGGGGGATGTATTCAGCCGGACGGTCTTCCATGATATGAGGCACGGCGAGAAGCCGTTGCCGCCAAATACAACGAAAGAAGGAATAACCAAAATGGGAAAGGTTAAGACACATCGCGCTTCTGCCAAGAGATTTTCCGTCACCGGCACCGGTAAGGTGAAGATCTTCCACAGCTCTCACCGCCACAACCTGGGCAAGAAGACCTCCAAGAGAAAGAGAAACCTGCGTAGCTCCGCCATTCTGGGCGATGCCATGACTGCCAATGTCAGGGCTCTGATCCAGAAGTAAGTCGGACAACAGACCGTGAGACGAAGATACCGAACCGCATATCGAATTGCAAGGAGGAAATGAAAGATGGCAAGAATCAAGGGCGCAATGATGACCCGCAAGAGAAGAAATAAGGTACTGAAGGCCGCCAAGGGCTACTGGGGTTCCAAGTCCAAGCACTTCAAGATGGCGAAGGAAGCCGTCATGAAGAGCGGCAACTACGCATTCGCCGGCCGCCGCCGCAAGAAGAGAGATTTCCGCCGCCTGTGGATCACCCGTATTTCCGCCGGGTGCAAGGCCAACGGAATGAACTACTCCACCTTTATGAACGGTCTGAAGAAGGCCGGTGTGACCCTAAACCGCAAGATGCTCTCCGAGATCGCTATCGCCGACAAGGAAGCATTCGCCGCCCTGTGCGCACAGGCCAAGGCCGCACTTTGACCGACTGATAAAAACCCGGTGAGTGAAGCCGGGTTTTTGTCATAGAAAGGAGAACCCCCCTATGCCGTACCAACCGTTCCGGTTCTGCGGGGAACCCATTGTGTCCAGACAGAACCGCCATGTAGTGGGTCTGTGCAAGCTGGAGGACCGCAAGGCCAGGGAAGAGGCCGAACTTTTCCGATTTGACGGGATCAAACTGCTGTGTGAGGCCATCCGGCGGGGCGTTGTGCTGGACAGCCTGTTCGTCCGTGCCGGGAGCACCGGGCAGATCGCCGAGGGGATGGAGACGCTGTATGGTCTGACCCCGACGGCGGTGGATTGCCCGGTCTACCCGGTGGATAATGACCTTTTCGCAAGAATTTCTCAGGAAAATGCGCCGGAAGGCGTGATCTGTGTGGCTAAGTATATTGACAAACGCCACAAAAAGTGTAAAATAAATAGGGACGGCCTGCCGCACCTGGATCGTGGCCCGGTGATCCTGCTGGAGTCCCTGCGGGATCCGGGCAATGTGGGCACTGTCATCCGGACAGCCGCCGCCCTCGGTGTGGCGCATATCATTCTCAGCAATGACTGCGCCGACCTTTACCATCCACGCACCGTCCGGGCAGCCATGGGGCCTCTGTTCTCCATGCCTGTGACCCGGGTGGATGACCTGGCGGGTGCTGTGCGCCTGTTGAGGGCCGGGGGATGGGTGGTCAATGCCGCCGCCCTGGACGAAAGCGCCCAGCGGCTGGGCGAGGTGGATCTGTCCGCTCCGGCCGGGGCAGAGACCGCTAACCGCCCGGGGGATCCGGGTAAAGTCTGCGCCGTCATAGGCAATGAAGGCCACGGCCTGTCAAAGGCTGTCATAGAGGCCTGCGACAGGACGGTGTACATTCCCATGGAAGCGGATGCGGAGTCCCTGAACGCCGGGGCCGCCGCCGCCCTCATCATGTGGGAAATGAGGCGTGCCGGTCGGGCATGACCGCCTGGTCCGCCAAAAAAGCAAAATACAGGTAGTACAGGAAGCGACCCGTGTCCGGAAAGGAGTCAGCCATGCGGGAAAGATTGTTTGAAATATGGTTCTCCCTCCGATGCGGAGTGGCCAACCGGGAGTTTATCCGGGTTCTGGAGCAGTGCGGCTCCCCGTATCAGGTGTTCACGGCGGATGAGAGCGAGCTGGAGCGCCTTCCCTGCGGGGAAAGGCTCAAGCAGGCTCTGGCCGACCGGAACCTGGAGGAGGCTGACCGGATCGCCTGCTTCTGTGAGAAGAATGATGTACATATCCTGTTCTGGCAGGATGCCGATTATCCTGCCTCCCTGCGCACCCTGATGGATCCGCCCCTGCTTTTGTACTACCGGGGACGGTTGCAGGATTTTGCCCACCTTTTGTGCATCAGCACGGTAGGCACACGGACAATGAGC
Source organism: uncultured Clostridia bacterium (assembly GCA_945929845.1). Taxonomy (GTDB): domain Bacteria; phylum Bacillota; class Clostridia; order Oscillospirales; family CAG-272; genus CAMEON01. The sequence continues at coordinate 23,037 of CAMEON010000032.1, read as the reverse complement.
GCATACGGGAAGCGCATGGCGTATAAAATAGGCTATGAACTGGGAGCCGCCGGGGCGGTGGTGGTTTCCGGTATGGCGCTGGGGGTGGACAGCGTCGCCGCCGCCGGAGCCATGGCCGCCGGAGGCCACACGGTGGCGGTACTGGGATGCGGTATTGATGTGGTCTACCCCAGGGAGCATGAGACTCTGCGGGATGCCATTATCGCCCGGGGCACCGTCATCACCGAGTACCCACCCTCCACGCCGCCGTCCGGGAGCCATTTCCCTGTGCGCAACCGCATCATCAGCGGCCTGTCCCAGGCCACCGTGGTGGTGGAGGCCGGAGTGAATTCCGGTGCCCTGATCACCGCCAAGGACGCCATCATGCAGGGGCGGGGCATCTATGCTGTGCCCGGCAATGTGGGGGAGGACAACACCTCCGGAACCAACCGCCTGATCCGGGACGGAGCCGCCGTGGCTCTCTGCGCCCGGGATATTCTGGAAGATTTCACCTTCCTGTACCGGGAATACCTGAATATGGGTAAACTGTTGTGGGCGGAACAGCATTCCGAACCGGATGACAGCCTGTTGGCGCAGTATGGGGTATCCCTGCGCATCCGGCCGGAGAAGCGGCCAACGAATCCTGTCAATGAGGGCAGGCAGACCGGCAATCAGGGAAGGCAACAGCCGGGCGACACTGCCCGTCGGAGAGACAGACAACCGGACAGAAGCGTCCCCGCAGACAAGGCGGGAACAACAGCCCCGGGCGATACCCCGGCGGCTCCTGTTCCTGCTCCCGCCCCGGACAGCAGCCGGGCGGTGTTGGACTCGCTGACCCCGACCCAGCGCGCCCTGTTTGAGCTGTTGCCGCTGGATCATGCCGTCCTGGTGGATGCGCTGACCCGGGAGGGCTATACCACCGGCGAGGTGGTGGCCGCCATGACCGTCCTGGAGATCAAGGGGCTGGTGGATGCCCTGCCAGGCGGGCTGTACGCCCGGCGGTGATTCCATCCGCCAAAGGGGCTGGCGCATGTCACTTACTAATATACGAAAGGAAAACGATAGAAGATATGGCGAATAATCTGGTTATCGTGGAGTCGCCCTCCAAGGCGAGCACCATCAAGGGCTACCTCGGCTCGAACTATAAGGTCATTGCCTCTCTGGGGCATGTACGGGATCTGCCGAAGAGCACCCTGGGGGTGGACATAGACGACCATTTCAAGGCTCATTATATCAATATACGGGGAAAGGGAGACCTGATCAAGGAGATCAAAAAGGAGGCCAAGGCCGCAAACAAGGTGTTCCTTGCCACTGACCCTGACCGGGAGGGGGAGGCCATTTCCTGGCATCTGGCCGCTACCCTGGGCATCCCGGTGGAACAGGTACAGCGGGTGACCTTCAACGAGATCACCAAGTCGGTGGTCAAGTCCGCCATCAAACAGCCCCGGGGGCTGGATATGAACCTTGTCAATGCCCAGCAGGCCAGGCGGATCCTGGATCGCATCGTCGGCTACAAGCTGTCCCCCTACCTGTGGAAGACCGTACAGAGCGGCCTGTCCGCCGGACGGGTGCAGTCCGTGGCGACCAGGATCATTGTGGACAGGGAGAATGAGATACGGGCCTTCGTGCCGGAGGAGTACTGGACGGTGGACGCTACTCTGCTCTGTGACGGAGAGAAGGGAAGCATCGTCAAGGTGCGCTTCGTAGGCAACACGGAGGGTAAGGTGCGCCTTGGCTGTGAGGAGGATGCCCAGCGGGTGGTCAGGGATGTGACCGGACAGCGCTTCGCCGTGTCCTCTGTCCGGCGAGCCACCAGGAAGAAGAATCCGCCTCCGCCCTTCACCACCTCTACCATGCAACAGGAAGCCTCCCGCAAGCTCAACTTCCAGTCCCAGCGGGTCATGCGTGTGGCTCAGGAGCTGTATGAGGGTATCAATGTGGGGGCGGAGTTCGGCGGCACCCAGGGTCTTATCACCTACATGCGTACCGACTCTCAACGGGTGTCCGCCGAGGCGCAGTCCGCCACGGCTGATCTGATCCGTAGCAAGTACGGTGAGGCGTACTGCCCCGACACGCCCCGCACCTACCGCTCCCGGGTCAACGCCCAGGACGCCCACGAAGCCATCCGCCCTGCCCGGGTGGATCTGGAGCCGGCCATGATCAAAAAGGCTCTGACCTCCGACCAGTACAGGCTGTACCGCCTGATCTGGGAGCGGTTCGTAGCCAGCCAGATGGAGTCGGCAGAGCTGGAGACGCTGACGGTGGATTTTGACTGCAAGGGATGGGTGTTCCGCACCAGCGGCTACACCGTCACCTTCCCTGGCTACATGGCCGTATACGAGGAATCTGCTGATGACGGAGCCAGGCGGCGTATGGCAGACGAGCCGGAGGAGCAGAAGGATCTGCGCATCCCTCCCCTGAAGGAGGGACAGCAGCTCCCTGCCGAGCATATCGACCCAGCCCGGCACTTTACCGAGCCGCCGCCCCGGTACACCGAGGCAACACTGATTAAGCTGTTGGAAGAAAAGGGTATCGGGCGACCCAGCACCTTTGCCACCATCATCACCACCATTACCTCCCGGAACTATGTCAAGCGGGAAGGGAAGGCTCTGGTGCCCACCGAGCTGGGCGAGGTGACCAATAAGATCATGCTCCAGAATTTCTCCAGTGTGGTGGACGAACAGTTCACTGCCAAGATGGAGGAGGAGCTGGACGAGATCGAGAACGGCCGGGAGAGCATGGAGGATGTGCTGGCGCGTTTCTGGCACCAGTTTGAGTCTCAACTCAATACTGCCGAGGCCGCCATTGCCAACAATCAGGTGGAGGTTCCGGTGGAGACCACGGATTTCATTTGCGATAAATGCGGAAGCCGGATGATCGTCAAGAACGGCCGCTTCGGAAAGTTTGCCGCCTGCCCCAACTACCCGGCCTGTAAGAATACCCGCCCGCTGACCGTGGGCGTGACGGATCCGGGAACCGGAGCGGAAGAAGCGGCACCCACCGGCATGAAGTGCGAGAAGTGCGGGGCGGACATGGTTCTGCGGAACGGCCGCTATGGTCCATTCTATGCCTGCTCCCGGTACCCGGAGTGTAAATTCACCAAGCACCGGGACATTGGCGTGCCCTGCCCCAAGTGCGGGGCCAAGCTGGTCATGAAGACAGGACGCAACCGCACGGTATTCTACTCCTGCGAGCGGTACCCGGACTGCGACTTCTCCTCTTGGGATCTGCCTACGACAGAGGTATGCCCCACCTGCGGCGGGATGCTGTTCCGTAAAAAAGGGAAGAATCTGCTGGTCTGCCACACCGAGGGGTGCAAGTACTGCCGGGAGATACCGCCTGCCGGACAGGAAGACGGCACGGATAACGACTGATTCACTTGAAGGAATGCGTATGGCACACATCAATGTATACGGAGCCGGCCTTGCGGGGTGCGAGGCGGCCTGGCAGGCGGCACAGACCGGGGTAGATGTCACCCTGTGGGAGATGAAGCCGAAAAAGTTCACCCCCGCCCACCACAATCCCGGCTTTGCCGAGCTAGTATGCTCCAACTCCCTGCGCTCTGACCGGCTGTCCAATGCGGTGGGGCTTCTCAAGGAGGAGCTGTCCCGCATGGGGTCGCTGATCATGCAGGCCGCCCGGGCTACTCAGGTGGCCGCCGGGTCGGCACTTGCTGTGGACAGAGACCTGTTCTCTGCCTACATCACGGACAGGATACGGAACCATCCCCGCATTACGGTGGTGGAGGCGGAGGTAACATCAATACCGGAGAATGAGGTGACCGTGGTGGCCACCGGTCCCCTGACCTCCGACCCCATGGCGGACTACATCCGGACGCACCTGGCTGGGGACGGACTGCACTTCTTTGATGCTGTGGCACCCATCGTGGATGCCGCCACCATCAATATGGATGTGGCCTTCTTCGCCTCCCGGTATGACAAGGGCGATGCCGACTACATCAACTGCCCCATGACAAGGGAGCAGTATGACACCTTTTACCACGCCCTTGTGGAGGCCGAGGAAGCCACACTCAAGGAATTTGACAGGGATGTGCAGAAGGAACTGAAGGTTTTTGAGGGGTGTATGCCGGTGGAGGTCATGGCCCGCCGGGGGTATGACACCCTGTGCTACGGCCCGCTGAAGCCGGTGGGTCTGACCGATCCCCGCACCGGTGCCCACTCCTTTGCGGTGGTACAGCTGCGGCGGGAGAATGCTGAGGGCACCATGTACAATCTGGTCGGCTTCCAGACCCACCTGACCTTCCCGGAACAGCGGCGGGTGTTCCGGCTGATCCCCGGCCTTGAGCAGGCGGAGTTCCTGCGCTACGGGGTCATGCATCGCAACACCTACCTGAACTCCCCGGCACTTCTCCGGGCGGACTACTCGGTGCGACAGAGGCCGGAGGTGTTCTTCGCCGGGCAGATGACCGGCGTGGAGGGCTACATCGAGTCCACCGGATCCGGCTTCGTGGCGGGGGTCAATGCCGCCCGCCGTGTCCTCGAGCAGGAGCCTGTGATCTTCCCGCAGATCACCATGATCGGGGCGATGGCTCACTATGTCAGCCATGGCGGCGAGGGGGATTTTACCCCCATGAACGCCAATTTCGGCATCGTGCCCCTGCCTGAGAAGAGGGTGCGGGGTGGCAAGGCCGCCCGCAATGAGGTGCTGGCGGCACGGTCGCTGGCGTGGATAGACAGCTACACCGGGCGGGCGACGGACACAACAGAGGATGAGACCGGACGGGCAGAACAGGCATAGCAGGCGTAGCATGAAAGTTGTTGAAGGGTGAGGAAAACCGTACCTGTAGGGTTTTCTCTTGTTTGTTGAAGAATGAAGATTATCATTGATTGCATGAGCGGCGACAAGGCACCGGGGGAGATGCTGGCCGGCACAGCGGCCGCCAGGGATGCCTACGGCGGGGAGTACCTGCTGGTAGGCCGAGAGGAAGAACTGAAGAAGGTGGCAGGGGAACGGGGCATCGACCTGTCGCCCTTTGAGTTGCTTCATGCCGACAGCGTGCTGACCATGGAGGATGACCCCATGTCTGTGGTGCGTGCCAAATCCGATTCCTCCATGGCGGTGGCTCTCCGTGCCCTCCGGGACGGGCAGGGGGATGCCCTGGTCAGTTGTGGGAACACCGGTGCGCTGTTCTCCGGGGCGACCCTGCTGGTGCGCCGGATCCAGGGGGTACACCGGGCTGCCATCGGCACCATACTGCCCTTTGAGAAGCCGACCCTGCTCATGGATGCAGGGGCGAATGTAACGGTACTGCCGGAGTATCTGACCCAGTTTGCCATCATGGGCACGGCCTACATGAAGGCTCTGTACGGGCTGAAGTCGCCCCGGGTGGCACTTCTGAATAACGGGGCGGAAGCCTGCAAGGGCACCCCCCTGCAAACAGAGGCCTACCAGCGTCTGTCTGCCTGCCCCGGCATCCGGTTCTGTGGCAATGTGGAGGCCTTTGACCTGCCATTCGGGGCTTGCGATGTCTGCGTGACCGACGGGTTTTCCGGAAACATATGCCTGAAGGCCTATGAGGGGCTGGGTAAGTACATGATGAAGGGTCTGAAGGGTGTGTTCAAGGCCACCCCCATGACCAAGCTGGCCTACCTTTGCGTGAAGAAACAGCTCCGTGCCTTCGTGTCCTCCGTGGATTCCAACCAGCACGGGGGCAGTCCCATCCTGGGGCTGAATAAGCCGGTCATCAAAGCCCACGGTTCCTCCGGAGCCGCCGCTTTCCAAAGTGCCATTGACCAGACCATCCGCCTGTGTCAGTCGGGAGTCCTTGCCGGACTTGAGGAAGCCGTGGCGGCAGTGACTGCCTCCGGCGGGGAGCCGGGCGGTATCGGTGAAGCGTAAGATAAGAGGCGGAAGAGATCTGCCGATTGAAATTTTGAAAGGAGTGATGTCACCATGAATCAGGAGCACAGTAAAATCCATACCCCGGCGGAGGACAAGCTGTCCGTCCTGGAGGGGCGGGTGGGCTATCGCTTCTCTAACAGGGAGCTGCTGATACAGGCGCTGACCCACTCCTCCTGGTCCAACGAGACCGGCCAGCGGAACCACCACCTGCTCTGCAACGAGCGGCTGGAGTTTTTGGGGGACTCGGTGCTTTCCCTGGTAGTCAGCGAGTACCTGTTTGCTACATATCCCGACCTGCCGGAGGGAGATCTGACCTGTATGCGGAAGGATGTGGTCTGCGCCGATGCCCTGGCCCGGTATGCCCGGTCGGTTTGTCTGGGAGACAGCCTGCTCCTTGGTATCGGGGAGGAGCGGAGCGGCGGACGGGATAAGGTCAACATTCTGGCGGATGCCTTTGAGGCCCTGTTGGCCGCCATCTACCTGGACGCAGGACAGGGCGGCCAGGCCAAGCAGGTCATTGCAGACTTTCTGTTGCCTTTCGTGTCCAAGGATTTAGAGGAGCTGGAGGCCCGGGGCATGGATGGCGACTATAAGACCCCCCTGCAACAACTCGTCCAGCAGACCGAGGGGGATGTGCTGGAGTATGTCCTTGTCCGGGAGACAGGGCCGGATCATATGAAGACCTTTGAGGTGGAGGTGCGGCTGAATGCCAATGTCATCGGGCGGGGGCAGGGCCGCTCCAAGAAGAAAGCGGAGCAGGCCGCCGCAAAGGATGCGCTGACCCTGTTCGGGGTGGTGTGATCCCGGGTCTTACATCCGGGGGCAGGCGCACTTTGGTGAGACAGCCCGAAGTACCGGCCAAGGCCGGAATAGAAACATGGTAGGAGTAGACAGTGTATCTGAAATCAATCGAAATGCAGGGCTTCAAGTCCTTTCCGGATCGCACCAAGCTGGTGTTTGACGGTGGGCAGGCGGCGGGCACGGGGGGACGGGGTGTGACTGTCATCGTCGGGCCCAACGGAAGCGGAAAATCCAATATCGCCGATGCCATGCGCTGGGTGCTGGGAGAGGTGTCCTATAAGTCCCTCCGTGGTTCCAAAATGGAGGATGTCATCTTCGGCGGGGCAGACAGCCGCCGTCCCATGGGCTATGCGGAGGTATCCGTGACCTTTGACAACACCTCGGACTTTTGCCGCCTGGACTGCCCCTATGATGAGGTGACGGTGACACGGCGGTACTTCCGGGCCGGGGAGTCGGAGTACCTGATCAACCGCAAGCCGGTGCGCCTGCGGGACATCTACGAGCTGTTCCTCAATACCGGCATCGGCCGGGATGGGTATTCCATCATCGGGCAGGGGCAGATCGCCGAGATCATCTCCCGCAAGAGCGAGGAGCGGCGGAGTATCTTCGAGGATGCCTCCGGTATCGCCAAGTACCGGGTGCGGAAGACCGAGGCTGAGCGGAAGCTGGCCGCCACCGAGGACAACATGACCCGGATCCGGGATGTGTTCCAGGAAGTGGAGGCGCAGGTCGGCCCCCTGGAGAAGGAGGCGGCCAAAGCCCGCCGGGGTCTTGTCCTCATGGAGGCCAGGAAGCAGGCGGATGTGAGCCTGTGGCTGTACGACACCGGGCGGCTGGCCGGAGAGATCCGGGAGGCACAGACCCAGCGGAGCCACGCAGATTTCGACCTTGCCCAGGTACAGGATGCCCTGCAATCCCTGGAGGTGCGCAGTACCCGCCTGACCGAGATGGATCAGGGGAGCAGGCAGGAGGCCGCACGGCTGGCGGAGGAGATCACCGCCCTGGGGGATGAACAGCACCGACTGGACAGCGAGTACCGGGTGCGGGAGAGCAACATCGCCCACACCGAGGATCTGATCCGGAACGCCGAAGAATCCAGAAAAGCCCTGGAGACCCAGCGGGCGGCGGCTCTGACCGAGGAGGCCGAACACAGGCGGAAGGCCGAAGCCATCCGGAGGGAGCTGGATGCCCTGGAGGCAACCTACAACACCTGTGCCGGGGAGGCTGACCGGAAAAAGCAGGAGATCACTGCACTGGATGAGGCCATAGACCTTTCCGGTCAGGACATCCGGGCACGGGAACAGCAAGCAGTGGATCTGCGGGTGCGCCTTTCGGTGCTGGAGAACGCCCGGGACAGCGGCAGTGACCGGGGGAGCGACCTGCTCTCGGATATGGAACAGTATGAGGAGACCGCCCGGGGGCTGGAGGCCGAGGTGGCAAGACGGCAGGAAAGCGTGGATGCCTATTCCACTTCCATAAAAGAGGTGAACAGTGCCATCGGCGAAGCTGATAAGGCACTGGCAGACCTGAATGAACAGTACGGCCGGGCGTACGAGTCCCTGGGCAGCTTGAAGCTCCGCCGGGATTCCACGGTTCAGCGCATCCATACCTACAAGGCTATGGAGGAGCATTATGAGGGCTACGCCAACAGCGTCCGGTATATCATGAATCAGTATGCCGCCGGGCGCATCACCGGCTTTGGCGGAGAGAGGTGCGGAACGGTGTATGGCCCGCTGTCCCAGGTCATATCCGTGGAACAGCCCTATGTGACCGCCGTGGAGACTGCACTGGGTGCCAATCTCCAGCATGTGGTGGTGGAGGATGAGGCCACCGCCAAGGCGGCCATATATGCACTGAAGCGGGGGAACGCCGGGCGGGCGACCTTCTTCCCCCTGACCTCCATGCGGGCGCAGACACCCACCGGGGAGATGAACCAGGCCGCCGGGTTCCCCGGTTATGTGGCTGTGGCGGATACCCTGGTGTCCTGTGATGACCGGTTCCGGGGGGTGGTGTCCTCTCTGATCGGGCGCACCGTGGTGTTTGATACCATTGACAACGCCACAACCATGGCCAAGGCCCTGCGGTACCGGGTGCGGGTGGTCACGCTGGACGGCCAGCAGATCAATGTGGGCGGCTCCTTCACCGGCGGCTCCCTGACCCAGAAGAACGGGGCACTGAGCCGAGCCGCCGAGGTCAGACGGCTGGAGGCGGAGCGGAAGGAGCAGGAAGCCCGGGTGACGGAGGCGGAGACATCGCTGGCCGGCGTGCGTCGGGCCATTCAGGAGGCGGAGGAGAAGAAGAGTAGCCTTGAGGACAGGCGGGATCTTGTCCGGGTGCTCCTGAACAATGAGACCGCCCAACTGGAGCAAGCCACCGCCAAGCGGGACGCCAACCGCACCCTGCTTGCCCGTATGAAGGAGGACTGTGACAAGCTTCTGGCGGAGGGCGAGCGGTACGAAGAGGACATGGCTTCCCTCCGGGCAGAGGAGAACGCCCTGACAGCCGCCATCGCAGAGATCAAGGCCGTGCGGGAACAGAAGGCCGCCGACAGGGAGGATGCCCGGGAGCAGTTGGAAAAGCTGACCGAGGAGCAGACCGCCCGGTATATCCGGCTCAGCGAGGGGCGCAAGGATGCAGATACCTGTCTGGCCTTTGCCGAAGCCGCCGCCGCTCGTGCCGGGGTTGCGACTACCGATATGGAGGCGACCGGGAAGCGCATAGAGGGCTGGCAGGAGGATATTCAGTCTTACAGACAGGCGCAGGAGGACAACCGGGTCAAGTACCGGGAGGGGGAGACACGGCTGTGTACCCTGGTGGCCAGCCGGGAGGAAGCTGACCGGAACAGTGCCGAGTACGAGGCGGGACTGAACCAGTTGCGGGAGCAGATCAGCCGGAAGTATGAGGAGAAGGAGAACCTGTTCAAGGCGTTCACCACCGCCGACACACGGCTGAATGCCCTGATCACGGAGAAGGAAAAGCTGGACAGACGGCTGTACGAGGACTACGAGATGACACGGGAGGAGGCACTGGCCATGAACTGCCCGCCGGTGACGCCGGAGAACCGGGCAGAGGTGGTGGCGACGCAGACCGACTGCCGGAACAAGCTCCGTGCCCTGGGCCACTTTGACCCGGACGCCGTGGAGAAGTACAACGAAGTGAAGACCCGCTACGAGAGCATGAAGGAGCAGATCACGGATCTGGAGAAGTCCCGGGCGGAGCTGACCGCCTGCATCAGCGACCTGGAGTCCGAGATGAAGACAGCCTTCACCACGGCGTTCAACGCCATCAACGACAATTTCGGCACCACCTTTGCCGAACTGTTCGGCGGCGGATCGGCGGAGCTTTCGCTGACCGACCCGGACAATGTGCTGGAATCCGGCATCGAGATCAAGGCGGCTCCTCCGGGAAAGATCATCAAGAGCTTGATGCAGCTGTCCGGCGGCGAGCAGGCCTTCATCGGCGTGGCGCTGTTCTTCGCCGTCCTCAAGGTCAATCCCACGCCCTTCTGCATCCTGGACGAGATTGAAGCCGCCCTGGACGAGGTGAATGTGGAGCGGCTGGCCAGGTACATCAAGCGGTATACCGATGACACCCAGTTTATCATGATCACCCACCGGCGGGGCACCATGGCCGCCGCCACCAGACTGTACGGCGTGACCATGCCGGAACACGGCATATCCAAGGTGCTGACCCTGGATGTGGCCGACATTGCAAAGAGTAAGGAGAATGATTGGAATGGGCTTTTTCAATAAGCTGTTCGGTAAGAACAAAAAGAAGGAACAAGAGGAAGAAGGCATAGCCGAGGCGTACGGAGCAGAACAGACACCCGACGGGGACGCCGTACCGGACGCAGGGGAGGATGTGCCCTCTGTGGCTGATACGGAGGAAGAGGGTGGCCTGACCCCAGAGGAGGAGGCCGCCGCCGAAGCGGCGGAGAACGCCTTCTTTGAGGAGAGGCCGGACATCGCCAACGAGGACAGGGTGGCCGAGGAAGTCCGCCTGGAGATGGAACAGGAGGAAATGCGGGAGGCCCGGGAGCAGGCAGAACAGGCGCAGGAAGCTCCGGCATCTGCCGATGCGCCTGCGGAGGAGGTTGCCGAAGAAACCACCGAAGAAACCGCCGAAGAACCTGCCGCAGAGCAGATTCAGCCGGAGGAGGAGAAGAGATCCTTCTGGGGACGGCTCAAGAGCGGCCTTACCAAGACAAGGAACGCCCTGTTCGCCCCGGTGGACAACCTGCTCAAGAGCTTTGTCAAGGTGGACGAGGACTTCCTGGAGGAGCTGGAGGAGATCCTCATCTCTGCCGATGTGGGCATGAGTGCCACGGAGGAGATCCTTGACCAGCTCCGGGCACGCATCAAGGACGGACGGCTGAAGGAGAAGGAACAGGTCATGGGTGCCCTGCGGGAGATCATGACTGACATGATCGGGGAGAGCGAGCCGCTGAAGCTGGACACCACGCCCAGCGTCCTGCTGGTCATCGGCGTCAACGGCGCAGGCAAGACCACCTCCATCGGAAAAATATCCAAGCGGTTGCGACTGGCCGGTAAGAAGGTGGTGGTGGCCGCCGCCGATACCTTCCGGGCCGCCGCCATTGATCAGTTAGCTGTCTGGTGCGAACGGGCCGGGGTGGAAATGGTGCGGCAGAATGAGGGCAGTGACCCGGCGGCTGTGGTCTTTGATGCCATTGCCGTGGCCAAGAAGCGTTCGGCGGATGTGCTGATCATCGACACCGCCGGACGGTTGCAGAACAAGAAGAACCTGATGAACGAGCTGGCCAAGATCGACCGGGTCATCGACCGGGAGCTGCCCGGTGCCGCCCGGGAGACCCTGCTGGTGCTGGACGCCACCACCGGGCAGAATGCTGTGTCCCAGGCAAGGGAATTTAGTCAGGCGGCTCACATCACCGGCATCACGCTGAACAAGCTGGACGGCACCGCCAAGGGCGGCATCATCATCTCCATCAAGAAGGAGCTGAACATTCCGGTCAAGTTCGTGGGTGTGGGAGAGAAGATCGACGATATGCAGGCGTTTGATCCCCAGGACTTCGTCAAGGCACTCTTTGAGGAATAAGCGATGGACATCCTGCTTGCATCGAGAAACAGAAAGAAGATGGCGGAGTTGGCCGCTATCCTGTCCGCCGACCTGCCCGGCCTTTGCCTGCACACCCTGGATGAGGTGGGCTATACTCAGGACATCCAGGAAGACGGGGACAGTTTTGAAGCGAATGCGCTGATCAAGGCTCGAGCCGCCCGGTGTGCCGCTCAGGCGGCGGGTAAGAAGAATTGGTACGGGTTGGGTGATGACTCCGGCCTTGCCGTGGATGCGCTGAACGGTGCGCCGGGTATCTATTCCGCCCGGTACGCCGGCGGGGAGAGCCCCAGCAGGGATCAGGACAACAACGCCCTGCTCCTTGCCAACTTGAAGGATGTGCCCGATGGGGCACGCACCGCCCGATTCATCTGCGCCATCGCCTGCATGACCCCGGAGGGGGAGGAGATCGTGGTGCGGGGTGCCTGCGAGGGCAGGATCCTGCGCGCGCCCAGGGGGAACGGTGGGTTTGGCTATGACCCGCTGTTCTTCAGCACCGAGGGGGGAAAGACCTTCTCGGAACTGACTGGGGAAGAGAAGAACGCCATCAGCCACCGGGGTCGTGCCATCGCCGCCCTGGCTCGGGTGCTGAAGGGAGAAACAAGTTGATGGCCGCATGCTTGGCTGGTTGCACAGGACGCACACATGCCCGTGCAACGGAAAGGAACATGATCTGAATGGATAAGAAACAACCCAAACAACAACTGTACCCCGCCCCTGCGTCCCTGACCTCCGGTCAGCGGGCTTACCTGCGCCGCCTGGCCGCAGATATGTCCGCTATCATGCAGATCGGCAAGAGCGGCCTGACCGATACCCTGACGGCAACGGTTTCGGACGCCCTGGAGGCAAGGGAGTTGATCAAGCTGTCGGTGCTGGAGAACGCCGACTGTACACCCAGGGAGGCCGCCGATACGCTGGCCCAGGCACTGAACGCCACGGTTGTGGCTGTCATCGGACGGAAGGTCATCCTTTTCCGTCGTCCCCTGAACCAGAAGAACCGCCGCATCCAACTGCCGCAGTAAGGATATGAGGATCGGTATATACGGCGGTACCTTCTCGCCGGTGCACAACGGCCATGTGGCCGCCGCCCGGGCGTTCATGGCACAGATGTGGCTGGATATCCTGTATGTCATTCCCACCGGGCTGACGCCCCATAAGGAGATGCAGGGGAATGCCACCGCCGCCGACCGGCTGGAGATGCTCCGGCTGGCCTTTGGCGATATGGAAGGGGTGGTGGTCAGTGATATGGAGGTAAGGCGGGCAGGGAAGAGCTATACTGTGGACACCCTGCGGGCGTTGAGCCGCCCGGAGGATCGGCTGTTCCTGCTCTGTGGTACCGACATGATGCTGACGCTGGACAGTTGGCGGGAGCCGGAGGAGATCTTCCGGCTGTGCTATCCCGTGTACATCCGTCGGGAGAATGATACCGCTCTGGATGAGGAGATCGTCAGAAAGAATACGCTCTACCAGCAGAAGTACGGAAAGGTAGTCCGCCGCATCCTGGCTCCGGTCGTGGATGTTTCCTCCTCACAGGTGCGTCAGGCGGTGGCAGATGACCAGCCCATCGATAGCTTGGTGCCGCCGGCTGTGGCGGACTATATCAAAGCAAAAAAGCTGTACAAAGAGGAGGGAGATCAAACATGAACCGGAACCAACATCCTGGAAGGGACGGTGCATCCTTCGGAGAGGCGGAGTTGTCCGCCCTGCGGAATCGGGTGGGGCAGGGCATGTCACCCAAGCGGCTGATCCATACCCTGGCGGTCGAGCAGATGACAGCCCGCCTGTGCGCCCTGTACTGCCCGGAGGAAACAGACCTGCTCCGGGCGGCCGCCCTGCTCCACGACATCACCAAAGAACTGAAAACCGAAGAGCAGCTCTCCCTGTGCCGGGAGCTGGGTGTTCCGGTGGCTCCGGGAGATGAGCTGGCACCCAAGTGCTTCCATGCAAGGACTGCCGCCGCCTTGATTCCCCGGAAGTACTCTGCGTTCGATCACCCCGTAGTTGTGGCGGCGGTGCGCTGGCACACCACCGGGCACGAGGGCATGACGCTGACGGAAAAGCTGGTCTACCTGGCTGACTATATTGACGAGTCCCGCACCTTCCCTGACTGCGTGGCTCTGCGCAACCTGTTCTGGGATGCCCATCCCGAGGACATGGCACCGGAGGAGCGGCTGTCCCATCTGAACCGGGTGCTGATCGCTTCCTTTGACATGACGGTGCGTAACCTTGTGGCCGAGGGTCAGATCATCAGCCCGGATACTGTGATGGCAAGAAATGACCTGATCCGGCAGAGCGTACAGGCCGGAGATGGGGTACAATAAGAGCATATCAAAAGGAAAGCTCAAATCGGAAATGAAAGGATAAATCCTATGGAGATCAATGAAAAGATTTTGAATGAAAACGCAGATACAAATACAGAAGAGAGACCGGAGCCGCTGGACGGAGCCGATGCCAAGACCCTGGCCAACGCCATCGCCCACTTCCTGGACGGCAAGCGAGCCAGGGATATAAAGATCATCTCCATGGCAGGAAAGACGGACATCTGCGACTACATGGTGCTGGCCACCGGTACTTCCTCCACCCATGTGCAGTCCCTGGGCGGGGAGGTGGAGTTCCAGATGACCCGCCGGGCCGTGGAGCCGCTCCATGTGGAGGGTCGGGACAACAAGTCCTGGATCGTCCTGGACTATACCCGTGTCCTGGTTCACATTTTCACCAAAGAGACCCGGGAGTTTTACAATCTGGACAAGCTGTACGGGGATTGACGGATACCCGATATAACGAAAGAAGGGAGCCTTTTCCGGAAGGCTCCCTTTGCCTGCCCGGTATTTCCGACGATCCTGTAACAATTTGTTGCATATTTGGAAACTTTTTTACCAAAAACTCTTTACAATTTGTTCGGATTGTGGTATAATAGGAGGGAATAAAGAGACTGGTTTTTGGCATTTTTCCGGCAGAATTCATCGCTTGTTCACACAGGCGACCCAATGATATGGTAGAATCATGTCAGCAAGGGATGATAGGATGATGTCAGCAATGGAACGCAGGCAACTGCACCGGCGGAAAAATACCGGCACCGGACTACTTTACTGCTTACCTGTAGGTAAGGATGAGGAGGACTGAAAAATGATGGACACAAAAATCCTTGTTGTGGATGACGATCCCAACATCAGCGAGCTTCTGAAAATATATTTTGAGAATGAGGGCTACGAAGTCAAGATAGCCGCAGACGGTGCCGAGGGCATCAACTCCTTCAAGCTGTATGAGCCGGATCTTGTCCTTCTGGACATCATGTTGCCCAAGAAGGATGGCTGGCAGGTCTGCCGGGAGATCCGTGAGATCTCCTCCAAGCCGATCATCATGGTTACAGCCAAGGGCGAGGTGTTTGACAAGGTGCTGGGTCTTGAGCTGGGGGCAGATGACTTTGTGGTCAAGCCCTTTGATATGAAGGAGCTGTCTGCCCGTGTCAAGGCCGTACTGCGTCGGTATCAGTCCCACGCTGTGCAGAATGACGAGGAGGTGCTCCGCTTTGACAACATAGAGATCAGCAAGCTGAAGTATGAGCTGAAGATCAAGGGCAAGCCGGTGGACATCCCACCCAAGGAGCTGGATCTGCTCTACTTCCTGGCCTCCAACTATAACCGTGTGTTCACCCGGGATGCCCTCCTGGATAAGGTGTGGGGCTTTGACTACCTGGGCGATTCCAGAACCGTGGATGTCCATGTCAAGCGTCTCCGGGAGAAGCTGGAGGGCGTGTCGGACAAGTGGGTGTTGAAGACTGTCTGGGGCGTGGGATATAAGTTCGAGCTGTTGAGTTGATCTCCGCTGGCCCGGGACACGGTACCCGGCAGGAAAGGGTACATCTATGTCAAGAAGTGTATTTGCAAAGTATGTGACGACCTTCATGGCGCTCCTGCTCTCGGGGTTTCTGATGTTGCTTTTGATTTTCAACAGCGTGGTGGAGAACTACTCCGAGAAGACAAAGGAAGCCATCGTCACAGGGGCGGCGAAAGTGGCCGTTGCGGATCTTGCCGATATGTTCGACGAGAGCGGGATGGCCGATTTTTCCGCATACATCCGGAGGGATGAGACCATGATCCTGCGTCTGCTGGATGCCATCATCACCAATTCGGATGACATCGTCATCTTTGTCACAGACACGGCGGGTACCCCCCTTATCCGCACCGGTTCCACCGTAGGAACGGCGGAATATTTCGCTCACACCGGGGAGAGCCTGGCCGCTACGCATGATACCGTGGAGAGTGGCGAGCCGGTCTCCTTGATCGGTGATGAGCGGGGAAAGCTGTGCTACGGCCTGGCTGTGACAGATAAGACCGGGGAAATGATCGGCACCGTGGTGGTGACGGCGGAATCCGGCTTCTGGGCGGACATGAATCATACCACTGTCCGTTCCGTGGTTATTGCCGCCGCCTGGATACTGGTTGCGGCCCTGATCGCCCTGTATTTCACTACAGAGAAGGTGATCGCCCCCCTGCGGGAGATGAGTAAGGCGGCCAAGCTCATGGCGGTGGGTAAATTCGACACCCGCATAGAGGTGCGTGGCCGGGATGAGGTCGCCCAACTTGCCACCGCCTTCAACCAGATGTCGGAGTCATTGCAGAATCTGGAGCGGATGCGGAATTCCTTTATAGCCAATATATCCCATGATCTGCGCACGCCGATGACCACCATCGCCGGATTCATTGACGGCATCCTGGACGGGGTCATCCCACCGGAGGAGGAGCGGCACTACCTGACCGTGGTGTCGGAGGAGGTGCGCCGCCTGTCCCGCCTGGTCAATCAATTGCTGGATATTTCCCGCTTGCAGGCAGGCGACCGAAAGCTGAATAAGACACCCTTCGACATCTGTGAGGCAGGAAGGCAGATCCTCATTTCCTTTGAGCAAAAGATCGACGAAAAGAAGCTGGATGTGTCCTTCGATTGTGAGGAGGATCGGATGTTCGTGCTGGGAGACCGAGACGCTATCTACCAGGTTCTCTATAATATCTGCCACAATGCGGTTAAATTTGCCCGGGAGGGTGGTAAACTATCCATGAGCTTCGCCTGGCATGGCGAAGAGGGCCACCGGGGACGCAAGGCCGTGGTGACTGTGTACAATCAGGGGCAGGGCATCCCGCCGGAGGACATTCCCTTCATCTTTGAACGCTTCTACAAGAGCGACAAGAGCCGGGGATTGGACAAGAGCGGGGTGGGACTGGGTATGTACATTGCCAAGACCGTCATTGAAGCCCACGGGGAGACCATTTCGGTGGCCTCCAACTATGGGGAGGACTGCACCTTCACCTTTACCCTGCCGGAGGCCACACCGCCGGGTGGGCGAAGCTGAAGCGGGATGCTACCCCGGTATCTGTATACAGACCCGCATGAGACGGGCACAAGATAGAGGTGAATGCCATATGGATGAGAAGAATCAAAACGATCAGAACCGGTTTGAGGATGGATCGGCTACGCCGGAGGAGACACCGGCACCGGACAGTGTGCCTGCCGATGGGGACAGCCCTGTCAGTGCAACGCCGGAGGAAAACAAGGAAGACAACACGGAAGGCCGTGAAGATGACGAGGCCGGGGACAAAGCGGAGGACGGCACCGGAGACAATTCCGGAGACAGTGCCGGAAACAGTGAGGCGGAGGGATCGGATGCTTCGACCGACAGTACCACGACCGAACCGGTAACGGCCTACCGCTGGACATACAGCGACCAGAAGGCTCATGATGCCTCCCTTGGGAGCAGTGAGAGTGAGAATAACCCCAGCCCCAAGTCCGGGCGGGGAGGGAAGAACCGTACGGCACTGTGGGTATACGCCTTGATCATGACAGGGGTATTCGCCGTCAGCTTCGGCATCCTGATCGGGGTTCTGTTCGTAGGGAAAGGCACCGTGGGATCCGGCATCAACACCAACTATGGCGAAGTGGAGAACGATCCGGTGACCCCGGCGGATGTGGCTGGTGTGGAGGAATGTAAGCGCTCGGTGGTGGTCATTGAGGTGGCCACAGCCACCGGTGGCGGCACCGGTACCGGCGTCATCATGACCTCTGACGGTTATATTGCCACCAATCATCATGTCATCGAGAACAGCGAAAGGATCCGTGTCAGTTTCTTTGACGGAAGTCAGGCTTACGCCACGCTGGTTGGCTCTTCCGCTATGGATGACCTGGCCGTCATCAAGGTGGAACGGACAGACCTGATTCCGGCAACCTTTGCAGACTCCGGACAGTGCTATGTAGGCCAGACGGTGTACGCCATCGGCACGCCGGCCGGATCGGACTTTTCCTGGACGACCACCAAGGGGATCATTTCCTATGTGAACCGTGAGGTCAAGCAGTACAACAGCGACGGTACGCTGGCCAAGAAGCTACGCCTGCTTCAGACGGATGCCAAGGTCAATCCCGGCAATTCCGGTGGCCCGCTGGTCAATGCCGATGGTCAGGTGGTGGGCATTGTGTCCATGAAGCTGGGCGGGGAGTATGAGGGCATCGGCTTCGCTATCCCGTCGGACGGTGCGCTGGAGATACTGCAAGCCATCATGCGGGACGGCAACGCCGACAGCGTCAATTCCTCCCTCTCCTTCAAGCGGCCTGTGCTGGGCATCACCGGCGTGTATATGGAAGCCGGGCACTCCTATATCATGGATCAGACAGCCGGTAGGATCTATGACTTGGAGGTACAGGATGCCGAAACCGTGAAAAGAGAAATCCTGAAAAACGGCGGAGTGCCAAGCGATCCCATCACGCCGGAGGTTTCCGGTGTGCTGGTGGTTGAGGTGAACCAGGAGCTGGGCGCAAAGGACATCCTGCGAGTTGGCGACATCATCGTAGCCGTTGAGGGAGAGGAATGTAACAGTATGAGTGCTCTTTCCGGTGTCGTCAACGGATTCTATGCCGGAGATACTGTGACGCTGGATGTATACCGGAATGGGGAGACCCTGATCCTGAGTCTCATCCTGTCGGCACAGCCGGATTGACCGTGTGGAAAATTGCCAAAAAAGAACGCTGAGGAGTGAAGACCCCTCGGCGTTCTTTTCAGGAAAGGAAGGCTGCCTTCTCGAAAGCAACGCATTTCCCTTTTCATCGGGCGTGGTATAACGAGGACAGAGACAGTTCTCAAAGCATCCCCGTCATTTTCCTGGCTTTTCCATGGTCACAGAAAAGGACTCTTTGTGGAAAATCTTCGTCCGTATCCGCTACTTCACCATCCCTGAGATGAATATCTCCAGCCCGATGAGAATGAGGATGACTCCGCCCATTATGGCGGCCTTGTTGGACAGGCAGGTACCGAATCGCCGCCCGATGGCAAGACCGGCAAGACAAATAAAGAAGGTGACGATACCAATAATCAGGGTGGAAGCCAGTGCCATCGGCCAAGGGTACTGTTCAATGGTGAAGCCGACGGACAGCGCATCAATGGATGTGGCCACACCCTGGAGTATCAGACCCCAGAAGCCGACTCTCCGCCGGGCATCCCCGTCCTCCCGATTCCGGATGCCTTCGTACAGCATTTTGCCGCCGATATAGCAGAGCAAGATCAGGGCGATCCAGGGGATAAATTTTTCAAAGGCGGTGAAGTAGAGGACGATGGTGTGCACGCAGACCCAACCGATCAGGGGCATGGCTGTTTGAAAAACGCCAAAGACCCCGGCCACAGCGCACATTTTTCCCGGCTTCATATCCGGTTCGTTCAGCCCGTTGGCCATGGAGACAGAGAAAGCGTCCATGGCAAGGCCAATGCCCAAGAGGACGCTGTTAAAGAAAAACATGAAATTCCATTCCATCTACGATGCCCTCCTGCCCGTGATTAACGGGTGAAACGCACTGCATTATACCATAACAAAGGTGAATTGTCAAGTGAAAACCAACGCAGATTCACGCAATAAAAGGATAATAATACCATAACGAGCCCCCTGAGAAGACCGTTCAGGCTCTTGTCAATTCTCCCACGGAAGACTACGCAGTGAATTATCACTTTAGACCCTGAAACATGAAAAATTTGAAGGTAAATTGTAAATAATGACTTTTTCTTCGCACAAAGTAACAAAAAAAGTGTTGACAAATTGGTGAAGTTGTGGTATAGTATTGTCAGAATTCATGCACAAATGAAAAGACCCCGTCGGTAAAGTACACAAACGGACCCATTCGATGAAATAGGGTCAGATGAAAGGAGCAGTCGCCGTATGCCTCGCTTTTTTGTCCGACCGGAAGACATTCGTACCGATACAGAGGGTGCTGTCGTCATACTGACTGGTGACAATGCCCGCCATGCCACCTACTCCCTGCGTCTGGCTGTGGGGGACAGCGTGACAGTTTGCGACCAATCCCATGTGTACCAGTGTATTCTGACCCATTTTGACGGACAGACAGTGGAGGCACGAATCATTGCCTCTTCCGCCGTGGATACGGAACCGCCATACCGGGCGGTGCTTTACCAAGCGTTGCCCAAGGGGGACAAGTTAGATACCGTCATACAGAAGGCGGTGGAATGCGGCGTGCATGAGATCGTCCCGTTTGAGAGCAGCCGCTGTATCGTCCATGCAAAGCCCGAGTCGGAAGGCAAGAAGCTGGAACGCCGTCAGCGCATTGCCGAGGAAGCTGCCAAGCAGTCGGGGCGGGGGATCATCCCCACAGTGGGTGCCACGGTGACTGATTTAGGCGTGGTGTTCAGGCAGGCTGCCCTGGCGGATATTGCCCTGTTCTGCTATGAGGGCGAGGGAACAAGGCCGATGGGCGATATACTTCGCAAGGACTTTCCGGATGTGTGTGATCAGAACGCCGGGCATCGCCCCACAGTGGCTATCGTGGTCGGGAGCGAGGGCGGCTTTTCTCCGGAGGAAGCCGATATGGCTCAGGAAGCCGGCCTGCTTCTGACTGGGCTGGGACCACGCATTCTCCGGACAGAGACCGCTGCCTGCGTTGTCCTGAGTTGTCTTTCCTACCAGTTTGAACTTTAGGGAACCGCTGATTTATTCGGCGGCACATCTTCGGCACATCTTTTCCCGCCTGCTTCTTGCCGAAAAACTCGATGTACATCCAGTACATCTTGAGTTTTTCGCAATCGCAGACGAAAAAATCTGTACCGAATCTGCACCACCTCATTAAATCAGCGTTTCCTTAGGAAAGGAACGATTATGACAACTGAATTGAACATGGGCGGGATGGCACTGTCAGAAGAGGATTATAAAGAACCACGCTGCCCGCTGTCCAAGCCGGGCCAGGTCACGCCCATCCCGACGAGACGCATTCTGGAAAAGCTGGACGAACATCTGGGCAGGAACGATTATCTGTCCGCTGAAAAGCTCTTGAACTATTGGCTGGAAGAAGCGACCAGAGGAAACGATAGGCGAGGGAAGTTGACGGTGCTCAATGAGCAGATCGGGCTGTACCGCAAAATGAGCAAAAAGCCCGAGGGATTGCAGGCGATCCGGGAGGCACTGTCACTTGCCGATGCGCTTCACATGGACAACACCATCACGCTTGGGACGACGCTGATCAACGCCGCCACCGGATACAATGCGTTTGGCATGGCGGAGGAGGCGTTGCCGCTGTACCGGGAGGCGCAAAGGATCTACGAGTCTGTCCTTGACCCGGAGGACAGTCGGCTGGGCGGGTTGTATAACAATATGGCTCTGACCGTGATGGCATTCGGAAACTACCGGGAGGCGGAGGAATTGTTCGGAAAAGCCCTTCACATCATGTCGACCCAAGAACACGGAGAAGCGGAGATGGCGATCACCTATTGCAATCTTGCGGATCTTGTCTGTGCCGAGGTTGGAATGACGGAAGGCGAGGCACGCATAGAAGCATACCTCAATCAGGCGGAGCAACTACTGGACACCGAGAGCCTGCCAAGAAACGGGTACTATGCCTTCGTGTGTGAGAAATGCGCCCCGGCCTTCGGGTACTACGGCTATTTCCTCACAGAACAAGAATTGTCTGCACGGGCGAGGGAGATATATGAACGGTCTTGAACTTGCACACGGTTACTATGAAGAATACGGAAAGCCGATGCTGGAAGGTGAATTTGCGGATATCCTTCCATATTTGGCCATCGGCTTTGTGGGGAGCGGGTCAGAACGGTACGGATTTGATGACGAGGTCTCCCGGGATCACGACTATGAGCCGGGGTTCTGTATATTCCTGCCCGGCGAAGATGTGGTGACACGCAGGCAAGCCTTCCTTCTGGAGCGTGCCTACGCCAAGTTGCCGAAGGAGTACAACCAGGTGAAGCGACAGCCGCTTTCTCCCGTGGGCGGGAACAGAAACGGCGTGATCCGCACGGCTGATTTCTACACCGCCAGGGTCGGCGCACCGGACGGAAACCTTTCCCTGGATGCCTGGCTCCATATACCGGACTATGCGTTGGCAGAAGCCGTCAACGGGGAAGTTTTCTGCGATGCGTATGGAGAGTTTTCTGGTATCCGTGAAAAACTGACCCGGATGCCCGAGGACATCCGGCGAAAGCGTCTGGCCGGCAATCTTCTGGTCATGGCACAGGCCGGGCAGTATAATTTTGTCCGGTGCTTAAAGCACGGCGAGCCGGAGGCCGCACAGTTGGCCTGCGTGGAGTTTGTCCAGGCGGCCATGAAGACCGCCTTCCTGCTGCGTGGCCGGTATATGCCATACTACAAGTGGAGCTTCCGTGCGTTGCGTGCACTGGATGACGGTTCAGCTCTCTCGGGAAAGCTTTCGTTCCTGCTGAGCGGAGACAACAGCGATCCGCCGGTGGCTGAAAAAAAGTATGATACCATTGAGGAGGTCGCATCCATGACCGTCGCTGGGCTTCAGGAAAGGAATCTGACAAGTGCCGTCTGCGGCGATCTTGAAAAACATGCGTACTCGGTCAACGATACCATCCGCGATGGCACCGTGCGGAATATGCACATACTGGAAGCCATATGAGTGATACACGGTGTATCGTGCCGGAATGATGGCGGGCGTTTCCCCCTGTCCTTGAAGCATACTTACACAAATACAGATTTAGGGAGCCGCTGATTGATTCGGCGACACATCTTCGGCACATCTTTCCCCTACGACCCACCGCCGTGGATAGCAGGGCGATCAGCATAGCAAGGGCGGCAAGTTGTTTTTTGCTGATGTCTCTTTCGACTCCCCGATAATTCCTCTGCAAATACGAACCGATGAAAGAGGAAAAATTTGACGCCGAATGGTATGTACCCGTGAAAAAAGAAAAACTCCGGAGCAACCGCTTTTGAGCGGGCTTCGGAGTTATGTCTGTATGGTGCCGGAAGCGGGGGTCGAACCCGCACGGTATCGCTACCACCGGATTTTGAG
>CAMEON010000031.1 GCA_945929845.1 uncultured Clostridia bacterium | reverse complement strand
CCAGTACATCTTGCGTTTTTCGCAATCGCAGACGAAAAAAACTGTACCGAATCTGCACCACCTCATTCAATCAGCGGTTCCTTAGTGAAAGTATCGTATCAAGGAGATAGGATCGTGTTGAACCAATTTTCAAGAACCGAGCTCATGTTCGGGAAGGAGGCCATGGAAAAGCTGGCCGCCTCCCGGGTGGCTGTCTTCGGCATTGGCGGGGTCGGGGGGTACACGGTGGAGGCACTGGTGCGCTCCGGCATCGGGGCGGTGGATCTGATCGACGACGACAAGGTCTGCCTGACCAACATCAACCGGCAGATCTACGCCACACGGAAGACCGTGGGGCGGTACAAGGTGGATGTGGCCGCCGAGCGGATCGCCGAGATCAACCCGGACGCCATCGTGCGGACATACAAGACCTTTTACACGCCGGAAACGGCGGATCAGTTCGACTTTTCCCAGTATAATTACATCGTGGATGCCATTGACACCGTGACCGGAAAGATCGCCCTTGTCATGAATGCCAACGCCGCCGGTACGCCCATCATCAGCTCCATGGGGGCGGGGAACAAGCTGGATCCCACCGCCTTCGAGGTCACAGACATATACAAAACATCTGTCTGCCCCCTGGCCCGGGTGATGCGGTATGAGCTGAAGCGCAGGGGCATCAGGCGGCTGAAGGTGGTATACTCCAAGGAGGAGCCCATCCCCCCGGTGGACGATATGGCCGTCAGCTGCCGCACCCACTGCATCTGCCCGCCGGGCACTGCGAGAAAGTGTACCCAGCGGCGGCAGGTTCCCGGCAGTAATGCCTTTGTCCCGTCGGTGGTGGGACTGATCATCGCCGGGGAGGTCATCAAGGATCTGGCGGGGCTGAAGCACCGTTGATGCTTATCCGATTACCGTCTCGTTGGCCTCCGTCAACCCGAATCCGGCTATCATGGCGTTGTAGAACAGCCGCCGATACCGGAAGAAGGCGGTCTTGTCCCGGCCGAAGTGGACGGCATTGGTCAGAAGCACGCCCCACACCCCAGTCTGGCTGTCCACATACAGGGAGGTGCCGGTGAACCCGGTGTGACCGTAGGAGCCCTCGGCCATCAGATCTCCCATGGCGGACAGGCGGGGCAGGGGCGGCTTGAGCTGGAAGCCCAGCCCCCTGGACTCGGCTAGGCCGGGGGTGTAGTTCTGTACAGCCAGATCAAAGGTGCGCCGGGACAGGAAAGGCCCCTCCCCGGTGCCAAAGGCAATGCCGGGCAGATTGCCGTGGGTGGCGCACATGACGGCAAAGTTGATCATATCATCCAGCGGGGCGAACACGCCGGCGTTGCCGGACACCCCGCCCAGGAAGTGGGCATTCTCATCGTGGACTTCCCCCTTGATGTACATCTGCCGCAGGGGGGAGAACTCGGTGGTGGCTACATTGTCCTCACAGGGTGTATAGCCGGTGCGGCGCATACCCAGGGGGCCAAACACATATAGCCGGGCCAGATCAGCAAGGGACTGTCCGGTCAGCCGCTCCAGAATTTTCTGGAGCAGGATGTAGCCCATGCAGGAGTAGTACACCTGCTCCCCCGGTCGGCAGAAGGGGGCGGAGGTCAGGATGGCGTGAGCCACGGCGTGATCCTCCGGTTCGGGTAGCTGATTCCAAAGGGCGATGTGGGGAGTCAGGCCGGAGGTGTGGGTCATGAGAGAGAACACCGTGACCTCCGCCCGCCCCTCCGGGGCGCCGTCCAGCTCCTCGGCGGTGAAGTAGCGGGAGAGGGGGTCGGTCAGGAGCAGTCGCCCCTCCTCAATCAGCCGCAGGGCCACCATGGTGGTGGAGACCAGCTTGGACAGGGAGGCCAGGTCATAGAGGGTATCCCGGTCAGCCGGCTCGGCCGTAGGATGCAGGGTGCGGTTGCCCACCACCCCGGAGCAGAATACCTGCCGTTCCTGGCCGATGGCCCAGGCGGCAGAGGGGAAGGCTTGATTCTCCACGCCCTCCCTCAGGAGGCGTAGGCAGGAATTGAAACAGGGGGACATGGTGTGTGTTCCTTTCTATCCGTGGTTTGATGCATATGTATAGCGAAAGGGGAGCCTGTTGTACGGCAGGCACCCCTGTTTGATTTATCCGTTATTTGTGAGCCAGTGCCTGATCCAACCAGATCAGACCGTACCCGAAGGCCTCATACAGTCCCTGCTTGCTGCCCTGCCGGTATATCCTATTCTGATCCTGACTTTCCACCACCTGAACCAGGATGTCTCCCGGCAGGCGGAGACCGTCTGCTTCCTTATAGTTCATGATCTCAAGCACCAGTATATACTTCTCTGTCATGTCACCGTAGCAGATGGTGTCGCCCTCCCGTACCAGGGGGCGATCCTTATACATCAGGTATTTCCCGCCGACCAGCGGCGCGCCTGTCAGATTCAATGCTTCTTCACTCATTCTATACCTCCCTCATAACTCTACACTGCACCAGAAGTACAGCCCATCATATTTCAGAAACTCTTTCATCGTATAGTATACCATATTTTTTATGAAAAGTCAATGATATTCTGCATTTTTGTGCAACATTCCGTGTTACAGTGCTACAGTTCAGGTGCTTGACCGTGATGTATCTGGTTTATTCCATGCATATTGTAAATCTCATTGCCCCATCCCCCCGACCCCGCTTCCGCAGGAAGCGATCTTCCCACGCCGGGGAAGGGGGAGATAAATCATTTATTACGCCGGGGACTTCCGTCCCCGGCACCCCTGCAAAGCGGATGATGGCTCTGCCAAACAGAAGTACAAAACCCGCAGAAAGCCCGTGCAATCTGCGGATTCTGTGTTCCTATACTCATTATTGGAGTAGTGCGGCGTTATATCACCTTATCCAGGATGAACCGGAAGATGTGCGTATCGTACAGGAACCGGAGCACATAGGAGTTCTCATAGACAGAGAGATTGTCGGCGGCGTACAGGATGCCGTACAGGAGGGTAGCCAGCAGGGAAACCGTCAGGAACCCGTTGACAAGACCCAGCACAAGCCCCAGCAATTTGTCACACTGCTTGAGGATGGGCAGTTTGACCAGCTTGCTGACGATCCAGATGACCACTGTAAGGATCAGGAAAATGGCCAGGAACAGGAGCACATAACCCAGCACGGTGGACACCGCCCCGGAAATGGACTGGCTGATGGAGGTGGAATACTGTTCCACCATGCCGTCCAGCGAATCTCCTACGGCTCCCGCCTGCTCGTCCAGGGTCGCACCGTCTACGAAGGTGCCATACTTGTCCTTCAGACCGGCGAAGAATGCGTCGGTATCAGCGGTGGCACTGGCAGCCATTTCGGCCAGCTTGCCATGCACCTTTTCAAACACAGGGGGATTGATGAACTTCTGATCCAGCCATGCGGAGAACCGGGGGCCAAAAATGATAGTCAGGATGACAGTCAGAACCAGACGGCCGAACTGGAGCACGGATTTGAAAAATCCCTTGTGGAATCCCCAGAAAACGATGAAGGCGAAAACGGCGACCAGCAGGATGTCGAGGAAGAGTTGCATGATGAATACTCCTTTCAGTTGGATGCGGATGCAGTGAAGTCCGCCTGGCGGAGACGGGTGGCATAGGCGGTGCCGCAGACCAGCACATTCCCGTCCTCATCCGGGAGGATGCACACAGCATCCCGGTTAATGGGCGCATACAACAGTTCACGACCGTCAGGAGACAGCCTGTACACAGCGGTGGCTGTGCGGACATACAGGGTGTACCCACCAAAGGCCATGGCCGTGGGACTTCCGTCCCAGGCGATACTTCTATTATACACGATTTTTCCGCTCTTGTCAAATACTTTCAGGTCTTTTTCGGATAAATCCGTACTTTTTTCTGAAAGAACAGCCACCCGGCCTGCACCGATGGCACACAGGGTGGGGGTCAGGCCGTCAAAAACCGTCTCCGAAAGGATCTCTCCGTCCGGTCGCAGGATGAGAAGACGGTCAGAGAGGACGGCGGCTACCCGATCCTCTGCCACGAAGCCGCAGACGCCGCCAAAGGTGTCGGTCAGAGTCACGGTCTGCACGCTGTTCTCCGTCATGCGGTCGGACACCCGGATCAGGCTGATCTTGGTGATCCACAGACCGTCCTCGCTGTCCACCGACAGGATAGCGGCAGTCTCTCCCGACGGGTTCAGGGTCAGGGAGGTGGCATACCCGCCCAGATGGTAGGCGGCCAGTCGGTTCATGTCCCGGTCGTAGAAGATCACCTCGGAGGTGTAGGTCTGGGAGCGGGTCAGCACGGCAAAGGAGCCGTCATCCGCTACCGCCGCCCCGTACACCGGGTACTCCGTGTCCTCGCCGTACACCCGGGAAAAGGCATTGTACAGGGCAAAAGAGCACTCCCCCAGACCGTATGTGAGAAAATACTTGTCAGAGACAGCCACCGCCGGGGAGCCGTAGGAGACACCCTCGGACAGGGTCTTCTTTCCGGCACCGTTGAGCACAGTGACCTCGTCACTGCCCGCCACCACCAAGCCGCCCCGGTAGGCAGCGAAGGCCGGGGCGGACTGGGAGGCAGGGTACTCCAGGGTGTTGGCCAGATCCTGAGCCGTCAGGGCGGCGGCGTTGATGTCCTTGACCAGGTAGTACAGGTTGCTGTAGGTGAGCAGGTGTCGGTTGCTGAGCAGAGCCGTCACCACAAAGACGAACAGTGCCAGGTACAGGATGATACGAGCCAGGCTGAACCGCTCGGCCAGGTTCCGGTAGTAGGGGATGGAGGGGGAGGAAAAGTCAATGGGTTCCCCGCCGTCCTCCGGCAGGGGGAGCCTTCCGGACAGCCGCCTCAGCCGCTCCCACAGTCCCCGGAGGAAGGCGGAGGGCTGTTTCCCCTGGCGGTCACGCTTGCTCTTTGCCATGCGTAGCACCTCCGTGATAACCGGGACGGGCAGGGTCATCATAGAACACCCGGTTCAGATACAGTCCGTGGGGCGGGGCGGTCTGCCCCATCTGCCGCCGGTCAAGGGAGTCCAGCCGGGCGGGCAGGGAAGAGGGATCCATGCGCCCGGCCGCCACATCGCAGAGGGTGCCTGCCATGATGCGCACCATGTTGTACAGGAAGCCGTCTGCCCGCACCCGGAAGGTCAGGATGTCCCCGTCCCGTGTGACCTGGGCCTCGGTGACATGGCGCACCCGGTCGATGACCTCCGACCCGGCCGCCATGCAGGCGGAGAAGTCACGGCGGCCCACCATGGCCCCGGCGGCTTTTTGCATATCGGATAGCAGACCCGGCCTGTCCGGACAGGGGAGGTGCCAGCTTCGCCCGGCCTCAAAGGGGTCCCGCTGGGGGCTGAGCAGGAAGCGGTAGATGTACTCCTTGGAGGACACATCGTACCGGGGATGAAAGTTGTCCGGCACCCACAGAGCCTCCCAGACCGAGAGGCTGTCCGGCAGGCGGACGCACAGGGCCCGGGGCACCTTTTCCACCGGAATGTCGGTGTCCAGTGTGCCGCACCCCTGCCGGGTCACGGTGGCGCAGAACATCCTGGCATGAACGCCGCTGTCGGTGCGGCTACACCCGGTGATGTCGCAGGGGTGGCCGAACAGCTCCTCCGTCGCCCGGTTCAGGGTGGTCTGCACCGAGGGGCCGTTCTTCTGGGCCTGATACCCGCAGAATCCGTCTCCCCGGTAGCTGATATAAAGCAGTAGCTTCCGTCCCACGGCATACCCCTCCCCTCACAGGATCCTTTTCCTACAGTATACCACACTTTTCCCGGGAAGTCAAATGGTTTGTGCAGAATTTTGGCTTTTCCGGTTACGATGCGGTTACAGTTCAGGTGGGGGGACGGGGATGCGGTGGAAAACTTCTTGATAAGAACAGCACTGGCGTTGCCAGTGCATGAAGTTTGCCATGCGGCAAACTTCCGCCCCCAGACCCCCAAGAACTTTCAAACAGGTTTATATTCAAATTCGGTACGCTGATTTATGGTATTTTTGTTATCGATTTTCCAGGGAATCCAGCGTAAATGTCGCCCAAAACAGCAGAAACGCCTTCGCTGAGCTTTGCTCTGACCCCTTTCCCCGCTCTACGGCGGAAAAGGGAGCGTACTGCGGGGGCAGGTGAACTGTTACCCACCGCCATGATTCCGTTGTAAATTCAGGGCACAGATTCTTGACAAACCCGATAAAATATGGTATGATTGTACATGGTTTTATATACTGTGACGCAGACAGTGGCGCATCCCATGGCCTGTGGCAAAGTAAGCGAAAGGAGGGATCGTACATGGATCAGACTGATATAGAGATACTCCGGTGTTTGCAGAAAAACGCCCGGATGAAGGCTTCCGCCATCGGAGAGGAGATCAATCTGTCGGTGTCAGCCGTTACGGAGCGCATCCGCAAGCTGGAGAGCACCGGGATCATCAAGCAGTATACCGTCCTTGTCGACCAGCAGACCATCGGAAACGATGTGGTAGCCCTGATGGAGGTGCAACTGGAGCATCCCCGCTGTTACGACACCTTTTCCGCCATGGTGCAGGCCTGCCCCAGCATTGTGAGCTGTTACTACCTGACCGGGGACTACGATTTCATGCTCAAGATCGTCACGGATTCCTCCGAGCATCTGGAGCACATCCATCGGGACATCAAAAGTTTTCCCGGGGTGTGCAACACCAAGACCTACTTTGTCCTCAAGACCCAGAAGGAAGAAGTCACTGTTCTGCCCTCCCTGTGAGTCGAAAGCACGACGGAACGCCTGTGCCCCGGGTATGTGCCGATGGGGCATGAAAAGACAATACCGAAAGGAAACGGAGAATCATGAAAAAAACAACACTGAAGAAATATGCAACTCTGCTGGCCCGCTGTGGCATAGCCGTCAAGAAGGGAGATGTGGTCATCGTACAGGCTGGGCTGGATCAGCCGGATTTCGTCTACCTGTGCGTGGAAGCCTGCTACAAGGCCGGCGCATCCAAGGTGATGGTGGACTGGGGCTACCAGCCCCTGGCCAGACTGAATGTCCGGTATCAGTCCCTCAAGACCCTGGGCACCGTGGATGATATAGAGCGAGCCAAGCTGAAGTACCGCCTGGATGTGAACCCCGCCATGCTGTACCTGCTGTCCGACGACCCGGACGGCCTGAAGGGCATCGACCAGAAGAAGCAGGGACAGGCTATGCAGGCCCGGTACAGCGTCATCAAGCCCTACCGGGAGGCCATGGATAACAAGTACAAGTGGTGCATCGCCGCTGTCCCCGGCGCCGCCTGGGCAAAGAAGGTCTTCCCCGGTATGCGCACCTCGGCGGCCATAGAGAAGCTGTGGCAGGCCATCCTGTTCACCAGCCGGGTCATTGACAAAGACGGGCAGGATCTGGATCCGGTGGCCGAGTGGAAGCAGCACAACCTGTCCTTCCGCCATCGCTGTGACTTCCTGAATAACCTGCACATCCAGTCTCTGGAGTACAAGGCAGGCAACGGCACCGACTTCACGGTAGGCCTTATGCCGGAGGGCCTCTTCTGCGGCGGCAGTGAGCTGACCCTCCAAGGAGAGGAGTTCAACCCCAACATCCCCAGCGAGGAGATCTTCACCTCCCCGAAGAAGGGAGTGGCCGAGGGGATCGTCTACTCCTCCCTGCCATTGTCTTACAAGGGCGAGATGATCGAGGACTTTTCCGTGCGCTTCGCCGGGGGTCGTGTGGTGGAGGTCAAGGCCGCCAAGAATCAGGCACTCCTGGAGCAGATGGTGCATATGGACGAGGGAGCCTCCATGCTGGGCGAGTGCGCCCTGGTGCCCTACTCCTCCCCCATCCGGCAGAGCGGCATCACCTTCTTTGAGACGCTGTTTGACGAGAACGCCGCCTGTCACCTGGCTCTGGGAGAGGGCTTTACCTCCTGCATCCGGGATTACGACACCCGCACCCGGGAGGAAATGCACGAGATGGGGCTGAACGACTCCATGATCCATGTGGATTTCATGATCGGCACCGCCGACCTGACCGTCACCGCCCTGTGCGAGGACGGACGGCGTGTGGTCATCTTCGAGAACGGCATGTGGGCCATCTGAAGTACGCCTGCCACGCTTATCTGTTTTCTTCCAGCTATGAAAAGGAGAATATGATCATGCAGACCAATGATTACCGCTTTCTGGCCGCCCGCCCCATATGGGAGGTTGGCACCAACCACATGATGAACCGCACGGTATCCTTCTGCGCCGATGTCCCTGCCGGGGGAAAAGTACAGTTGGCGGCCGCCGCCTCCTGCTCTTTCGTGCTCCTTGTCAACGGGCATTTCCTGGGTCACGGCCCAGCCCGGTGCGCCCACGGATTCTTCCGGGTGGATGTATACGACCTGACCCCCTACCTGACCCAGCCCGTGAACCGGGTGGCCATCCGCACCGTGGGCTACAATGTCAACGCCTTCGCCTACCTGAACCAGCCCTCCTTCCTGTGCGCCGAGATCACCGAGGGAGAGCGGGTGCTGGCGGCCACCGGCGTGTGCGGATTTGATGCCTACCCGGTGGAGGAGCGGATCCGGCGGGTACAGCGGTACTCCTTCCAGCGTCCCATGGTGGAAAGCTACACCCTGGGAAAGGGAGCTTTTGCGTATGAGACCGCAGCCGTCGGCACACCGGTACCGGTGGAGGAGGTACCGGCGGGGCACTTCATCTGTCGGGATGTTCCCTACCCGGACAACGAAGTGCTTCTCCCCCTGGGCGTGACCCGGCGGGGGAGTATATCCTACTCGGAGAAGCCGGCCTACTTCAACGATCGGGCCATTTCCGGCATCAGTGATATATTCTTCGGCTACAGGCCGGAGGAGCTGGACTGCGCCTCCCATGTGGAGGTCGGGCAGATGGACTACACCCAGCCGGAGCCTTCCCCCGAGCGTGCCGAGACCGTGGTGCTGCGTGCGGACAGCTATGCCGACCTGGACTTTGGCCGCAATGTGACCGGACTCTATGAGCTGGAGATAGAGGCTGAGGGTGCCGGCACGCTGTATCTGACCTTCGATGAGTTGTATGTGGAGGGGCATTTGAATCCCTTCCGCGTAGGCACCTCCAATATCATCACTATCCGGACGGAAGTTAGCGGCCGCTGGCATCTGACCACTGCCGAGCCGTATGTCATGCGTTACCTCCGGCTCAGTGCCAAAGGCTGTGGCTTCACGGTTCGGGGTCTGCACCTGTACCACATCGCCTTCCCTGCCTCCGCCATCAACACCCGTTTCGTGGGCGAGGACAAGGACATGGCGCGCATATACAACGCCGCGGTGGAGACCTTCCGGGCCAACACCGTGGACATTTACATGGACTGCCCCTCCCGGGAGAGAGCCGGTTGGCTGTGCGACAGCTTCTTCACCTCCCGGGTGGAGAAGGTGCTGACCGGGGCCTCGGTGGTGGAGCGGGCCTTCCTGCAAAACTTCCTGCTCCCGGACTCCTTTGCCTTCCTGCCCAAGGGTATGTTGCCCATGTGCTACCCCTCCGACCACAACGACCGCACCTTCATTCCCAACTGGGCCATGTGGTATGGCGTGGAGCTGGGCGAGTATATGGCTCGCTCCGGTGACAGCACGCTGGTGGAGCAGGCCAAGGGACGGATGTACGACCTGGTCGCCTACTTTGCCCCCTTTGAAAACGAGTTCGGACTTCTGGAGAACCTGAAATCCTGGGTGTTCATAGAGTGGTCCAAGTCCAACGAGCTGGTGCAGGATGTGTCCTTCGCCTCCAATATGCTGTATGCCAGGATGCTGGACACCTTCGGCAGGCTGTATGAGGATGCGGCCCTCTGTGATAAGGCCGCCCGGGTGCGCAAGGCCATCAACGACCTGGCCATGACCCCCTCCGGCTTCTACTGCGACAATGCCCACCGGGTGGACGGCAAGCTGATCCTGTCCGGGGAGCGCACCGAGTCCTGTCAGTACTACGCCTTCTTCTGCGATGTGGCCACCCCGGAGAGCCATCCCTGGCTGTGGAACACGCTGGTGCGTGATTTTGGTTACAACCGGAAGCAGACCGGACTGTTCCCGGAGATATGGCCGGCCAACGCCTTCATCGGCAACTACCTGCGGCTGGATCTTCTGGACAGGTATGGCTGTCGGGACGCCCTGTATGACAATATCAAGGGCTACTTCACTTACATGGCTGAGAGGACAGGCACCCTGTGGGAGCTTACCGCCGACTATGCTTCCTGCAACCACGGCTTTGCCTCCCATGTGCTGTACTGGATGGATCATCTGGGCCTGATCGCCCACGACCGGGGGTGACGGTGTGCCTGAGAACGAGCGTGTGACTGTGGGAAACACCAAAGGGACAGATCCCCAACGGCCTGTCCGTGGCTGGCTGTTGTTTTTGCGCGGGCTTGTCATCTTCCTGATC
This sequence comes from uncultured Clostridia bacterium, assembly GCA_945929845.1. Lineage (GTDB taxonomy): Bacteria > Bacillota > Clostridia > Oscillospirales > CAG-272 > CAMEON01. The sequence goes on along the minus strand of CAMEON010000031.1, from coordinate 15,844 downwards.
TTCGCCCTCCTGGCAGTGGCACTGTACTGGTTCTGCCTGCACCATTTCAAAAATGTGGCTGTGTGGTCGGGTACGACGGAGGTGCGGGATTCCATCGTCTACGAGGATCAGACTTTTCACTTAGCGGCCAAACTGGGTGCTTACGGAGTGCCTGCCAGCAAGTATGCCCAGGGGGAGCTGTTGGGGGAGGTCAGGCCATTCGGCGAGGAAGCCCGCACAGCCGCTGTCAAGGTGTACAGCGTCAAGGGCAGCGACGGTTTTGTCAAGCCGGACTACCTGATGGTGATATACGAGGACGGCGTCAAGTATATCTACTACCTGGACGGCGTGGAGAACCCCTACCGGGGAGAGGAGCCTACGGGGGAGGACTGGTGGTTTGAGGAGGACGATCCGTAATCGTCCCCTGCCTGCCCGGCGTGACCGTAAACCGTGCAACCGGCTGTGGGTACGGGGAACCCCGAAGAATCGGTTTCCGGCATTGATTGTTTTAAGGAACCGCTGATTTATTCGGCGGCACATCTTCGGCACATCTTTTCCCGCCTGCTTCTTGCCGAAAAACTCGATGTACATCCAGTACATCTTGAGTTTTTCGCAATCGCAGGCAAAAAAATCTGTACCGAATCTGTACCACCTCATTCAATCAGCGTTTCCTTAATTACTCTTTGAGGGCGTATAGGATATAAGTATCCGTTTGTCCGAAGTCCTTATGGGACATTCTCGTGATTTCGACATAATTGGGGTCGTCAAGCTCTTTATGTGCGGACGACTCCACATATCTCACAATAACGAAATCGGCTTGGCGGTTGCTCAGATATTCGTCAAGTGCCTTTTCCATCTCGGGAAGCGGATTGTTCAATCTGCAAAAATATTTGAATTCGGGCAAAATCCCCGTTGCGAGGTAAAAGCCGGAGTCCAAAGAGCCGTATTGCAGCAGAGTAGCGTCCTCTTTGGCGTTATGTATGATTCTTGCAAATTTGTATTGTGCCGTATCCTCCTGTTTGACAAAGATATTCGGCGCATGTCCTTGCACAAAAAAGCCTGCAACACAAGCTACAACTGCAAGGATCACGACTCCGCCCATAAACGCCTTTTTCCTGTAAACCGACAAATTCAGCTTTGCAAGTGCAATATATCCGAAAATGGTAAACACGCCCAACGGAAGAGCGTAGTAGCGGTAATGCCTGCCGCCGATATATATGAAAAACGCAGTTGCTATAAAGGTTGACAGCAAAAGCATTCGCTCGTACTTGTTCCGGCCTTCGCACTTCCTTGAAAAGCAGAACAATCCAAACACGACAAATGTCGTAAATTGAAGATTGCTTACAATGGCTTCCAACAGATACAGTATGCAGAACAATAATTTCAAAATGGCGTTATTGCCCGAGGTGTAAAAGAATAAGTTGTCGTATATGTACGAAGTAAGCCATGTTTTTATCGAATGGTTTACTCCGAAGTAGGCAAGGGGAGGCAGTGTCGCAAGGGCAACTCCGAGCAGGATAAACAATACACTGACAGGTATGCTTTTTAGGTCTTTTTCATGGAAGACCTTGTATAAATAAAAGATATACCAGCCAACAAAGAACCCGACAATACTGAATTTCATCCAAAAAACAATACCCGCAATAAACCCTATGAGCAAAAAATCGGTTTTTTTGAAGTTTTCACTCGCCTTTATGCGTTTGAGAGAAAGATAAACCACATATAGTAGCATCGGCAAGCAAAATTCTTCCACGCTGTCTCCCTTTCTGAAGCCATAAGAAAAATAGATGCCCAAGGTCGCAAGGGAACTTAACCATACTGTGCGCCAAGTACCATCGATTGCGTATAGCTTGAGTATTTTACTAAAGGTGAGCATAACGAAAAAGCAGTTGATCACCTCAAACAGCCAAACTCCTGTAAAGCTATCCGGGGATATCAGGTAGCACAAAGCGTGGAAGAAATAAACATAAGGTCCTTTTTGCTCATAAATGTCCCTATAAATCACTTTGCCTTTTGCAACGGCTTTGCCCACCGTCATAAAACAGTTGGGATCTACCCAGGTGTTGATGGGGTAAACAGGAGAGCATTCGCTGGAAAGCAAAGTAACGATAAGTGCTACCATGGCAAAAGCTGCGTATATACACCATGTGCTTTTCTGTTGCTTAGAAAGACGGCTCCATATTTTCATACCGTAGCTGTTCAAGACGACCTCTACTTCCTTCCGGGAACCTTGAAAAATCAGTTCCCGGATACATTCTTCATCTGTGTCTCTCCCGTTACGGTCACACCTCCACCAGCTGATACGACCGGGTACCGTACCCCAAGGCCGCCGCAGCCTCAATGGTGTGCACGCCGTGACGGCTTTCTATGCGCTCCAGCAGGTGAGGCTTGCCGGGGTCAGAGCTGGCATAGACCAGATCAATGCAGGCCTGGTCAATGGCGATGGGATCATCGGATGCCAGAATGCCAATGTCCGCCATGCAGGGATCCTCCGCCACAGCACAGCAGTCGCAGTCCACGCTCATATTCTTCATCACATTCACATAGACCAGCTTCCCCTTGAAGTAATGCACCACACTGCCTGCCGCATCCGCCATGGCCTCCAGGAAGGAATCATGATCCGCCGTCCAGATGTCCTCCGGGACACCGGCACCGTGAATGTATGCCTTCCCGTAGGAAGAAGCCACGCCGATGGACAATTGCTTCAGTGCGCCGCCGTACCCGCCCATCGGATGCCCTTTGAAGTGGGAAAGCACCAGCATGGAATCGTAGTTGACGATGTCTTTGCCCACGAAGTTCTTTTTGATGACCTTGCCGTCGGGGATCTCCAGTTCCAGATCCGGCCCCTCTGCGTCCAACAGATCCACCGTGAAGTACCTGCTCCAACCGTGGTCGGCAATCAGACGCCGATGCTTCTCGGTGGTGTTTCGCTGGCCCTCATAGGCGGTGTTGCATTCCACCACCGTGCCGTTCACATATTCGATCATCGGCTTCCAGAAATCCGGCTTCAGGAAATTCTGGTTCCCCTTCTCCCCGGAATGAAGTTTCACAGCCACCCGGCCGGGCAACGCCTTGCCTACCAGTTTGTACAGCTCCACCACCTTGTCAGGGGTGATCTCTTTTGAAAAGTATACGGTTGCACTCATGGATGTTCCTCCCTATGAAAAATTTTGAAAGCAACTGCGTGAATATTTCGGCGGGTTTTGTATCAGCAGATCATGCTTTCCCACCATCCGATGTATCGTGGATTCCAATGGTAGTATAACACAAAAACATGCACCTGTCAATATTTATATGCAGATCCGTCTTCCGGCGGGTTACAGCCCAGACAGCCTTTATATGTATGCTCTTCTTTCCGCTGAAGAGAGGGGCAACTGAACTGCAACGCTGTCATTCGTTTGGTTACAGTTCAGCTACCCCCCGCAGTACGCCCTCTTTTCCACCGTAGAGCGGGGAAAGGGGTCCCCGCGATGGCGTTTTTGCTATTTCGGGTAACAGTAACGCTGGCTCCCCTAGGATAATTATAACAAAAATACCATGCAACGCCGCACCGAACATGAATATATACACATTTTGAAAGTTCTTGGGGGTCTGGGGGCTTCTTACAAGAAGCCCCCAGGCGTTCTCCCGTACCCTACCTGAACTGTAACTTCGTTTGCAGGTGAAGTGCAACAGCAGGACAGGAAAATCACACCGCCCACTTGACAAACATAGCCGCATATGGTAAAATATCAGCAAGAGCGAAAGCGAAATTTTCATGATTATAAAGGACGGTATGTACCAATGGATCAATCGGCAAAAACCATGGACAAGATCGTAGCCCTGTGCAAGAACCGGGGCTTTGTATACCCCGGCTCGGAGATCTACGGCGGGCTGGCCAACTCCTGGGATTATGGCCCTCTGGGCGTGGAATTCAAGAACAATGTCAAGCGTGCCTGGTGGAAGAAGTTCGTGCAGGAATGCAAGTACAATGTAGGCCTTGACTCCGCCATCATCATGAACCCCCAGACCTGGGTGGCCTCCGGCCATCTGGGCGGCTTCTCCGACCCGCTGATGGACTGCAAGGTCTGCCGGGCACGCCACCGGGCGGACAAGCTCATCGAGGACTACGCCTTCCAGAACAGCCTGGATGTCAATCCCGCCGGGTGGTCGGACGACGAGATGTACAATTACATCAAGGAGCATGGCATCGCCTGCCCCTCCTGTGGCAGTCATGATTTCACCCCCATCCGTAAGTTCAACCTGATGTTCAAGACCTTCATCGGCGTCACGGAAGATTCCTCCAACACGGTGTACCTCCGCCCGGAGACTGCCCAGGGTATCTTCGTTCAGTTCAAGAACATCGCCCGCTCCACCCGCCGGAAGATGCCCTTCGGCGTGGGGCAGATCGGCAAGTCCTTCCGCAACGAGATCACCCCCGGCAACTTCGTCTTCCGCACCCGGGAGTTTGAGCAGATGGAGCTGGAATTCTTCTGTAAGCCCGGCACCGACATGGAGTGGTTCCGGTACTGGCGCTCCTACTGTGAGAACTTCCTTTTGAACCTGGGCATGAAGAAGGAGAACCTGCGCCTGCGGGATCACAGCCCGGAGGAGCTGTGCTTCTACTCCAAGGGCACCACGGACATTGAGTTCCTGTTCCCCTTCGGCTGGGGCGAGCTGTGGGGCATTGCCGACCGCACCGACTACGACCTGACCCAGCACCAGAAGACCTCCGGGGAGTCCATGGAGTATTTCGACCCGGAGACCAACGAGAAGTACATTCCCTATGTCATCGAGCCGTCCCTGGGTGCCGACCGGGTGGCTCTGGCCTTCCTGTGCGATGCGTACGATGAGGAGGTGGTGGATCCGGCCAAGAACGATGTCCGGGTGGTGCTCCACCTGCATCCGGCACTGGCTCCGGTGAAGGCCGCTGTCCTGCCTCTGTCCAAGAAGCTGTCCGACAAGGCGGGCGAGGTATTCGACGAGCTGTCCAAATACTTCAACATGGAGTTTGACGAGACCGGCTCCATTGGCAAGCGGTACCGCCGCCAGGATGAGATCGGCACGCCCCTTTGCATCACCTACGACTTTGATTCCGAGACCGATGGCTGTGTGACTGTCCGTGACCGTGACACCATGGAGCAGGTCAGACTGCCTATCCCCGAGCTGAAGGCGTATATCGAAAAGACCCTCGCTTTCTGATTTTCGGAACCGCTGATTGATTCGGCGGCACATCTTCGGCACATCTTTTCCCGCCTGCTTCTTGCCGAAAAACTCGATGTACATCCAGTACATCTTGAGTTTTTCGCAATCGCAGACGAAAAAATCTGTACCGAATCTGTACCACCTCATTAAATCAGCGTTTCCTTAGAAGGAGTTTGCTTATGCAATTGACTTTCCTCGGTACCGGTGCCGCCGACTGGGATATAAACGCCTATGTCCCGGGACAGCCCTTCCGCCGGTATTCCTCGGCACTGGTCAATGACGATCTACTCATTGATCCCGGCCCCCATATCTTCCACTTCGCCAGGGAGAACGAACGGCCGGATATGTTCGACCGAGTCAGAAATATCATCGTGACCCACACTCATTCGGATCACTTCTGCCCGGAGACGGTGGAAACACTCTGCGCCGGACGGGACTGCACCCTGTGGGGGGATGCCGCCTGCCTGCGGCAGTTGGAGCGTGCCCTCGGCCCGGTACGCACCGGTCGCATTCGCTTCCAAGAAACCAAGGCGTGCCCGCCCGTCCCTTACGCCATCGGCGGGTACACCGTCTGGCCGTTGCGCTCCAACCACGACACCGGCGACCCGGAGGAGACCACCCGGCTGTACCTGGTGGGCGACGGAAAGCGGCTGTTGTACTACGGCTGTGACAGTGCCTGGATCCCCACGGCGTCCTGGAACATCATCCGGGATCAGCCGGTGAACGCCATGGTGCTGGAGTGTACCTGCGGTGAGCTGGCCCGGAACGACTGGCGCATCTTTGAGCACAACACCCTGGAGATGCTGGAGCTGATGCTGACCACCTTCCGCAAGTACCGCTACTTTGCCCCGGATGTGACCTTCTATGTGTCGCACATGGCCCGCACCCTGCACACCGACCACGAGGCTCTTCAGGCGTACCTGGCACCGCTGGATGTGACCCCGGCCTTTGACGGGATGTGTATTGAGGTCTGATGACCCCCGCCATGAATGTATGCCATCAAATAATATACAAATGAGAGGAATCACAACCATGAGTGAGAAGAAATCAATATTGAATGTCACCGTATGGAACGAGTACCGCCATGAGCGGAATGAGCAGGCCTGCCATGATGTTTATCCCGACGGCATCCACGGGTGCATCAAGTCCTTTCTTGATCCGGACCCGACGCTGAATGTCCGCCTGGCCGCCCTGGACGACCCGGAGCAGGGTCTGCCTGATGAGGTGCTCAACAGCACGGATGTGCTTCTGTGGTGGGGACATATGGCTCACCATGAGGTGTCGGATGCACTGGTGGAAAAGATCCGTGACCGGGTGTACCGGGGCAAGATGGGTCTGATCGTCCTTCACTCCGGCCACCATTCCAAGGTCTTCAAGGCAGTGGTCGGCACCAACGGCAACCTGTCCTGGGGCCGTGACCAGAACGAGATCGTATGGAACCTCCTACCCGGTCATCCTATCACCGCCGGGATCCCTGACCACTTCGAGCTGTTTGAGGAGCTGTACTGCGAGCCCTTCTATGTGCCCCAGCCGGACGAACTGGTGTTCGGGAGCTGGTTTGAGGACGGATTCATCTTCCGCAGCGGCCTGTGCTACTACCGTGGTGCCGGAAAGGTGTTCTACTTCCAGCCCGGCCACGAGTACGATCGCTCCTTCTACAATCCGTATGTCCGGCGTATCATTCAGAACGCCGTCAAGTGGGCCGCTCCCAATGAGATCGTGTATCCCATCGAGAATGGGTGCCCCTGCATCCAGTACAAGCTCAACGACAAATTCGGACAGTAAGCTTTTTACCGGCTATACATACAGGGAGCCTTCCAATGACGAAGGCCCCCTGTTTTTGTGCCTTTTCCAGTTCTCCGACCCGGGCTTATTCGCCGAACACCTGGCGGCAAAAGTCCCGGGTGAAAGCCTCCTTGGCGGGAAAATCCATGGCGGCGGTGTATATTTCCTCCAGGGCGAAATGGGACTGCGCCGCCTGGGAGAGGGCATGGCAGGCTCCCTCCATGGCTCCGTCCCGCAGGGTGATGGCTTCCCGTATATCTGTCCGGCGGTTCCGCAGACCGGCTCCGTCCACATACCGCCGCAGGGAAAGCTGCCTTGTTTCACAGTATCCACTGTCACTTTCCGCCGGATGGTCGGCATCCCCCGGGTCAGCGTCCCTGCATCCGGTCAACCGGTCGTTGAGCACGCACAGCCGGGTCTCCGGCCAGAAAAGGCCGTCCACCTTGTCCCGGCGGACAGGGTCGTAGGAGACCAGCACCGGCAGGCCCCTCTGCACAGACTCGTCAAGCAGGTGTTTCAGAAGTCGGTATCCCATACCGGTGCGATCCCCCACAAGGAGAAGCCGCCGGGCCTCCCGGTCAAAGGTGTCCAGCCGGACACAGCCGGACATACTCACCGCCCGGCGCAGGGCAGGGAGTACCAGCGGCCCGGTGGGCAGATAACCGCCCGGCCACAGCCGGGGGCGGATGGCTTCGGCTTGCGCAGGTTCATCGGACTCTGCGGGCGCAGACTTCTCTCCCTGTGTCTGCCCGCTCCTGTCCGCTCTGCCAGCCGTCCCGTCCGGGCAATCCTGACCCGGCTTCTTTCTCTGCCTCGGTTTGTCCCCCATGCCCCGCAGGATCCGCAGGGTCAGTGCCGTCAGGCGGGTATCGTCCACCAAAGGCTCCATCAGGCTGTCCAGCACGCCGTCCGCATCTCCCCAGGCGTGGAGGTAGCGGTACGCACGCCCGTAGGACGCCGCTTTTTCCGCCCCCAGTGCCCGGATGCGCTCCTTTTGATCGGCCAGTGCCCGGCTGTCCCAGAATCTGCCCAGATCCACATAATTTTCCCTCGCCCCCGGCAGGGTCAGTTCCCAGACATGGGGGGCCGTGCCGTCAAGAAGGCCCACTGTCTCCCCACCTGGCCCGGTCAGCCGCAGGCCATCCAGAGAGGACGGGTCAGAGGAGCAGGCGTAGTACACCGCCACCCACCCACGGGCCATGGCGTACCTGGCCACATCGTGCAGGAATTTGCTTTTCCCGGTGCCGGGGCCTCCCTTGACCGCATACAGACGGTCTACCCCGGAGCCCTCGCCGAAGCAGTCCTCATAGTAATTCACAAATCCGTCCGCCCCGTTGGATGCGGCAAAGTACATCCGACCCGGCTGTCCGCCTTGTTTCCCTGTTTCCATATGATATGTATCCTCCTTACGCTCACGCTCGCACCGTACCTTTGATGCGCTGGTTTTATCCGTTTCATTCATATATATGAGAGGAAAGGGGAGACGGTGCGGGATATTCGCACCTTTTCGGGAGGAAACCAACCGCATGGCTTGGTTAATCGGAAAGTCAACCGAAAGGCTGGGTGTTGTAAAAGGGAATGGGGGTTGAATCACAATATCGAACTTTTTTAACAAATTGTTTTCAACCTATTGACACATTTTTCACTTTATGCTATAATAAAAATGCTTTAGGAATACACTCATTCAATCGGATTTCCAGCAACGACAAGTCCCAAAGCCCTTTATTGCCACATCTTTTTTGGAGCAGTTATGCTTGAAATCTGAGAAGATCGGTGTTTCCATAAAGAAAAACAGGCCTTCAAAGGCCGGAAATACAGAGGAGTTTTTCAGTATGAGCAGACAAGAAATCAAAAGCAGAGCCAAGAGTTCACTTGGTAAGGGTATCTTTTCTACGGGCTGGTTGATGGCGGTTCTTGCCGTTTTGATTTACAGTGCCATTAGTGGTGTCCTTAGCTTCACTTTTATCGGTGTTTTGATCGTTGCCGGTGCCTTTTCTTATGGTTTATCTTATGTTTTCCTTAAGAATAGTCGTGATGGTCAGCCGATCGAAATTGGCGATGTTTTCTCCGGCTTCACCCATGACTTCGTCGGGAACTTCGTGTTGGGTCTGATGGTTTCCATTTTCACTGCCCTGTGGACATTATTGTTTATCATTCCGGGTATTGTGAAGTCGTATTCCTACTCTATGTCATTTTACATCAAGGTTGACCATCCCGAAAAGAGCTGGAAAGAGTGTATCGATGAGAGTCGCAAAATGATGAACGGTCATAAGATGGATCTGTTCATTCAGGATCTTTCATTCATCGGCTGGATGATTGTCGGTGGCCTCTGCCTGGGTATCGGTACACTTTGGGTCAACGCTTATATGCAGGCTGCCAGAGCCCAGTTCTATGAATCCATTAAGCCTGTGGAAGGAACCACTGGGTCTTCTGCTGAAGAGTCCACCATGTCTGCATCTGTTTGATGATCCGTCAAATTGCAGGCGGATCAACAGACATACATAAAGGATGAGGATTTCGCCCAGGTCACACGGAGGGTACAGCAGCATAAGTATATGTTGCATACATCCTGTTCTGTTGACGATTCGTAACTTATAAAGAGAGGAGAGACCGTTCCCTGTGACCGGTCTCTCCTTTCATAAAAGCACACCCACCGAGAATGGAGGCAATGCCATGCGCCGTACAGGTAAGAAAGAGAACAGACTCGGGAAGCAAGCGGTAGTTTTGATTACATGTGACAGTGTACCTACCCTGACAGCACGTTCCTTTCTCTACTGTAAACAGAGCGAGGGGCATGGGTGGAGACTGGCAGATCTCTGTAAAACGGACAATTGAAATTATATGGTAAACAGCTAAATCACAATGCCTAACTGTACTGCAACAAAAGCCGTTTTTATACAAATTGCTTACAACTTATTGACATTATTTACTTTTTGTGATATAATGAGAGCACCTTAGTAATTGTGAATGACTTTCCGTGACAAAGTACGGCAATGTGCTTTTCTACTAAGCAACATTTTGTAGAGCATTTTTATTTTACCGGTGTGTGGTGATCGTTTTACTTCATTTCAGCATGATAATTAGGAGGGGTTAGTGATGGCTTTTTTTAAGAAAAAGAAGAAGGAACCGACACAGTACAGCTTGGCAGAAAATGAGTTTTGCCATATAATTACGGAGGAATCGAAAGATTTTCATCGAAAACATTATGTGGTAGCAGATGAACGCCATTACACATTGTTATATCAAAATGGACGTTATTCAGGACAACCAACACCGATGGGAGGGCAGATCTATCCTTTCAGCTTTTCGCCCACTAAGCCTGGCTCCAACCGAGACAAGAGGCAGTTCATGAAGTCTGAAGTCATTTTGATTAGCAAAGATTTTGAATTGGAGATCAAGTGGGGTACTGGCCCTAGCCAGCGGTTTCACATAGAAGATCCCAGTACACAAGAACCGTACTTTGTCGGTGCACATGGTAGTTTTGGTGTGCGTATCAATCCGACTGATTCTGCTCGCTGTGCATATGAATTCTACTCCAAGTTGCTTTCGCAGTATCGGCAGGGAGATGGCTTCAATACAGACTCTTTAGTAATACGTTTGCAGGACAGGTTTTTAATGCAGATTGGGGCTGCTATTGAAGACAATATTATTCGGAACAATCGATCACTGGCGACCTATGTTGGGCTGGGACCGAATGACTTACGCCGCATTTCGGAAGAGATTACACCGAATGTCCGTGGTATTTTTTCTGATTATGGTTTGTCAATTTCATATATGACACTTAATGGTTTGATTGTGACACCGGCAAAGGAGGGATGAACGTGGGACTGTTTAAAAAGAGCTATCAGAAGAACATAGTCAAGGATAAGGAAGCACTGACTGACTATGCAGTTATGGTCAATCGACTGTTGCTTTTTGCGGAGGGACATGAGTCTGTTGTCGTTGCGCTCAAGGAATTGCAGGACGATTTACACTATACAAGCGTGACTGCTGATACAGATGCAAAGAAGTCCAGAAAGAATATTGGCAAGTACATGGAACAGTTGGACAATGTAATGAGTCAACCAACATGGAGCGAAGCGGATGTATTGCATTATGTAAAACTTATTCGGGCGGAAATTGTTACTCACTCTGTCAGTATTTGAGGAAGTTATCATGGCTACGGAACAGTTAAGATGTACATACTGCGGCGGTTCGCTCCTTGATAGGGGAAGTTTTTATATCTGCGAGAGTTGCCGCACGCAGATGCAGAAGACTGTTATGGAAAAGTTGACGGAACAGGATGTGTTTGACTTAAACACTGCCCGTCAACTAAAAGAAGGTTATTGCTTTCAGGAAGCTCAAGTCGCATATGATGAGATCCTTCAACGTAATCCGGGCTGCGAAGAGGCGGCATGGGGAGCATTTTTATCCGAATACGGTATCGAATATCAAAAGCAGGAAAACAAACCGACATTTCACTCATTGTCAGAAATCCCTGTATACGAAAGTCGGTACTATTATCGATTGTCAGAGGGACATCAAACAGAGGCATTGAATGTTATTGAGCCCAAGCGATGTGAGGTGCTCCGTTTGGTGGAAAAATTGCCATCTTATGATGTGTTTTTGTCCTTGAAGATCAATAATGAATCTGGGCAAAAAACACTTGAATACGATTGGGCTATGCAACTGTATTATGATCTGCGTGAAGAAGGGTATCGTGTCTTTTTCTCTCCGCAAGTGCTGAAAGAGACGAATGAGGACTGGGAACCTCATATCTACAAAGCCATTCAAACCTGCCGTATCATGTTGATTTTTACCACTTCTCTGGAAAATATCAACTCTCCATGGGTGCGGAATGAGTGGCGGAGAATGTTATCCCGCATTCAAAATACACCAAATGATGTAGATAAGCCGGTGTATCGGGTGATCGCACAGGATGTGAATTGCATTCCCCCACAGTTGAGCGGTAAACAAGCTATTTTCCGGTCAGACATTCACTTTAGTTCACTTGTTTTGTCAGCTGTCGAACAGGCTTGCCAATCGGCCGAGACAGAAGAAGCAGAAGGGGAAAGGCAGCGGGAAAAGGAAATGGATGAGTCTGGAAAGGAAAAGGCGATCACAGACTCCGAAAGTGTGCAAGCCTACTTATCCCGCATGAGAGACAGGGCATTCATTGTAAGCCCGGGGGATCGTGAGAGAATCATTCGAGAGCTGGAAAGTAAGAAAGACTCTTACCCGGAGGTCGCTACAGAGTTCATACTCCTGATAAAGAGAATACAGACCGACAACTTCAGTGCCGCCAAGCATAATCTTTTCGATAGAGGCAGTGTCAAGTATGTTAAGTCGAAGGCGGAATCGGATGAACAGTTGCGTGAAAACGCCGATTATCAGGCACTCTTGGCAAGTGATTTATTTGCCTATTATCAGAATTCGAAACCGACAGGCGGTGCCAGTAAGAAGAAAACCCATGTCAATATTACAAGTATTATCATATTTGTGGCATTTGTGGCATTTACGGTGTTAGGGCTTGTGGCTTTTTACGCAGGTAGAATATTTTCAGGTCTTCTTGCCGGAGTACAAGTTGCTATCTTGATAGTTGCATTTTTCAAGAAAAAAACAGGTCACAATATGGGGGTAGCATTGGCTATTATTCTGTCTCTCGTGCTTATTGTTCCATATTTGAGCTTGTTTAAGGTCGATGTGGCGGACTTGGGAAAATATGCATGGAATGAGGTCATGCTTGCCGATATGCTTCCGATGCCTGAATCTCCTTATGGCAAAATTGTTTCAAATTCAGCAGATTCGCTGTCTTTAGATGTAAAAAAAACAAACCTGGAGCAATTCGAAAAATACATGGATGCTTGCAAAGACAGAGGTTTCACGATTGACGCTGAAACAAAGGGAGGCATTTTCTATGCATACAACGATGAAGGATACAAATTGTCATTAGGCTATTACGATAATAAAATGCATATTGATCTTTATGCCGTTGAGAAATATGCATGGGATGAAGTCGTGCTTGCTGATATGCTTCCGAAACCTGAATCTACATATGGCAAAATAATTTCAAATTCAGAGGATTCTCTGTCTTTAGATGTAACAAGAACAAGCGTGGAACAATTTAGTGAATACTTGGATGCTTGTAAAGACGAAGGCTTTACGATTGATGCTGAAACAAAAGGAGGCATCTTCTATGCGTATAATGATAAGGGGTATAAGTTGTCATTACGCTATCAGAATAATGAAATGCATATCAGCCTTGATGTCTTTATGAAGTTAGGTACTCTTTTTTGGCCTGACAGTGAGATGGCTCAACAACTTCCTGTTCCTAAATCAACCAGAGGTGATATCCAGCAGAACGATAAGAAAGGATTTATTGTCTATGTTGGTGGAATAACCATTGAAGAATATGGTTCTTATGTACAAGCATGTGTAGACAAAGGATTTATCGTTGACGCTACCCGAACAGAAAAGTCCTATTCTGCTAAGAATGCAGGCGCATATAAACTCTCGGTCGAGTATAAGGGAGGCAATATCATTTGCATTTCCGTTGATGAACCGGAATTTGATGTAAACATCAAGATTGAATGTGTCGAGAACTTGATATTTAGCAAGTATGATGTGAAGGTCTATATCGATGGTATGTATAAAGGAACTATCACACACGGTGGTACAGGAACATATTCGTTGATTCTGACGAAGGGTAAACACACGATTAGCTTCGAAAGTGCTGAAGATGCTTCACTTGATGGAGAAGTTGAGATTGACATTTCTAAGGATGATATACTCAAATTCAAGATTTCCTGTTCGCGTTCCGGCATCGAAGTAGAAACCATTGCAGACACATCTACAACATAAAAACCATTTTCCAATTAAATAATATGTCAAAAATGCATTGACAAAAAGCAAAAGTTGGCGTAGAACGGTGGCAGGCGGCACGGAATGTTTCAAGAAAACAACAAGGGAGTTCTCTTATGAAAACAGTGGCCAAGGTCTTTATCATGATCCGCATGAACTGTACCTTTTTCACCATTGTTTCTCCGATTTTCGGTTTTATGGCTCTCTCATACCCGAAGAAGGCGAAGACGGCTGCAGAGTTCCCGATGTGGCTTAAAAGTTTATGTTTCGATTGGTAGCATCATCCTGTTGGTCATGAAGGATGAGGATTACGCCCAGGGTCACAGGGAGGACACAGCAGCATAAGTATATGTTGCATACATCCTGCTCCGTTTAGGATTCGTAGCTTATAAAGATAGGAGAGACCGTTCCCTGCGACCGGTCTCTTCTTTCATGAAACCCCACCCACCGCAGAATGGAGGCAATGCTATGCGCCGTGCAGGCAAGAAAGAAAACCTGAAGAATAAGACAGAAAAGGAACCCCCGGACAGAGAGACTGTCCGCATGCTCCTGTGCAGGAGCTTCCCCTTCCCATCCTCCTGCCCCTTCTGTACCTTGGCGTGCAGTTCCTGCTGATCCTGTGCCTGGTGGGCATAGGGGAGGGCGGGGATTGTGACTGCGATTGCGGTGAATGTGGCGAATGCTGTGACTGCCCGGTTGACTGCGGCTCCTCCTCGGGGAAGCCCAAAGGGAATAGCGGCACCGCCCCTTGATACACATATAGGAAAAGCCACCCGCAGGGAAAGAATGCGGGTGACTTTTTTTCTTTTGCTTCATGTATACTCATTCATGCGTCAGGAACACCGTTTTCCCCGTGCGGGCGGACTGGTACACGGCATGGACGATCTCCACGCTGTGCAGGGCATCCGCCGGCATGACCTCCGGATCCCGTCCGTCCCGGACGGCGCAGATCATGTCCTCCACCACATGGTCGTGGCCGAACTTCCGGGCAGGGTCGCTGAGAGCCGCCTTCATGTTGCCGCCGCCGTAGGCTTCCAGCATGGCGGCCTCCTCGGCGTCCTCGTCCTCGGCATCCATCATGCGCCAGGTCTTCAGGCAGTCCCCGTCAGCCTCCACCGATCCCCGGGTGCCGTACAGGTCGATCTCGGTGGATATGCCGGGATAGGCACAGGTGGTACTGACAAAGGTCGCCGTGGCTCCGTTGCGGAAGCGGATGAGGGAGGCGGTCATATCTTCGGTTTCTATGCGGTGGTTGCAGATACCCATGGTGGATGTCACAGACTCCACCTCTCCCATCAGCCACTGCATCAGAT
Source organism: uncultured Clostridia bacterium (assembly GCA_945929845.1). Taxonomy (GTDB): domain Bacteria; phylum Bacillota; class Clostridia; order Oscillospirales; family CAG-272; genus CAMEON01. Next base: position 743 of record CAMEON010000031.1, on the reverse strand, counting down.
CCACGGTGTGGACAGCCTGATTCATCAGGGATCCGCCACCGTCCATGGCCCAACTGCCCCGCCAGCCGCCCCGGTCATAGTAGGACTGCTCCCGATACCACTTGACGGCAAAGGTGCCCAGCAAAAGCCTGCCCATCCGTCCGCTGTCCACCGCCTGCTTGATGGGTGTCATGTCCACATTGAACCGGTTCTGGTGCACCACCCCGCACCGCATCCCGGTGCGCAGGCGGGCCTCCTCGATGCGGCGTGCCCGCTCCGGCGTGATGTCCAGCGGCTTTTCTACCAGCACATGCTTGCCTGCCTCCATGCACCGGACGGCGAAGTCGGCGTGCATACCGCTGGGCAGGCAGACGCTGACAATGTCTACCCGGTCGTCACGGAGCAGTTCCTCAAAATCCGCATACGCCGTGACCCCCGGGTATTTCTCCGTAGCCTTTGCCAGCCGCCCAGGGTCTTTGTCGCACACCGCCACAAGGTCTGCGTTGTCGGAGGCGTAGGCGGCATCCGCATGAGCCATACCGATACCGAGACCCAGCACGGCGTAGCCCAGCCGTTTCCTGCCCTTTGCCGATCCTTCCGGCATACTGTTCAGTCCGTTTGTCATTTTCCTACCCATTCCTTTCTTTTTCTGCGTGTGGATTCCCACAGGCACATCCATAGGCACATCCATATTACTGTTTTTTCTTACGGAAACGCTGATTGAATGAGGTGGTGCAGATTCGGTACAGATTTTTTCGTCTGCG
>CAMEON010000030.1 GCA_945929845.1 uncultured Clostridia bacterium | reverse complement strand
CCAGTACATCTTGCGTTTTTCGCAATCGCAGACGAAAAAATCTGTACCGAATCTGAACCACCTCTTTCAATCAGCGTTTCCTTAGATAACGAAAGGAGTCCGTTATGAAACCCTTTTTCGGTCCGGACATTCTCCTGTCCTCCGATACAGCCGCCCGCCTGTACAACGAGGTGCGGGAACTGCCCATCGTCGACTACCACTGCCATCTGAACGAGAAGGACATCCGTGAGAACAGCCCCATTCCCAACCTGGGCGTCCTGTGGCTGGGGGGCGACCACTACAAGTGGCGGGCTATGCGGCTGTGCGGCGTGGAGGAAAGGCTCATCACCGGAAACGCTCCCTGGTACGACAAGTACCTGGCCTATGCCGGTATCTTCCCCCGCCTGTGCGGCAGTCCCTTGTACTACTGGACGCAGATGGAGCTTTCCCTGCTCTTTGACATTCACCAGCCCTTAGGCCCTGCCACGGCGGAGCAGATATGGGAAACGGCCAACCGCCGCCTGTCCGGTATGCGCACGAGGGACATTCTGGCGCAGTTCCGGGTGCAGTATGTCGCCACCACCGACGACCCCACCTCCCCCCTGGCCGCCCACGGCCTCTGCGGAGACACCCAGGTGGCCCCCACCTTCCGCCCTGACCGGATGCTATCCCTCGACCGGACTGCCCTTGGGGAGCTGGCTGAGGCCTCCGGCATCCCCACCGATACCCTGGACGGCTTCAAGGCAGCCCTCGCCAACCGACTGGCTTACTTCCGCGCCCACGGGTGCCGCATCTCCGACCACGGTATGGACTGGCTCCCCCTGCCGGACTGCGGGGAGCCGACGGCCGCCGCCCTGTACGCCCGGCGGGGTAGCCTGACCCCGGAGGAGGTACTGACCCTCTCCTCTCACATGCTGTACTTCCTGGCCGGGCTGTATGCCAAAGAGGACATGGTGATGCAGCTGCACTTCGCCACCTTCCGCAATGTCAACACGGCCATGTTCTCAGCCACAGGCCGGGACGCCGGCTTTGACATCATGCGGGGCGGCGTGGACACCGACCGTCTGGTGATGTTCCTGGACACCCTGCACAGCCGGGGGCAGCTACCCAAGACCGTGCTGTACTCCCTGAATCCTGCCTGCGTCCCCGCCCTGGCTACGCTGTCCGGTGCTTTCCCCCGGGTGCGCATCGGAGCCGCCTGGTGGTTCAATGACACCCTGTGCGGCATCCGCCGCCAGCTTGAGACCGTGGCGGAGTACGCCGTGCTGGGCACCAACCTGGGTATGCTGACAGACAGCCGCTCCTTTGCCAGCTACGCCCGCTTTGACTTCTTCCGGCGCATCCTTGCGGACTTCGTGGGCGGATATGTGGAGCGGGGAGAGTATGACCTCGCCCAGGCCCGGGAGCTGATGTATGCCGTCTGCTACGGCAACATCAGGGAGTTCCTGGGACTTCAGTGAAAGGTGAAAGGAGAAGCATCCATGAAAATGACATTCCGCTGGTATGGGGAAGGAGACTCCATTCCCCTTTCCTTCATCCGGCAGATTCCCGGCATGACCGGGGTAGTGACCGCTGTCTACGACATCCCGGTGGGGGAGGTGTGGCCGCTGGAGAAGATCCTCCGCCTCCGTTCGCTGTGCCAGGCCCAGGGACTGGAGATGGAGGTCATCGAGAGCGTCCCGGTGCATGAGGACATCAAGCTGGGCTGTCCCACCCGGGATCGCTACATAGAGAATTACGCAAAAACCATTGAAAATCTCGGGCAGGCCGGGGTGCGGTGCGTCTGCTACAACTTCATGCCGGTATTCGACTGGCTCCGCACGGATCTGCACACCCCCCGCCCCGACGGCTCCAACGCCCTGTCCTACTGCCATGAGGCACTGATGGGGCTGGATCCCCACGACCTGCATCTGCCGGGCTGGGATGAGTCCTACACCCAGGATCAGTTGGAAGCCTTGCTTCAGGCCTACAGCGGCATGAGCCATGAGACGCTGTTTGACAATCTGGTATATTTCTTGAATGGGATCCTGCCCGCCTGCGACAGGGCCAACATCCACATGGCCATCCACCCGGACGATCCGCCTTGGGATATGTTCGGCCTGCCCCGCATCATCACAGGGCCGGACAGCTACCGGCGGCTGTTTGAGGCCGTCCCCAATCCCCACAACGGGATCACCCTGTGTACCGGTTCCCTGGGTGCCTCCCGGGACAATGACATGGTGGCTATGGCCGCATCGCTGGCCAGCCGCACCTACTTTGCCCACCTGCGGCAGATCCGTTTCTCCGGAGAGCGGGACTTCTGCGAGTGCGGGCATCAGACCCGGGAGGGCAGTCTAGATATGTATGGCATCGTCAAGGCACTGGTGGATCACGGCTTTGACGGCTATGTCCGCCCCGACCACGGCCGCAACATCTGGGGAGAGGACGGCAAGCCGGGCTACGGCCTGTACGACCGGGCCCTGGGCGCCTGCTACCTGACCGGCCTGTTTGAGGCGGCGGAGGCGGAAAGAGCGGGGAGAACGGGGAGTACGAGGGGTACGAGGAGTACGCTGGGATCTTCTTGAGAAGAACCGAACTGCCGCCACCTGTAAACCAGGTGTCGTCAGTCCAAGAAGTTTGCCTTTCGACAAACTTCCGCCCCCAGACCCCCCAAGAACTTTCAAGTCATATATCAGATACTGTAAAAAGTGAGGGAACCTACCATGAAATTACCTTTTTCCATTGATCTGACCGGACATGTGGCGGTCATCACCGGAGCCGGCGGCGTGCTGATGAGCGAGTTTGCCCGGGCTCTTGCCGCATCGGGTGCCAGGGTCGCCCTCCTGGACATCAACGCCCAGGCGGCTCAGGCTGTGGCGGACTCCATCGGGGAGAATGCCCTGGCTATCCCCACCAACTGCCTGGACAAGGCGGATATACAGAAGGCCGCTGAAGCCGTGCACGCCGCCTTCGGGCCGGTGGACATTCTCATCAACGGAGCCGGCGGCAACAATCCCCGGGCCACCTGTGACAACGAGACCATGACCGCCGAGCTGGCGGAAGCTGCCGACCTGAAATCCTTCTTTGACCTGGAGGAGAGCGGGCTGAAATTCGTCTTTGACCTGAACATCACCTCCGCCTTCCTGGTCACGCAGGTGTTTGCGGCGGATATGGTCAAGGAGGGCGGCAACATCATCAACATATCCTCCATGAACGCCTTCCGCCCCCTGACCAAGATCCCCGCCTACTCGGCGGCCAAGGCCGGGATCTCCAACTTCACTCAGTGGCTGGCTGTCCACTTTGCCCCCTGCGGCATCCGGGTCAACGCCATTGCCCCCGGCTTCTTTGTCACCAATCAGAACCGGAGCCTCCTGTTCCATGAGGACGGCACCCCTACCCCCCGCACCGGCAAGATCCTGGCCGCCACGCCCCAGAAGCGTTTCGGCGAGGTCAGCGACCTTTTGGGCACCCTGCTCTGGCTGGTGTCGGATGAGGCCAGCGGTTTCGTGACCGGCGTGGTGGTTCCTGTGGACGGCGGCTTCAACGCCTACTCCGGCATATGAGGAGGCAGACACGGTGGAAAAGCTGACCATTCCCTCCCCCGATGCCATCCTTCCCCCCTGCCGGGTGGTGCCGGTGGTGGTGGTGCGGACGCTGTCCGAAACCACCCCGCTCCTGTCCGCCCTGGCCGATGGCGGTGTGCCCTGCGCCGAGATCACCTTCCGCACCCCCTGCGCCGCCGAAGCCCTCCGGCTGGCGGTCAGGGAGTTCCCCTCCCTGTGCGTGGGGGCGGGGACTGTGATCAACGCCGGGCAGGCCCGGTTGGCGGTGGACTGCGGAGCGGCTTTCCTGGTCTCCCCCGGACTGTCGCCGGAGATCGCGCAGGTCTGTGCCACCGCCGGTGTTCCTTACCTGCCGGGCTGTGTGACGCCCACGGAGATCATGGCGGCTCTGTCTCTGGGCATCACCACGGTCAAATTTTTCCCCGCCCAGATATATGGCGGTCTGGAGGCCATCAAGGCTCTGGGCGCCCCCTTCCCGCAGGTGCGTTTCCTGCCCACCGGTGGGGTGGATCTGTCCAACATCCGGGCGTTTCTGGACTGCGACAAGGTGGCCGCTGTAGGCGGAAGCTTCCTCCTCAAGGGGGACATACGGGCCAACTGCCGCCGCCTGCACGACATCATCGGGTGAGTCCCTCACCGGAATGTATATGAAGGGAGCATACCATCATGCGCATTGTCACTTTCGGCGAGATCATGCTGCGCCTTTCCCCTACGGGGTATGAACGCCTGTTCCAGAGCGACCGGCTGACCGGTAGCTTCGGCGGGGCGGAGGCCAATGTAGCCATCTCCCTGGCCAATTTTGGGGAGGATGCCGCCTTCGTCACCCGTCTGCCCGACCAGGCCGTGGGCCGCGGGGCTGTCCGCACCCTGCGCAGTTTCGGGGTGGACACCGCCAGCATCTGCTTCGGCGGCGACCGCATGGGCCTTTACTATCAGGAAAAGGGGGTCGGGGTGCGGGACAGTCTGTGCATCTACGACCGGGCGCACTCTGCCATTGCCGAGGCGTCGCCCTCGGATTTTGACTGGGACAGCCTGCTTTCCGGTGCGGACTGGTTCCACTTCACCGGTATCACCCCGGCGCTGTCTCCGGTGCTGGCAGACATCTGCCGCACGGCCTGCCTGACCGCCCGCCGCCTGGGCGTGCGGGTGTCCTGCGACCTGAACTACCGGGAGAAGCTGTGGTCTCTCTCGGCGGCCCGGCCTGTGATGGCGGAGCTGTGCTCGCTGGTGGATGTCTGCATCGCCAACGAGGGGGAGGTGCGTGACCTGTTCGACATCCAGCCGGAGGGCACCGGGCAGGCGTACTACGAGGCCATGGCCCGGGAAGCCTGCGCTCGCTTCGGCTTCTCGCAGGTGGCCCTGACTCTGTTTGAACCCCTCTCCGCCTCGGAGGATACCTGGTCGGGGTTGCTGTACGACGGGCAGGCGGTTGCCTTTGCCCCCACCTACCGCCTCCCCCTGATAGACCGGGTGGGCATCGGGGACAGCTTCGGTGCCGGGCTGATTTATGCCCTGTGCCACAACTACGGCAGGCAGGAGGCCATTGACTTTGCCGTGGCCGCCTCCGCTCTGAAGCACACGGTGGAGGGGGATTTCAACCGGGTGTCCGTAGGGGAGGTTCGCCGCCTGGCCGGGAAAATGTCCGCTGCAAGGCCAGAATGAGGCGTGCCATTCATCCCAAAGCAGAAGCGGAAGCAGAGACAGAAGCAGAAGCAGAAAAGCGATTTTCATCCATATTTTACGCATATTTACCCGCCTTGCCGCATACAGTCGGTCAGGCGGGTTTTTGGCTTTTCCGACGGGCCTCCCTACGGGCGGCGTTTTTTCCTTCTTCTCTCCGCAGGATCTCGCACGACTCTGCCGCATACCGGCTCTCCTGCGGGGAAGCTGTCGGCAAAATCTCCGCTCCCGGCGGCGCACATTGACAAAGACCGCAGGGTGCCGGGGGTATAATAGGGTCATCACGAACGAAGGGGAGGACAGGCACGGCCATGGAAACCGAGGTGTACGGCGATCTGCTCTTTCTGATCAACGGCGGCATGGACTGCCTCTGCTTCCTGCTGACCGCCCGCCTGCTTCACCGGCACCTGTCGGTGCCTCGCCTTCTGATCGGGTCGGCGCTGGGCGGGGTGTATGCCGTGGTAGCCCTTCTCGTGGAGGTGGGACAGGCCGGAGCCCTGCTCATAGACATCGCCGTTTGCCTGCTCCTCTGTGCGCTGGTCTTTCCGGGGGAGCCGGGCCACCGTCTGAGCTGGCTGTTGGCGGCGGGGGTCTACCTGTTGGTCTCCCTGCTCATGGGCGGAGCCATCACCGGGTTGTACAACCTGCTCAATCGGTTGGGTCTGGGCCGATGGCTGAGACAGGCCGGGGCTGACGGGCCTACCGCCTGGTTGTTCACCCTGCTGGCTCTTTGCAGTGGGCTCTTTGCGGCCGCCGGTGGCCACCTGTTTCAGAAGATCGGTGCCCGGCACACCGATCCTGTGACGGTGGAGGTCACGCTGAACGGTCGGGCTGTTACCCTGGAAGGCATGGTGGACAGCGGGAATCTGCTGACAGACCCGGTGGGAGGCAGGCCGGTGGTGCCTGTCAGCCGGGAGGCTTTGCGCCCCCTCCTGTCCCCGGCCCTGGTTTCCGTCCTGCGGGACAGTCCCCCTCGGATGGAGTCGCTGACGGCAGCCCCCGAGGCTCGGCGCATCCGGCTGGTTCCCACGGCCACCGCCACCGGTCAGGGGCTGCTGATCGGGATCCGGCCGGACAGCATGACTGTCACGGTACACCGCCCCCGGGGCGACATGGTGCGCCAGGTGGATGCGCTGGTCGCACCGACCGACCTGCCCGGTGGCGGCAGCCATGGAAACGGAGGGGACGCCCCCCAGGTATTGGTGCCGGTATCTCTTACATAACATGTCGGAGTCCCTGCGGATATGTCCGGATATAGCAGAAAGGAAGTGCAGCCATGAAGTGTGCAAGTCTGATCCTCCGCCTGGAGGCATTGCTTCTCCGGCTGGGGGTCTGCCCCCGGCAATCGCTTTTCTACATCAACGGGCCGGATGTCCTGCCCCAGCCCCTGTCCCGGGAGGAGGAAGCCCAGGCTATCCGTGCTCTGGAGGCCGGAGGGTCGGAGAGTGAAGAAGCCCGCACGGTGCTGATCGAGCGGAACCTGCGGCTGGTTGCCTTCATCGCCCGCCGCTTTGAGAACACCGGGGTGGGCATTGAGGATCTGATCTCCATCGGTACCCTGGGGCTGATCAAGGCAGTGGGCACCTTCCGGTCTGACAAGAACATCAAGCTGGCCACCTATGCCTCCCGGTGTATTGAGAATGAGATCCTCATGTACATCCGCAAGATCAGCGGGCGGCAGGAGGTGTCCCTTGACGAGCCGCTGAATACCGACTGGGACGGCAATGAACTGCTCCTGTCGGATGTGCTGGGCAGTGACGAGGCCCCCGTGGACGAGGAGGTCAAGCAACGGGAGGAGAAGCAGGCTCTGTACCGGGCCATCCACCGTCTGGACCAGCGGGAACAGCTCATCATCAGCATGCGCTTCGGCCTTGGGGGGCGTCAGGAAATGACTCAGAAGGAGGTGGCCGACCTTTTGGGCATCTCCCAGTCCTACATATCCCGGTTGGAAAAGCGGATCCTCGCCCGCCTGCGCAAGGAGCTGGCCGGATAGCCGGAGCCACCCCAGCAGCTACAGGATCATTCCGGCATAGAGCGGGTGTTTCTCCGCTTCAGGTATTCCGTCGGATTTCTTACAGGCTGACAGCTGACAAGAGGAAAGAAAAAAGGCACAAGCCATGAGTGGTATGGCAGTGCCTTTTTTCATGAGCTACGGTTCAGTGCCCCCGCTGTTTCCGGCGTCGGTACACCGCCTCCGCCGGGCGTGCCAGCACGGACAGGGCGCAGAAGGCAATGCACAGGTAGGCAAAGAGGTTGCCGATATAGCTGTACAGGGTGCGGCTCCCGTTGAAGTGCACCTTCCCTGTCACATAGCCGGACACCAGCGGGCCAAGCTCGGCCTCCACCTGTCCGGTGGGCGAGATCACGGAGGACACCCCCGTGTTGCCGGATCGGATCATGTAGCGGCCTGTTTCAATGGCCCGAAGCTGGGACTGGGCGTTGTGCATCCAGATACCTCTGGAATCCTGGAACCAGGAGTCGTTGGTGGACACAGCCAGAAGCTCCGCCCCGTTGCGCACACTCTCCAGGGCGTTGCGCTCATAGATGGAGTCAAAGCAGATCATGGAACCCACCCGACCCTCATTCAAGTCAAAGACCACCGACTCCTCCCCCACCAGAAGGTCGCTGTCCAGCATCCCCACCTGGGCCAGCGGGGGAACCAGGGTCATGACCAGCTCCCGGAAGGGGACGAACTCCCCAAAGGGCACCGGGTTGCGCTTGTTGTACACCGTCCCGTGGAAGCTGCCGTCCGGCAGGACAGCCACCACCGAGTTGTAGTCCGAGCCGGACGGTGCCCCCTCCTCGCCGGTAAAGGTACCCACCAGCAGAGTGACACCGGTCTGTTGTGCCAGAGCGGACAGGTAGTCCTGCATGGATGCCGACTGATCCAGCCGGGTCGCCAGGGCTGTCTCCGGCCAGACCACCAGCACCGCCCCATCGGCGGCGGCCTGGGTCGTCAGGTCAGCATATATGGTGCTGGCCTTTTGCAGGGAGTCCCCGCTCCACTTGTCCAGGGAGGACATATTGCCCTGGGCGGCGGCCACCGTCACGGCTTCCCCCTCGTCCCGGTAGGTCAGAAGGCGCAGACCGCCCAGTGCCACATCGCAAAGGAACATACCAGCCGCCAGACCGGCACAGAGCCGCCGCCGATCCGGATACAGAAGCAGGCAGGCCGCCGCCCCGTTGACGGCCACCAGCAGGAAGGTCACAAAGTAGGAACCGAAATACGCCGCACTCTCGGCGGTGATCAGCAGTCCCACCTGCCCCAGGGGCAGCCGTCCCCAGGGCACTCCGGACCAGCCGCTGTTGGCCTGCCACCACTCCAGCACCGTCCACATGGCGGCAAAGAGAAAGGGATGCAACAGTGGGTACCGGGACAGCCACCGTCCCCGGACAGCCAGGGCGAACAGGGGGAAGACCAGTGCCGCCCCCACCGCCTGAAAGGCGGACAGGCCGATCCAGGCCACGGCCACCACCACCGCCGAGGCCCCGTCAGACAGTCCGGCGAAGGTCAGGGGGTACATGTACAGGAACCAGTGGAAGATGACAAGGTAGTAGCTCTCGAAGAAGGCCAGCCCGTACAGGTACATCCGCCGCAGTCTGACCGTGGGATCGGCGGCCAGCGTCAGAATGACGGCCACAGACGGGATCAGCGATACCCACTCCAAAAGTCCGATCTGCGGGAACAGAACAGTGAAACCGGTCAGCACCGCACCGCCCACAAGGAGCAACCAGCGGACATAGGCCGGGGCGGAGCGGAGCCGCCCGGCCGGCGTCCTGTCCCGGAGCAGACTCCCGGACATATCGGCAGACGCTGTCATCAAGACCCTCCTCTCTCTCCCCGGCCGGGCACACGGTAGTCTCGGGTGAACCATATATCCTCCGGGTTTATCATAAACTCCCGCCCCCGCAGGTAGGACAGCACCCCGCCGTCCCCCGGTATATCAAACCGGAGCCGGTAGGCGTACAGAGCCTGGTACTTGAACCCGGCGTGCCTGTCCTCCCGGTTGATGCCGTACTTTCCGTCCCCCAGGAGCGGGTGCCCGATGTGGGCCATGTGAGCCCGGATCTGATGGGTGCGTCCGGTGATCAGCTCCACCTCCAAAAGGGATCGTGTCTCCCCGCTCACCACCCGCTCGTCCAGCACCCGGTAGGCGGTGACGATCTCCTTGGCACCCGGGAAAGGGTGATCCTCCACCTGTACCAGATTCTCGGCACTGTCCTTTTTCAGGTACCCGTGGAGCGTAGCCTGCCGGGCCTGCATATGGCCGTGCACCAGGCAGAGGTAGTATTTGGATAGCTGATCCTCCCGGATGAGCCGATTCATGTCCCGCAGAGCCTCGGCATCCTTGGCGGCCAGCACCATACCGCCAGTGTTGCGGTCAATGCGGTTGCACAGGGCGGGGGCGAAGGACTGCTCATCCGCCGGGTCGTACGCCCCCTTGCCCAGAAGGTACGCCTGCACATGCATGATGAGGGTATTCTCCCCGCCCTCGGCATCGTCATGAACCAGCACGCCGGGCCGCTTGTTGAGGATCAGGATGCGGTCATCCTCGTACACAATGTCCAGCTTGGGTCGGATGACCGACAAGGCCCCCCTGTCCTGGGAGGGGGCACCGAAGAACTCCTCCTTTATGAAGAGCTGTACCTCGTCCCCCACCGCAAGGAGTTGGTTGGCCTCAGCCCTTGCCCGGTTGACCTTGATCTTCTTGGTTCGGATATACTTGTACATGAGGGACTGAGGCAGACCCCTGACCGCCTTGGTCAGGAATTTATCCAGCCGCTGTCCCGCATCATTCTTTCCCACAGTCAGGATCCGCATACTGTTCCGCCTCCTCTGGTGAAACCCGATTCCCCGGGTGTTATGACGCAGAGAGAGGCCCCCTTGACGGTGGGGTCTCTCTCGCATAGCCTGTGCGTATGTGTTACAGTGTGCCGAAGATCCGGTCGCCTGCATCGCCCAGCCCCGGCACGATGTAGGCGTGCTCGTTCAGGCACTCATCCAGGGCGGCGGCATAAATGTCCACATCCGGGTGAGCCTCCTGCACAGCCTTGACACCCTCCGGAGCGGCCACAAGGCACATGAAGCGTATGTTCCGGCAACCGTGCTCCTTGAGCTTGGTCAAGGCATCCACGGCCGAGCCGCCGGTAGCCAGCATGGGATCCACCAGCACCACCAGCCGCTCGCCGATGTCGGTGGGCAGCTTGCAGTAATACTCCACCGGCTTGTGGGTCTCGGGGTCACGGTACATACCGATGTGCCCCACCTTGGCCACCGGCACCAGGCTCTGCAGACCATCCACCATGCCAAGGCCCGCCCGCAGGATGGGCACGATGGCCAGCTTCCGGCCGGAGACCACCTTGGCCTTCATTTTGGTGATGGGGGTCTCGATGGTGATCTCCTCCAGCGGCAGGTCACGGAATACCTCGTACCCCATCAGCATGGCAATCTCGTTGAGCAGTTCACGGAAATCCTTGGAGCCGGTCTTGCGGTTCCTCATGATAGACAGCTTGTGGGTGATCAGGGGGTGGTCAATGACATGAAATTCGCTCATATTCAGTTTTTCCTCCGTTTATTTTCATGGGAATGACTTGCTGAGTGTTATTATACCTCTTTTTTCTGCTTTTTTCAATAGCCATATGTAAATTCTTCGGACAATACGAAAAAGTTTAACACTTTCCGTATTTACTTTCCCCGCCTGCCGTGCTACAATAGGTACAGACATAGTTACAGTTCAGGTGCTTGACCGTAGAATAACCGTTTGGTTCCATCCTTTGCGCACCACGCTGTGGGCGGATATGGAATCCGCCCCTACGAAAAAAGGGAGAGAGCGCATACTTTACCCGGTCGAGTGTGGAGAGGAAATGGTTTTTTCGTACTTGTCAGGGGCATTCCCATCACTCTGTAGGGGCGGATTCCATATCCGCCCGTATGGCAGGCGAACGAAGTTCGCCCCTACAATACAACATGGCCTTATGTGTCAAATTCATAGCCCCCTGCTGAACTGTGACCAGACATACATGAAAAAAGGAGCTGTGCCATGTCCAGCCAAACCCGCCGTCCCACCGCCGCCATCCTGACGCAGGGGTGCAAGGTCAACCAGTATGAGTCCGAAGCCATCGCCGAGGCCCTGGCCGCCTGCGGCTTCACCCTGTGCCAACCCCAGGATGTCTGCGATGTGTACATCGTCAACACCTGCACCGTCACCTCCGAGTCTGACCGCAAGGCCCGGCAGGCCATCCGGCGACTGCTGTCGGAGAACCCGGAGGCCTACCTGATCGTCACCGGTTGCTCCGCCCAGAGTCACGCACAGGCCATCAGTGCCATCCCCGGCGTGGACTGCATCATCGGCAACCGCAACAAAATGGAGGTAGTGGAGGCCGCCCGGCGTCTGCTGGCAGGCGGTAGCAAGCCCAAGGCTCCCCTTCTGTCGGTGCCTTCCCTGGACGGCTGTCGCTTCGAGCCCATGACCATCACTCGGTTTGACCGCACCCGGGCCTATGTGAAGATCCAGGACGGCTGTCAGGCCCGGTGTACCTACTGCGCCATTCCGGACGCCCGGGGGCCTGTCCGCTCCAAGCCGCTGGCGGATGTGCTCCGGGAGGTGACCACCCTGACACAGGGCGGTTGCCGGGAGGTGGTGCTGACCGGCATCGAGACCGGCTCCTGGGGCTATGACCTGCCCGCCGGGGAGGATGGCGTCCGCCCCGGACTGGGCGATCTGCTTCGGGCGGTCAATGACATCCCCGGCGTGGGTCGCATCCGGCTGGGGTCGCTGGATCCCTCCGTCATGAACCGCCGCTTTGTGGACACCATCGCCCCCCTGTCCTGCCTGGCTCCCCACTTCCACCTGTCGGTGCAGAGCGGGTGCAGTGCCACCCTGGCCCGGATGAAGCGGCGGTATAACGCCGGACAGGCCATGGCCGCCATGGACAGGCTGAGAGCCGCCATCCCCGGGGTACACTTCACCACGGACATGATCGTGGGCTTCCCCGGGGAGACAGAGGCAGAGTTTGAAGAGAGCCTGGACTTTGCCCGCCGGGCCGGCTTTTTGCACATCCATGTGTTCCCCTACTCCAAGCGGGAGAACACCCCCGCCGCCCAGATGCCAGATCAGGTGCCGGAGGCGGTGAAGCATGAGCGGGTGCGGCGGATGTCCCAGGTCTCCGCCGCAAGCTGTGCCGCCATTCTGGACGGCATGGTGAAAACCGGCGCACCGGTCAGTGTGCTGTGCGAGAGCCGGGAGGGGGACAGCGTCTTCGGTCACACCCCCGGTTTCGTGGAGGTCAGGATCCCCACCGGGGAGGATCTGCGGGGTCGGGAGATCACCGTCACCCCCACCGCCCGGGAGGGGGAGGTGCTGGTATGCCGATTGCCCGCACAGGATCCGGCATGCTGAAACAGCTCGGTACAAAGAGAGGAGAAAGGCCATGAATACAGAACAGCTCACACCCGGTACGACCCCGGAAATGCCCTTTGACGGACGACAGGTGGTTCCCTTCCGCAAGCTGGAACCGTCCGCTCTGCCCGCCCTCAACCGGGATCTGGGCACCCGGCTGGACGAGGCACGGCTGGCTTGGCTGAAAGAGCATTACACCAAGGTGGAGCAACGGGATCCCACCGTGGGAGAACTGCGCCTGTTTGACAGTCTGGATCAGCTGACCCGCCATACGGCCACCCGTCTGGCCGCCGGTGCCCTGTACACGGACAGCGGGGCGCTGGCTGACGCCTGGTCAGACATGATGGCCCGCCGCCACGCCCTCTCCCCGGAGAACAGCTCCCCCTGCACCCTGTCGGAGCTGCTTCCCCTGACCGGACGCTGGCTGGCCCGGACAGAGGATCAGCGGGTCACTCCTGCCCCCGCTCGCCGGGTATTGGCGGAGGCCGACGACCGCCCGGCGGAAGGGGTGGCCCTGGCCACCGGGATCCAGCCCGCCTTCCGCCTTCTGTCGGTGTCAGTGTTGCCGGGGAAGGACGGGCAGGTGTCCGACGCATCCTGTACCGGGGATGCTTCCCTGCGCCACAGCCGTCTGATCTGCACCGTGCCTGCCCCCGGGAGCCAACCGGCACCCGGCTATCGGCCTGTCCCCGGGGACATACTGGTACGGTTGCGGGGTGCTGACACGAGAAAACTGCGCCGCCTGCTGGCCTCTCCCCTGTCCCCCGAGGCAGTGGGGGCGGCTCCCCTCTCTGCCGTGTGCCGTGTGGGTTGTGCCGCCGGACAGCCCCTGCCCCTGGCCATCCTCTCCCTTGTGCCCGGAGCCACCGTGGACTTGGACAGGCTGCTCCCGCCCGAGGCAAGAGCTGACCGCCCCATCCAGTCCCTCTGCGCCCTGGGCACAGCCCCTGCACAGGCCGGGCAGGCTGACTATATCCTATGCGTCCGTGCCGCAGACGCTCAGGCCGCCCTGGCCCTCTGCCAGCGCATGGAGCTGGAGGCAATCGCCATCGGCCGGGTCACAGAGGCGGGGCGCTTTGCGGTGACGCTGGAGGGGAAATCCCTTGTGCGGGTGGGAACAGCCCTTGTGCGGACGGCTGTCTGCCCCTGCCTGTACACCTTCCATCTCCCCGTCCCAGAGGAGACGGAAGCACCCACCGTCCGCCTGCCCTGGCTGGTCATGGCGGCCTCGCCCTACGCCGGGGCATCCTGTCTGACCGAGGACAGCCGGGAAACAGTGGCTCGGGAGGCGGATCCGGGATGCCTGTTCCTGCCTGCCCGGGCGTTGTATGTAGCGGCGGCAGAAACGGATCATCTGGACTATGTGAATGCCCGAGACACCCTGCTGGCCGCCGTCGCCCAACTGGCTGCCCGGGGGGTGGCTCGGCAGGACATGGCTCTGTCCGTGTCCCTGCGCTATACCGTACCGGCTGACAGCACCGGGTATTGTTCCCTCCTGTCCGCCCTGTGCGGGTTGTACCGAGCGGCGGTGGAGCTGTGTCTGCCCATGCCGGATCCGATCCTCTCCGCCATCCCCTCCGGGGCAGAGGAGGCGGATTCCCTGTCGGTGCTGGCCTTCCGGGTGTCCTCCCAACCCCTGACGGTTGTGCCGCCCTGTCCCCTCACCCCCGGACACCGGCTGTACCTGCTGTTCTCCGAGGCAGACCGTCTGCCTGCCGCCCAGGGCGGCCCGGACTTTGCCGAGTGGCGGGTCATGACGGATCGGGTCGCCTCCCGCCCCGCCGGACTGGTGGGTCTTACTCCGCTGGTCACCCAGGGGCGCACCCTGTCGGATCTGCTGGCCTCTGCCCCCGGCGTAGTGCTGTCCCCAGTCGGCCAGACGCTGGCTCATCGCCCCTTCCGCATGGCCTTCCTGGCCGAGGTGGATCCGGAGGCCGCCGGTGCCTCCTTCCCCGGGGTTCCGGTGGGGACTGTCGCTCCGTCCTGCACGCAGTCCGACACCCAGCCGGAGGCAGAGACAGTGCCGGTACAGGCGGCTGTCTCCCCTGCGCCGAAGGCCGCCGACAGCTCCTGGATTGCCCAATCCGCCCCGGCGGGACCCGCCCCCGCCTCCGGCACCCGTCCCCTGGCTGTCCTGCCGGTGCTTCGGCGGGGGGAGGAAGCGGCGGTGGAGGCCGTGGCCTCCGTGCTGACCACCCGGGGCTACCGGTGCATGATATACCCGGTGGCTACGGATTCCGTCATGGGGGAGACTGTCTTTGACGAGAAGGGCGTGGTGCTCCGTCCCGCCGCCCCCATCCGGCGGCTGGTGCCTGCGGCTACGCAGAAGCTGGTACAGCAACTGGGGCGGGCGGCTCTGGTGGTGCTGGCTATCAGCGAGGCCGATGCCACCCTGCTGGTGGAGGAGAAGGCCATCGCCGGGATGCTTGACCGCCTGACCGGGCGGGGTCAGTCCCCCGCCGCCCTGTCCCATGCCACCCCCCGGCTCCTGTCCGTGGGGCTGTCCTGCCTGACCCTATCCCGGGCCGGGTACCTGCCGGAGTCCCTGTCTGCCGGCCGCCTTGTCCATGTGCCTGCCGCCGGGCGGCTGATACCGGTCTCCGGTTCTGCCGACTATCCGGTGATGTCCACCCGCCTCTGCCAACGGGATCTGCTCTGCCTCCTCCCTGCCCAGGATGCCGCCGGGGAGCCGGACACCCTCCTGACCCTCCACACCCCCGGGCGGGATGTGCCGGACGGGTATGTGGGCTGTGGCGGACGGGTGCTGGGGTACCTGAACGGCCTGCCAGACCGGGGCAATGCCCTGTACGGGCGTATCTGACCGATAACACCCGACACCCGACACCTGACACCTGACTGTCTTCCTTTTACCACCGCCCCACAACCCGCACAAGGAGGCAAAGGGAGAACACGAACAGGGACAGCATACTCCCCGCCCGCAAAAGGGCATACACCGCCGCCAGCCACAGAAGCGCCAGCACGGTGCCGGTGGTCACAGCCAGCACCCGGCGGGCAACCTCATCCCCCCACAGGTTCGCCAGCAGGCAGAACAGCATCCGCCCGCCGTCCAGCGTGCCCACCGGCAAAAGGTTGACCGTGCCCAGCCCCAGGGAGGCAAAGAGGAACAGCGCAAGGAAGCCATGCCATGACCCGGTGCCGGAGAACCAAAGAGGCAGTCCGGCCGCCGCCATCAGGAAGTTGACCGCCGGGCCTGCACAGGCGATCAAAAACTCCTGCCCGTAGGAGAGCAGACCCTCCAGGTGTATCCGGGCACCGAACAGATCCAGCGTGACCGCCCGGATGCCCACCCCGCAGAGCCGGGCCGCAAGCAGGTGTCCCCCCTCGTGGCACAGGGCGGCCAGCCCCAGTGCCAGCACGGCGGTTCCCGTCACATCCATGTCTCCGCCCCCCGGCCGTCTTCCCTCCCACAGCACCCACAGAAGCATCCCTGCCCCCATGATCACCGCCGCCGGGCTGACCCGGAGGCGGCCTTTTTTTCCTGTCCCAACGGACTTTCTGCGATTCCTCCTGCCTCTCCCGGCCTCCGGGCCATGCTCTCGCTCTCCCCCCGATGCCGGTTGTCCTGCCGTGGCTGTTTTCCACCCTGCCATGTGCTTGCCTCCGTTCCAAATCTGATCTGTACTGTTTCTATAACATATGTGGCACAGTCTGGTGACTATGTTGCCTCTGGCCTGGGGAACCGCTGATTTTCCTGTCCGAGAAGCGCAGTGGCATCCGGCATAAAAAGCGGAGATCGCTTCCCCACCAGGGAAGATCGCTTCCTGCGGAAGCATCCTGCGGAAGCATCCTGTGGAAGCAAAGTCGGGAAATGGGGGGAAAGCAGGCAGGAACAAGCAATGGGATGAAGGTTATGTAGCATACCCTGATTGAGCCAAAGCAAAAAAGCATCCTTCAGTAGTTGGCTGAACCGAAATGCGATTTGTGAATCATTTGCAAACAATTTTACATTCCCATTGACAATCAGGCGATGGTGCGATATAATAAGGAGGAACTGTAATCAATGACTTTGTTTTTGCACTTTACCATGTGTAACTATGTTTTCAGGAGGTAACACCATGAATCTCGAAATCAAAGATTCCCTGATCCCCGGCACAAGGCTGTCCAAGGCGGACATGGGCAATGTGACCGGCCTGGACTTTTTGTCCAAGGTCTTCTACATCAGCGATGGCGTCATGCTCTCCCAGATCCGGGAGGTATCCGGCATTGACGGATCCACCCTGCAGAACTGGACCAAGCGGGGCTGGGTGGAGAACGCCCGCCTCAAGAAGTACAACATCGACCAGGTGGCTCACATCCTGATCATCAACATGCTCCGCTCCTGTATCCAGCTGGACAAGATCGCTTTCCTGCTCCACTACATCAACGGCCGGGTGGACGACCGCAGTGACGACATCATCCGGGACTCGGTGCTGTACGACTACATCTGCCGCATCCTGGAAAAGCTGATGGAGCAGGACATCTGCTCCACCGCCTCCATCCGTTCCGTGATCCGTGCGGAGATTGCCGACTACACGGAGGCTATGCCAGGTGCCCGTGACCGGCTGGCCAATGCGCTGGAGATCATCATCGTGGCTTACTACGCCGCCGTCATCAAGCGACGCTCGGATGAAATGCTGAACAACCTGATCGGTGAGCAGTGAGTCCCCGGGGGTGCCCATCATCATGAAACTTCGGAACATCGGTCTGAACACCCTGATCTACACCTGCTACTTCTTCGGCTCCTGCGTGACGGTCATGCTGGCCGAGTCCCTGCTTCTCTTCCTGCTGGACAAGTTCGTTGTCATGCCCTACTTTGTCATCACCCTGCTGCGGGTGGTGATCTACTCGGTGGGTGTGTCGGCTTTGGTCGGCTTCCTGGGGTACCGGGAGGGCTACCGGGAGGCAGTCTGTTCCGTGGGGGAGACTGTGAGTGCCGGTATTCTGGCCACGCTCATCCCCCACCTGCTCTTCTCCATGCTGTTCCATTTCCAGAGCTTCGTGTCCGGCAGTGTGCGTCACACCGTGGGGCTTATCCGGGGCGGGCTGGATGTGACGGCCGAGGATGTCCTGCCCACGAGGGATGCATACCTCCTCTTCGTCCTGGTCTTTCTGGCCTATGGCCTGATCTACACCGGCGTTCTGACCGTGTGCAAGTACCTGGGTGCCGGGCGTCGGGTGGTGGATCGTGCCGATCTGCGCAAGAATGAACGGCCAAGCGAGCAGGACAGCGAATGATTCCCTGTCTGTCCTCCCCGTCTTCCGCCGGTCGCTGACTGTCGGCCCTCATGAACTTTTCACGCCGGCTCCGGGCTGGCCACATAGAAAAAACGGCCTGCCCGGCACCCATGGGATGTCCGGCAAGCCGTTTTGCAGTCCCGCCTGTAAGCCGGGTTCTGTCCCCCTTGCGGGGTGGCGGCCATCTATCTTTGCGCCCCGTCACCGGGACGCTCCGGGGCGGTCTCTCCCCCGCCCCGTGCCACCCAGCATGCCTCCCTTGTGGGAGCGGCCGGGCAAGCCGGATCGGTCTCCCGATCGCCTGCACGGTGTTGCATCGGATAGAGTTTACAGCAAATCCATGTTACCATGGAAGTGGGTGAGCTCTTACCTCGCCTTTCCACCCTTGCCGTCCGCTGTGCGTCCGGCGGTCTGTTTCTGTTGCCCTTTTCCGGCGGTTACCCGCGGCTGATGTTATCAGTTACCCTGCCCTCTGATGCCCGGACTTTCCTCACAGTACTACCTTTCGGCCTGATACTGCGCAGTCGCCCAGCGTGGCTGCCTGTCTATTATACCATCTTTCCGTCAAAAAGTCAAGGCGAACCTTTATTTTTTGATTCTGTCAGGAGATACGGCCGAGAACTTTTGTTACAGTTCAGGTAGGGTGCGGAAGAACGCCTGGGGGCTTCTTGAAAGAAGCCCCCAGACCCCCAAGAACTTTCAAAATGTGTATATATTCATGTTCGGTGCGGCGTTGCATGGTATTTTTGTTATAATTATCCTAGGGGAGCCAGCGTTACTGTTACCCGAAATAGCAAAAACGCCATCGCGGGGACCCCTTTCCCCGCTCTACGGTAGAAAAGGGAGCGCACGGCGGGGGTAGGTGAACTGTAACGAACTTTTCGGGCTTGAGACGCCCGGCCTGACTGTGGCGACAGCTAGATCCTTCTCAAGAAGCCACCAGCACGCTCCCGTCTCTCACGATTGAACCATAACTGTAACAGGTGGAGAAAAAAATATGAAAACCGATCATAAAAGTTCCTCCTTTCCGCACCCGTATACCTCCACCGTAATCACCCGCAATGAAAATCGCAAGACCCTTCTGGATATTCTGGAAGTGGAGGAAACGGTGACTCGGGCATCGCTGACCGCCGCCTCCGGTCTGGGGGCTATGACCATCCAGCGGGCTGTCCGGTTGTTGATGCTGGAGGGGATCCTCAAGGAGGAGCGGCGGCCGGATCCCAACAGCGGCAGGATGAGCCGGGTGCTTTCCCCGGCACCGCTTCCCCCGGCGGTGGTGCTTGACCTGTCCTCCCGGCCTTATACGGCCCATCTGATATCCGATACCTGCTTCCATGTGACCGGAGAGCAGGACATCACGCCCGAACCGCCGGCCTACATGGAGGTGCGGGAAACCTTCACCGGGGAAGAAAACCTCCGGCTGCTTCTTTCCCGTGTCCGCCGGATACTGTATCCCCTTCTTCCGACCCAAGCGGCACCGGCAGGAAGCAACCTTTCCGGCCTGTCCCGGCAGGAGCGGGCGGCCCGGTTCCGGAAGGACATGGAAGCTTCCTGCTTCCTGCCCGGTCGGGGCGTTCGCCCGGTTCTGATCCTACCCACTGTGCCTGATAACCCCCGGCACAGCCACGCCGCCGGAGCGACCCCGCCCAGCCCGCCCCTTCCCATAGCAGGCCCCCGCCCCATCCTGGAATCCCCCGCCCGATTGGCAGAGGTGATCCGTGAGGAGCTTGACTGCCCCACCCTGCCGGGGATGCAGGATGTGCCTGTGGTGGGGGAGGTGCTTATCACAGATACCCGCACCGCCGCCCGGTATGCACTGGCTCACAGTCCGGTGGCCACCGACTGCCATTCCCTGCTCTGTGTGCTGGATCGTGAAGTGCCGGATGTCTTTTTCCTGTTGAGGGACGATACCGATGATGACAGGACACATACCACACCCGCATGGTTCACCCCCGCCTGCCTTGCCCCTATGGAGAACAGTCTGGCCAAGACCATTCTCTTCTCCTCCACAGGAGGCGGTTGGGAGCAATTGCTGGATCTGGCGGCCGTATGCGCCCGGCTGATACACCCCAACGGTATCTACCTGGACAAGGAGATCATGCCTCCCGATGTCCGCCGAAAGCTACTGGCCATCCTACCAGAGGATTGCCGCCTGTTCCCGGAGATCTACCCCCGGGCCCTGCCACTGTCCGTTATCGGAGCGGCTATGATGTCCCGCCGCCGGATATGGGATGACATGGTTCTCAGGGACAGCACGGGCAACACCGACGATGCGGGGAACACGGCAGAGGGTCACAAGCCATAACCATGACAGGCCGGGCGTAGGGCGGTCAAGGCACGCCTAGCCGCCTCCAGCGGAAAAAAGTCCCGGACACACAAAAACACCGCTCATATGGCGGTGTTTTTGTTTTGACCAACCAATGACCGGATCCAGACCGGTCAAAAGGCCATCAGTGGTTGCCCCTGTTCTGGAAGCACTCGCTGCAATACACAGGGCGGTCATCGTGGGGCTCGAAGGGAACCTTGCACGCCTTGCCGCAGTTGGCGCACACAGCGTCAAACATCTGGCGGCCGCTACCCTGCCCACGGCTTGCCTTGCGAGCCGCACGGCAGTCACGGCATCTCTGGGGCTCGTTCTCAAAGCCCTTCTCGGCGTAAAACTCCTGCTCGCTGGCAGTAAACACGAATTCCCGTCCGCAGTCCTTGCAGACCAAAGTCTTGTCAGTGTACATGTAATACCTCAATTCTTTCTGTGCATTTCCTGCACATATATGAGTATTATACAGCCTTCTGACCGATTTGTCAACCCCTATTCTGAAAATTTTGTGAAATATTTGTGATAGTAAAGTTACAGTTCAGGTGGGGGACGAGGATACGGTGGGAAACTTCTTGAGAAGAACAGCACTGGCTCCACCGGCGATGCCGGATGTTGCCAGTGCATGAAGTTTGCCATACGGCAAACTTCTGTTTCCCACACCCTTCAAGAACTTTCAAAACATGTATTGTGTATGATTCGAAGCGTTATTCTGTCACAGTACCACGGCGCATCCCGCACCGCCTACGGCATCAGGTTCACGGCGTGAGGCCAGAAGATCATGCCAACGATCAGCCAGCCCAGGATGGCCGGCATCCGTATCTTGGACATACATTTCCCGGCCAGGAACGCCAGAGCCAGCGTCCCTACCCAGAGTACGAAGCGGTTTACGCTTCCGTACCCCATATCCTCACCCTTGGTGAAGCGGTACCCTTTTCTGCGCTTTCTTCATCCGGAACAACTCCTCGGCGGCCAGCCGGGCCTTGGCCACCGGTGTACCGGCGGGCGGGAAGCAGTAGTACAGGGCATCCTGGTTGCCAATGCAGATGACATCCCCCAGCTCGTACCAGAAGTAGTCGGCATACAAGCCGTAGGAGGCCAGCGGCTTCTGGGTGTAGTGCAGTGCGCCGTCGCACCCGGTCAGGCAGAAGCCGTCTCCATCATGGATCAGCCGTCCCTCGCCCACCATGTATATGGCCTTGTAGTCCACCATCATGCCGATACGCACCGGTACATCCAGGCGGTAGGTACCATCCTCCAGCGACTGCCTGACCAGTTGCCGCTCCCAGTCGTACCAGTCGGGGATCTGTGCAAAACCGCCCCGGCCAGCGGTACTTTTCTCCGGCTCCATACGGCCCAGATCGTCCATTTGCCAGGAGGCACCGCAGGCATGGCAGGTCAGGCGGGTGCCCTTGCCCTCCATCTTCCCTTCCTGCCCGCAGACCGGGCAGGTGTACAGGATACGCTCCAGGCCGTCCGCCCGGAAAGGCTCCTTCACCCGTACACCATGCTCCGCCTGCTCATGGAAATAGTCCATGGCGAACGCCTGACGCAGAAGGTCGCCCAGCTCCCCGGCAGAACATGCCCGTATCTGTTCCGGCGTGGCCAGGCAGGTAAACCGGGCACTGACCCTGACCTTCCTCTTCTGCAAGCCGTTATACAGCGGATCCCGGAGAAAGGCTCCCTCCGTGCGGATCATCAGTACAGGCACATCCAACAGCTTGAGCAGACCCGGCAGGCTGTCCGGCAGCGGCGTGGGCCGTCCGTCAAAGGAGTAACTGGCCTCCGGGTACATGAGGACGCTCATCTTCTTTTCCCGGAGGGCATATTTCATGTCCCGGATCAGGGTCATGTCCGTGACATACTTCTGGGTGGGGATGCACCCCAGGTGCCGCATGAATGCCTCCTTTCCCACGAAGCCGTCTGAAGTACAAATAATTCCGTAGGGATGGGGAAACAGGATCCGGGCGGCGATCTCCAGGTCAAGGAAGCAGGAGTGGTTCATGAGAATCAGGCAGGGCTGATCCAGAAGGGATGCCGGCACCTCATTGACATAGGAAAAACGGGTAGCCACAAGATCCGGGATGGAAGCTACCCGCATCAGCGTGCGGAAAAGAAGGCCCGGGCGAAGGGGGTTCCGATGCGCCGGGCGAGGCAGGGCCATGACTGTGCGGTAGTCAACCTTCTCTGTTCTGATCTTCATGGCCTTTCGTTATCCGCTCCTCTGGTATCTTCCTTTTTCAAGCCCAGCTTGTACGGCACCCGGTGCCAGTAGTAACAGCACAGCGCGCCCACCCGGTGGACGGGTCGCAGGGGCCGCCAGACAGCCGACCAAAGGCGAAAGGACAGCCGTGTGACCGGCACGCATTTCCTGCGCCGGGTGACATGGGTCAGCGTACACAGGATCTGCACCCGGTCGATCTCCTCGCACCAGGTCTGCCCGTCCCCGTTGATGATCACCATGCCATCCTTCCGGATACGGTAGATCCGGTGCAGGACAAAGGGGCGATCTATCGTAGCCCGCCAGAACAGCACCACCTCACCCACATGGGGAACATAGGTTGCACTGTCCACCCGCTTCAGCTGAACCACCGAAACACGGTTCAAGAAAGTGGGCATCATGCTGTTTCCGGTCACCCGCAGATTGAACGAACTGCCCACCGGCAAGTCCAGGATGAACTGCCGGAAGTCCTCCCTGTCCATGGTGCGTTCCTTACTATTCATGTCCATACACTCATTCCTCACATTGCGCTTCCGGTGACCGTGATCATGACTGTCCACCGAAGACGGTTCTCTCTGCCAGTGCCACAGCCTCCTCATCCGGGCGGCAACTCATGGCATACACCGGCACCAACGGCAACATCTGCCCCAGCGTCTCCATGGCCGTCTCAGTCAGCCGGGCATCCCACAGGGGCATGAAAATATGGGGCACATACAGGGACATCACTTCCATATCGTTCAGGGGGCGGATGGTGTTGGTAGGCGCCTGATCCAGGGCGATGATTCCCCGCAGGCGTGTGTACCCGTTCACCTTGTAGGGAGAGGAGCCGTTCCAGGGGTTCCCGTGAGCCAGCACACCACCCTCGCCCAGGGTGAGAAACACCTTGTCGCCGTTGAGGATCACCGCCTGGCGATACCGCTCCCACAGCATGGCCTGGGTGGTCTTTCCGATGCCGGATCGACCCACGAACATCAGTCCACCCCGCCCCGGCACATCCACCAGGGAGGCATGAGCCAGCAGGGCTCCGAACTGCACCAGCCGGGAGTACACCGCCGTCAGGAGCAGTTCCTTCACGGTGGTATCCCCACACCCCGGGGCGTACAGGGCGGCACGGGCGTAGTCGCTGTCTGTCATCAGGACAGCCTTCCCGTCACTGGTCGCCTTGAACACATGGGCCGGCGTCCATTCCGGTGTCAGGGACACGATGCCGAACTGGGTCTGCCCCCCCATGTTTTCTATGCGGCACACCGGGGCTCTGTCCTGCTCACTGGCCTCAAAACCAGAAAGCAGACGGCAAAAACTGCCGTCTGCCATCTGGATTACCTGACGAGCGATGGAAAAGCCATCAATCATACGATGCCCCAGCAATCGCTGAACAGATCGCCGAAAGATGCCGTGTACTCCTTGATCATACCCTCCAACTCGCTGTTGTTGAAGCCGAGAATAGGTTGGAACGGAATAGTGGTATTCTTCAGATTGCCGTTCCCGTCGGAAACTACCTTAAACCGTCCTTCCAGGGACAAAGCAGAACTTTCCGCAATATTCTCGTTCATGCAAATGGAAACGAGCTCGCTTACAGGCTTCACATACTTTCTCATAGTTCAAATCTCCTTTCGAGAAATTCTTGGCTCTGTGCCTGTATTATACACTCTTTTGAAATCCTTGTCAATAGTTTTTGAAAAAAAAGTATTGTAAAATTTTCACGAACATATCCTTTCTTTTCTGGTAAGTAAACAGCACTTCCGACATATTACCGTACAAAATGCACCGCCGGGACGATATGTTTTTACTTTTCCGGTTGCTCGTCTGCGGCGACATTTGCATTTGACAAATACGCCTTATGGAGCAAAGCGGCCTTTTCGCAGAAAGCAGGGGTGACTTTCGCCGGGTCCCCGCTCTCAGCGTTCAGGCCACCGGGGCAGAACTGGCAGAACTCCCTGTCCTCGCAGGTTGCGCAGGCCTCCGGGAAAGGAATGGCATCTGCCAGAGCCAACAGCTCCTGCCAGGCGGCCGGGAGGTCAAAAGGTGCAGTCAGCCGGACATACCGGCTGGCCAGGTCGGCGCAGACCTGCATCCGGCCGTGCCAGGTGATGTGGCAGGCGGCGCCGAAGTCCCGACAGAAGGCGAAAGGTGTGGTCGGGAAAGGATGGCGGTGCTTCGCCAGCGTCTCCGGGGACCAGGTCTTCACCCGCTCGGCAAAGGACAGGCGGGCAGTCACAGGGTCGCTGGCCGCCCCCCGGGCGTTGTTGGACACATCCATGGAGTGGGTAAATAGTATCTTTTTCTCCTCGGCGAACCGATACATGGCCTCCAGATCCTGCACATTGTCCCGGACAATGGTGGAGGTGGCATACACCGGCACATCGGCGGCCTTCAGGGCGTCAATGGCGTGACTGACACGGGTAAACCCGTCCTTGGCACCACACATTCTCTCATATGTCTCATCACTTGCCCCGTACAGGGACAGCTTGATCCCCCGGGGCGGGAATGCCTTGAACCGGGCCGCCGCCGCCTCGTCGATGAGGGCACCGTTGGAGAAGACGGTGACATAGATGCCCATCTTCTGCAGACCCTCGTATATCTCCCAGAATCCGGGGTGAACCAGCGGCTCGCCACCGGTCAGGGTGACGGTGAAGGTACCCATGTCCTTGAGCTGGCGACCGATCTCCAGCCATTCCTCCGCCGACAGGATGCGCCCCTGCGCCCTGGCCATCTCCGGCGTCAGGCGGACATAGCACATGGGGCAGTGGAAGTTGCACAAGGGGGTCAGCTCAAAGAAAGCATTGAGCGGCATCCGGGCCTGTCTTGCCCACTTCTGCATACTCTGGTACATCAGGTCAAAGGGGGACATAATGTCCTCCACACAGGTGATGCTCATGCCTCCAGCACTCCCTGACTCCGCAGGCTCTCTATGAACGCATTGACATCCTGGGTCGCTTCTTCCTCAGACACCTCGTAATTCTCCCGGAGCACCTGCACAAGAGCAGGTACATTGTCCACACCGTCCCTGATCTTTTCCCACAGCAGGTATCCGGTCTCGGACAGGGTGATCATCCCCCTGACCTGGTTGGCGGTAGCACCGAAGGGCACGGCCATGTACATAGGCCCCACCTTTCGGAGAGCGAATCCTTCTTTCAATTTGATAGCCATTTTCCGATTCTCCTTTATAAATGAATGATCTTTCAATTGACAGCGTCCCCTGCACACGATGCAGCATCAGACTCCGATCCGGCCTCTGCTGTCTGCTGTACCGGCAAAGCTTCCCCTGCCGGAACCTCCCTCAGGTGGCCGTTGCCCACATCGTACACCCGGTCTGAATAGTCCAGCATACTGGCCCGGTGGGTGGTGACAAGGCATATCCGGCGGGGATTGTTCTGCATGATGTTCTTCAGGACTCTGGCTTCGGTCTCCACATCCAGTGCGGAGGTAGCCTCGTCCATGATCAGCACCGGCGCATCCCGTAGCACGGCTCGGGCGATGGCCAACCGCTGGAGCTGTCCCTCGGAGAGGTTGACACCCCGCTCCCCCAGCACCGTCCGGATGCCATCCGGCTGAGCCGACACGAAGTCCCAGGCATCGGCGGCTCGCAGGGCGGCCTCCAGTTGCGCCTCCGTTGCATCCGGAGCCACAGCCAGCAGGTTGGATTCGATGGTACCGGAGAAAACACTGTTCCCCTGGGGCACATAGGCGCACAGGCGGCGGGTACTGTCACTGACCGGCAGGCTGGAGAGGCAGGTGCCGTCCTCCCCCATCAGGGACACCGACAGGGAGCCTTCCGTTGGAGGGAGCAGACCCAGCAGCAGGCGCAGGATGGTGGTCTTGCCTCCGCCGGAGGGGCCGACAAAGGCGACAATCTCCCCGGAGCGGGCACTGAAATTGGCTCCCGTGAGCACGGCCTCATCCGCATCCCGGTAAGTGAAATTCACATTCTCAGCCCGGATGCACAGCTCCCCGTCAGAAACCTGCCGGGCAATGGCTATGGCTTTTTCCGCATCGGCATCCGCTTCGGCCGGCAGAGTGGTCACCTCAATGACACGCCCGGCAGAGGTAGCCGTGGACACAGCGGTGGGTACCAGAGCCACCAGTGCAGAGAAAGCGGAGGACAGCATATTGGTGATTTGCAGAAGTGCCGTCATGTCTCCATACAGGAACTCGCCCTGATACAGACGGTAGACAGCCCACCCATAGCAGGCATACCCGGCTATCAGGCCGATCACGCTCATAGCCGCACTGACCAGAATAGACACCCGGGTGTACTCCAGCCGCACCCGGCGGTACTCCTGGAGCAGAGTACCCAGAGCCTGACAACGCTGTTTGGTCAGGTCAAAGGCCTTGACAAGCTGGATATTCTGAAATGCCTCCTCATTGAAGGACAGGATCTCACCGTTGATCTTCCGGGTCTGCTCCGTGTACTTCCGCATGATCTTCATGAGCGGCTTAGCCGAGAACACCAGGATCGGTGCGCTGGCCAGGGCAAAGAGAGCCATGGTCGGGTCGTAGAGCATGATGACCACAAAGGCACCAATGAACTGCACCAGGTCGGTGATCAGGTTGGGTATGAAGCTGACCACACCGGAGGCCACGGTACCCACATCCCCCTCCAGGCGGTTGATGATCTCGCCGGAATGGTAGTCACGGAGGGACTCCCACTTGGAAAGCATGATCTTCTCAAATATCTCGTGGCGGATCTCATTGGTCACCCGGATGTTGATGCGGGCAGTCAGCCAGGAGGCGATGGAGTTGAAGGCAATGCGGGCCAGCGCCAGGCCTATGACAAGGGAAATGGCCTTGGCAATGCTGCCGTCCGCCTGCTTGGTGACGATGTTGATGAGCTGTCCTGTGGCACTGGCCACCACAAGTCCCATGCCCACAGCGATCACGCCCAGGAGCACATAGGTCAGCACCCCCAGCCAATACTTTTTTATGTACCGGAAGAGCCAGATCCACTCCCGCAGGATCTCCGGGATCTTCTTCAAATAATGTTTGATCTTGTTCATATATCTTCCCTCTATACTGTGTGGCAGGATACACAGCGTTCATTCTCCGACAACGCTTTCATTGTATCATATCTTTCCGGAAAAATCAAGTCCTTGCCGAGAAATACCGTTCTTTTTTGTAAATTCCCTGTTACAGTTCATCTACCTCCCGCAGTACGCTCCCTTTTCCGCTGTAGAGCGGGGCGAGGGGTCCCCGCGATGGCGTTTCTGTTGCTTTCGGTATCAGCTACGCTGGGACTCCTGGGAGAATGATAACAATAATATCGCTAAACAACATACTGAATATGAATATATACATATTTTGAAAGTTCTTGGGGGTCTGGAGCCGTAAAAAAGTCAAAAAATGAGCGGAT